>NZ_JBQXEO010000003.1:0-362043 GCF_052601155.1 Micromonospora yongxingensis
AGATGATCCCGTAGTCGTAGGCGTGGCGGCGGTAGACGACGCTCGGACGGCCGGACTCCTTGTCCTGGAACAGGTAGAAGTCGTGGCCGACGAGTTCCATCTCGAACAGCGCGTCGTCGATGGTCATCGGTTCCGCCGGGTGCACCTTCTCCCGGGCGATGTGCCACGGCTGCTGGTCGTACTCATCCTCCTCGACCCGCTCCGCGACGGCCGTGCCGGCGCGGGCGCCGTCACCGGGCGCGGTCAGCGGGGCGGCGACCAGATCCGCGACCGGCAGGCCGGCGGTGGCTTCGGCGACGGAGATCGGCGCGTGCCGACCACGGTGTACGCGGCGACGGTCGGCCGCACGGCGCAGCCGGGTGTCGAGCTTCGCGATCGCCGCGTCGAGCGCGCTGTAGAAGTCGTTCGTGCAGGCCTCGGCCCGGATCACCGGGCCCCGGGAAACGCAGGTGATCTCCACCCGCTGGCAGTGGTCGGCTTGGCGCGGATTGCGCTCGTGAAACAGCTCGACATCGACACGAATGAGTTTGTGGTCGTAGCGTTCGATCTTTGCGAGTTTCTCGGCTACGTGCACCCGGTAATGGTCCGGCACTTCGACGTTACGGCCCTTGACCACGATGTCCACGTGACCTCCCTTGTTCGGACGGTCTTCGATCCGGTTACCCGGTCGCGCGCCCTGGGGAGCCCCGCTGGCGTCGACCGGTCAGTGCGGCTACGCCTCCTTTCACCGCCGGAGGCGGGTGGAACGACCTCCTACCCCCGACAGCGAAACGCTAACTCCTGTTCGCCCGGCAGTCACCCCATGTTGCCGAGACCGCCCATAATTTTCCGCAGCTCGTACACCAACGGGTGAAACGGAAACACGGTCGGTTACAAATGGAGTCGTTTCTCGGTTGCCGCGAGCACCACGGCGACAGTCGGTGCCCGCCCGGTCGCCGCCAGCACCCGCGACGCCGCGGCCAGGGTGACCCCGGTGGTGACGATGTCGTCCAGCAGCACCACGACCGGTGCGCCGCCCCTGCCGGAGGCACCGGAGCGGGGCTGGAAAGCCGCCTCGGCCGCCGCCGCCCGACCGGCGCTGTCCAGCGTCACCGAGTCGGGTCGGGGCAGCGCGCGCAGCGGCCGGTCCACCCGGACCGGCCAGCCGCCCCGGCTCAGACGGGCCGCGCAGTGCCGGGCCAGCCGGTCGAGGTGGTCGCCGTAGCGGGCGCGGGCCGCCGCCGCGGTGTCCGGCACCGGCACCAGCGCCACCGGACGTGCCCGGCCGACCGCCGCCGCGACGGCCTCGGCCAGGAGCGCCCCGAGCGGTCGGGCCAGCCCGTGCCGACCGTGCTCCTTGTACGCCAGCAGAGCCTCCCGCAGCGGGCCCGCGTACGGGCCGAGGGCGACGCAGGGCGGCAGGCCCGGCGGGGCGGGGGTGGGACGGACGGGCCGGGGGCGCAGCGCGTCCAGAGCTGTCACGCAGGTCGGGCAGACCCCGTGCCGGAGGCCCGGCCGGCGCTGCCGGCAGCCCGCGCAGTCGGCGGGCAGTACCAGATCGGCGAGATCCGCCCAGAGCCCGCGCACGACGTCAGTAGAGGAAGAACGGGGCCGACGGGTTGCTCGGTCGGACTCCGGCCGGCGGCGGGGTGATGTCCCGCACCCGCTCGGGTCCGATCCGTTCGAACGGGCCGCTGCGGTAGGCAACCCCGTTCGCCTCGTACATGTACGCCCCGCTGGACAGCGGCAGAGTGCGGTTCGTCGGATACGCCGTCAGGTGGTTGACCTTGGCGCCCACGTCGGTCCTCAGCGGCGTCTCCAGGGCACCGTCCACGCTGATCTCGTAGATCGCCGGCTGACCGGCCGACCCGGCCACCACCAGCCGGTCCTCACTGCCCCAGTCGACCGCGGTGAGGCCGGTCAGCGAGGTGACCAGTGGCCGGGGCGGGCCGATGGAGACGCCACCGCCGTCCAGGTTGACCGCCGCGACGTAGAGCCGGCCGTCGGCGATCAACGCGACCCGCTGGCCGTCCAGAGCGGCGGCCACCGCGGTGACCCCGGCGGAGGGCAGGTTGAGGGGCAGTTGGTACATCCGGGCGGTCTCGTCGAAGCGGTAGAGCCGACCGTCGGCTACCACCAGACCCTGGGCGGGACGGGAGTCGACGGTGCGCAGCCAGACCGGGCGGCTGATCGAGGCGTACTCGGGCGCGTTCCGGTTGAGCGCGGAGATCGGAACGGAACCGGCGCCCACGGCGAGTCGCTGCCGGTTCTTGCCGCCGCTCACCACCGTCGCGGCGAGGATCCTGCCGTGGTCCCGCGCGAGGGCGGCCGAGACGATGTTGCGGTTGACCTCGGGCGCCAACGGCACGGCGCCGCTGGGCTCGCCGGCGAAGTCGAGCGGGCGGATCGCGCCCTCGTACACGCCGAACCGCTGCGGACCCTCGGTGATCGGGTAGAGCGAATGGGACACCCGGCGCTCGTGCAGATCCTGCACCGGCTGCGAGTTGTTGCGGATCTTCAGCTCCAGTTCGCCCTTCAGGTCACCGAGGGACCAGGCGAGCTGCGTGATCAGTTGGTCGATCCGGCTCTTGTCGTCACCGGACATGTCCAGGTTGACTTCCCACCGGTCGTTCGCACCGGTAGCATTGTTGATCAGCTCGGTCTGGTCGGGCAGCCCGACGACGCCGGGTCGCAACCACTCGGACGGCCCGCCGACCAGCCACTTCACCACCTCGTTGACCCGGCGTTCGTCCGGCAC
This sequence comes from Micromonospora yongxingensis, assembly GCF_052601155.1. NCBI lineage: Bacteria > Bacillati > Actinomycetota > Actinomycetes > Micromonosporales > Micromonosporaceae > Micromonospora > Micromonospora yongxingensis. The sequence continues at coordinate 2,738 of NZ_JBQXEO010000003.1, forward strand.
CGCGAACGGCAGGTAGCGCTGGTCGGGCACCAGCCGGGTGCGGTCGGAGTTCCAGAAGTAGATCGACTCGTCCTGGTAGTACAGCTGGAGTGCGACGTCGCTGAGCAGCAGCGCGTTCGGCGGGTCCAGGACGTACAGGCCGGCGCGCTCGTCGTTGCCCGTGCCGCCGAGCGCCCCGCTGCGCAGCCGGAACTCGTACGCCGTCTCGGTCGCCACCGGCGGGGCCAGCGTGCCGTTGGTCCGCAGCACGCCGATCTGCTGGACCGTGATCTTCACGGTGGTGGTCGAGTCGCTGTTGAGGGTGAAGATCGTCTCCCGCAGCCGGACCACGGTCAGCGCGACCTCGCTGCCCTTCTTCTCCTGCAACCGGGACCGGTGCTCCGGCGCCACGAAGTTCTTGACCCGCTCGTAGGCCCGGTCCGGCTCACCGGCGGCAGCGGACAGGAAGTTACGCACGAACGCGTCGTTGGCGCTGCCGCTGGCCGTACGCGACGGCGGCTCGCTGCGCCGACCGTTGACCGCGCCGGCCTCCGCCGCGGTGCCGCCCTTGCCGTCGACCCGGACGTCGGACGCCTCCGGGATCCCGCACCCGGCACTCAGCAGGAACACCACACCCAGTGCCCCCAGCGCGCGGCGACTCCTCATGAGCGCACCTCCGCCCGCTGCCCGTCCCCGGCCGGTGCCGGGCTGATCGCCAGCGCCCCGCCGGTGCCGGGGCCGATGGCCAGCGGACCGCCGTCCCGGGGGCCGCCGAACGGCAGCGCGGCGTCGGCGGGCACCAGCCGCAGCGGCGACGTGGTCAGCCGGTCACCGGCGCGGGCCGGCAGGGTGAGCCGGAACTGTGCGCCCTGCCCGGGCGCACCCCACGCCTCCAGCCAGCCGCCGTGCAGCCGGGCGTCCTCCAGGCTGATCGACAGGCCCAGGCCGGTGCCGCCGGTCTGCCGGGCCCGGGACGGGTCCGCCCGCCAGAACCGGTTGAACACCAACTTCTCCTCGCCCACCTTGAGCCCCACCCCGTGATCCCGGACGGTGATCGCCACGGCGGTCTCGTCGATGCCGAGGGTGATCAGCACCGGCCGGGCCTCACCGTGCTCGACGGCGTTGCCGACCAGGTTGCGCAGCACGCGCTCGACCCGGCGCGGGTCCACCTCGGCGATCACCGGCGTGCTCGGCAGGTCCAGCTCGATCGGGACGCCCACCCGCTCGGCCAGGCCGGACAACCGGTCGACCACCCGGTGCACCACCGGCACCAGGTCCGTGGGCTCGGCGTCCAGCATGGCGAAGCCCGCGTCGAACCGGCTGATCTCCAACAGGTCGGTGAGCAGTTCCTCGAACCTGTCCAGCTCGGCCTGGAGCAGCTCGGCGCTGCGGGCCACCGCCGGGTCGAACTCGTCACGCTCGGCGAAGATCAGGTCGGCGGCCATCCGGACCGTGGTCAGCGGGGTCCGCAGCTCGTGCGAGACGTCGGAGGTGAACCGGCGCTGCAACCGGGACATCTCCTCCAGGCGCAGGATCTGCCGTTGCAGGTTGGTGGCCATCTGGTTGAACGAGGCGGCGAGCAGCGCCAGGTCGTCCTCGCCGTTGACCACCATCCGCTGGTCGAGCAGACCGGCGGAGAGCCTCTGGGCGGTGCGCGCGGCGACCCGGACCGGGTTGACCACCAGCCGGGTGACCAGGGCCGCCAGCAGCCCGAGCAGGATCACCAGGGCCACGCCGGTGGCCACCACGGTTGCTCGGGCGTCGGCGGCGGTGACGTCCTGCCGGGTCAGCGGCACCAGGTAGTAGAGCTCGATCTGGCCGAAGCGGGTGGGCACCGGCGAGCCGTAGACGAGGTACTTCGTCGACTCCCCGGTGAGCCGTCCGGTGCGGATCTGGCTGGCCACCTTGCCGCCGGCGACCGCGGCCCGCAGCTCCGGGCTGATCAGCGGCCGGACGTTCGCCGCGGGCGCGGTGCGGGTCTGGATGACGTTGGGGTAGCCGTCGGCGGTGATCGCGACCACCACACCACTGGTCTGCTGGGGGTCACCACCGGCCAGGTAGTTGACCGTGCCCTCGATGGTCTCCTGGAGCTGCGCCTCCTGCGGCTGGCCGTAGAGGGAGACCTGCTTGGCCGCGTAGTCGGCGCCGCTGTTCACGCGCATCCGGACGTCGGTGCGGGCGTTGTCCAGCAGGATCGTCGTGATCTTGTCAGCGATCAGGAACGCGAAGCCGCCGACCAGCAGGCTGGAGGCGACCAGCGTGATGGTCACCACCCGCACCTGGAGCGAGCGACGCCAGGTCTGGTGCACCCGGGCCACCACCCGGGCGGCCCGCCCACTCAGCGCGCGCCAGAGCTCCCAGCCGGCGCGGGACCGGCGGGCAGCAGCGGCGGCCGAGGGGTGCGGCGGCGGGGAGGTCGACACAGTGCGACCAGGCTATCCGGTCCCCGCCTTGTAGCCCACGCCCCGCACGGTGAGGATGATTTCGGGGCGCTCCGGGTCCGGCTCGATCTTGGCGCGCAGCCGCTGCACGTGCACGTTGACCAGCCGGGTGTCGGCCGCGTGCCGATAGCCCCAGACCTGCTCCAGCAGCACCTCACGGGTGAAGACCTGACGCGGCTTGCGGGCGAGCGCGACCAACAGGTCGAACTCCAGCGGAGTCAGCTTCACCTCCTCGTCGTTGCGGCTGACCGTGTGCGCCGGGACGTCGATGGTGATCTGGTTGTCGGGCGGCCCGATGGTCAGCATCTCCGGAGCCACGTCCTCGCCCCGGCGCAGCCGGGCCCGCATCCGGGCCACCAGCTCCTTGGGCTTGAACGGCTTGACCACGTAGTCGTCGGCACCGGACTCCAGGCCGAGGACCACGTCGACGGTGTCGCTCTTGGCGGTCAGCATGACGATCGGCACGCCGGACTCGGCCCGGATCGACCGGGCCACGTCGATACCGCTCATCCCGGGCAGCATCAGGTCGAGGAGGACGATATCGGGACGACTGTCGCGAAACGCCGCCAGGGCTCGCTCACCGTCGGCCACGAACGACGGCAGGAAGCCTTCGCTGCGCAGCACGATGCCGAGCATCTCGGCGAGGGCGGGGTCGTCGTCGACCACCAGTACCCGGGCTCTCATGGGATTAATATTGCATCCCCATTCAGTTCGGTGGGACCGGCGTCACCGGCACGGTTGGTGCCGCCGGCAAGTGTCATCTCCCGGCCCGTGGCGGCGGCGCCACGTGGTGCGGGGCCCGGCGCGCGGATGGATCCCCCGGCCGGGCTACCACCATGATCCCCCTTCGGCGCCACCGCGCGCCACCGCCACTCGGGCCGGTCGCGCTGTCGCGATGCGGACGGGGTCAGCCGAAGAGCGTCCGCCCCCAGTGGTCACCGCCGTCGCGCACCCCGGGCGGGCAGGCGAACAGACCGCTGGAGACATGCCGCAGGTATTCGTTCATCACGTCGTGCCGGGCCAACTGGGTCTGGATCGGCACGAACTGCCGGCGCGGATCCCGCTGGTAGGCGATGAAGAAGAGGCCCGCGTCGAGCCGGCCGAGGCCGTCCGAGCCGTCGACGAAGTTGTAGCCGCGGCGCAGCAGGTGGGCGCCGTTGTTCCGGCTGGGGTGGGCGAGCGTGACGTGGGCGTGCTCGGCGATCACCGGCTGCCCGTCGGCACCACGCGCGGCGAAGTCCGGCTCGTCGAACTCGTCCGTTCTGCCCAGCGGCGCACCGCTGCCCTTGGTCCGACCGACGATCTCCTCCTGCTCGACGAGCGAGGTCCGGTCCCAGGTCTCCACGAGCATCCGGATCTTGCGGGTGACCAGGTACGAGCCGCCGGCCATCCAGTCCGGCCCGTCGCCCGGCTGCACCCACAACTGGTCGCGGAGCAGGTCGGTGTCCTCGGCCTTCAGGTTGGCCGTGCCGTCCTTGAAGCCGAACAGGTTGCGCGCCGTGGCCTGGTCCCGGGAGGTCGACGAGGTACGGCCGAAGCCGAGCTGCGACCAGCGGACGCTCACCACGCCCATGCCGAGCCGGGCCAGGTTGCGGATCGCGTGCACCGCCACCTGCGGGTCGTTGGCACACGCCTGCACGCAGAGGTCGCCGCCGGAGAGCTGTGGCTGCAACGCGTCACCGGGGAACTTCGGCAGCTCGGCCAGGGCCGCGGGGCGCCGGTCGGCGATGCCGAACCGGTCCCGGCCGTCGGCGTCGCGGAACAGCGTCGGCCCGAAGCCGATGGTCAGGGTGAGCTGCGACGGGGGCAGGCCGAGGGCCTCGCCGGTGTCGTCCGGCGGAGCCTCGGGCATCCCGCCGACCGCGCCGAGCACGCCGGCGTCGCGCCCGGCGGTCATCCGCGCGGCGGCGGCCGTCCACTCCTGGAGCAGCTCGACCAGCCGGGCCCGGTCCTTGGTGATCACGTCGAAGGCGACGAAGTGCAGCCGATCCTGGGCCGGGGTGACGATGCCGGCCTGGTGCTCGCCGTGGAACGGCACGGCCCCAGCCGGGTGGTCGCTGGCCGCGGCCGGGTCACGGGACCCGCTGATCAGCGCGCCCGCACCGGCGGCCACCCCGGCGACTCCGGCCACCCCGGCGCCGGCGAGCGTGATCGCTCGCCGGCGGGTCAACCTGCTCCCGCTCATCGACTCGACTCTCCCTGACGTCCGGTCACCGGGCGACGACCGCGGCGACCTTACTGATCGGCTCGGCGAGGGCGTTGATGCCGTCGGACAGCTCCTTGAGCTCGGCCTTGCTCAGGGCGGTGTGCAGCTTCCACCCGTCGCCGTCGCGGTGCTTGCCGAGCAGCGCCTCGACGTTGGTGAACTCGGTGTCCAGTTGCTTCACCAGCTCCGGCGAGCGCTGCTCCAGCGCCGGCCGGAGGGCGGACACGGCGGCCTTGGACCCTTCCAGGTTGGCGGCGAAGTCCCACAGGTCGGTGTGCGAGTAGCGGTCCTCCTCGCCGGTGATCTTGCCGCTGGCGACCTCGTCGAGCAGTTCCTTGGCGCCGTTGGCGAGCTGGAGCGGCGAGAGCTTCTCGGCGTTGGCCTTGGCCACGATCTCCTTCACGTCGACCAGCAGCCGGTCGGCGATCGGGCCGTCCTTGCTGATGTCGCCGGACTGCCAGAGGTCCTTCTCGATCCGGTGGAAGCCGGTGAACTCCATCCCCTCCTCGATGACCTCCTCGCGGCCGTCGATCTTGGGGTCGAGGTCGCCGAAGATCTCGGCCACCGGCTCGATCCGCTCCCAGTAGGTCCGGGCCACCGGGAAGAGCGCCTTGGCCTTCGCCACGTCGCCGGCCTTGACCGCGGCCACGAACTCCTCGGTCTTCTCCAGCAGCGCGCCGGTCTGGCTCTTGACGTAACGCTGGTAGTTGTCCGTGGCCCCGGCCAGCGCGGCGTCGGCGGTCAGCGGCTCGGCCGACCCGCTGACCTTGAGCGCGCCGCGGATGCCCTTGCCGCTCATTCCCGGCTTGCAGGCCGTCTCGTACGTGCCGGCCGGCAGCTCCACGTGCAGCTCACGGCTCAGCCCGGGGGCGATGTTCTCCACCTCGCCCATCACGCGGTCGCCGGAGGCGTACACGTAGAACTCGGTCACCTTCGCGCCCGAGTTGGTGATCTTGAAGGTGGCGGTTCCCGCACCGAGGTCGGTGGTGCCGACGTCGCAGGCGGTGTCACTGGCCTTGACCACGATCGGGCCGCCGGCGGTGGCCGAATCACCCTTCTCGGAGTCGGAGCAGGCGGCGACACCGGTCGTGGCCAGCACGCCGGCAGCGGCCAGCGCGAAGAATCGGGTGGTACGCATCTGAGCTGTCTCTCCTCGTGGGGTCAGGCACGCTGCGGCGTGGTCGCCGCCTCGGCCTCGGCGCCGGTGTCGGCCCCGCGCTCGGTGACGGTGGTGGGGGTGGTCGCGGTGTCGGTCGCGCCGGTCGTCGGGGCCGCCTCGCTCGCGGGCGCGGCCGCCGTCGCGACGGGTGCCGGCTTACGCCGGGCCGGGCGCAGGAAGAGCAGGAGAACCGGCACGGCGTACCCGACCCAGGCGATCGTCTCCAGCACGGTGGGTGCGGGGGTCACGTTGAACATGCCGGCGAGCAGTGCGGCGTACCAGGTGCTCGGGTCCAGCGTCGTGGTGATGTCGAAGGCCAGGTCGTTCAGGCCGGGCAGGACGCCGGCCTCCTGGAAGTCGTGCACGCCGTACTTGAGGATGCCGGCGGCGACCAGGATCAGCAGCGCGCCGGTCCAGGTGAAGAACTTGCTGAGGTTGATCCGCAGGGCGCTGGCGTAGAGCAGGCCGCCGATCACCACGGCGGTGGCGATGCCGCCGATCAGCGCGAGCAACGGCCCGCTGTCGCCGGCCGCGCCCTGGGCGGCGGAGTAGAAGATCAGCGTGGTCTCCAGGCCCTCCCGGATCACGGCGAGGAAGGCCATCCCGGCGACCGCGAGGGACCCGACGGCCAGCGCCTCGGTGAGCTTGCCGCGCAGCTCGCCGGCGATGGTGCGGGCCGCCCGGCGCATCCAGAAGATCATCCAGGTGACGAAGACAACGGCGGCGACCGAGGTGATCGCCTCGAACAGCTCGCGGTCCTCGGAGCGGGCCAGCAGCGAGGTCGAGGTGTACTCGATCAGCCAGCCGAAGAGCACCGACAGCGCGACGGCCAGGCCGACCCCCGCCCAGACCTGAGGCAACCGGTCCCGGCGCTGCGACTTCACCAGGAAGGCGACGAGGATGCTGACCACCAGGGTCGCTTCCAGGCCCTCCCGCAGACCGATCAGGTAGGTGGCGAACATCCGGGCTCCGAGATCAATAGGTACGCCTCAGCTTACTTAGGGCAGCCATACCTTCCTCCTGTTCAGAGGGCCCGTCAAGTTGTTCACGACAAGCTCACCTCGCCCGCGAGCGACCGCGACCGCCCGACGATCAGCGGGCTGCCGTCCGACTGTGGAAGGATCCCCGCCGTGAGGGGATTCCTGCCGTGGCTGACGGTGCTGGCCGTGGTGCTGCTGCTCAGCGCGCTGCGCCTGCGGGCACTGGCCACCGTCGTGTCGCTCGGCTGGCTGGTCTGGTGCCTGTGGACGTGGTTCCGCCCCGCCCGCCGCCGTTCCCGTCCGGACTGACCGGGCTCGGAGCGGTCCGGAAACGACGAACCGGGCCGGCTGCGAACAGCCGACCCGGTGCGTGAAGCGTCGATCAGTAGCGGTAGTGGTCCGGCTTGAACGGACCCTCGGTGGAGACGCCCAGGTAGGCCGCCTGCTCCTTGGTCAGCGTGCTCAGCTTCGCGCCGAGCGCGCCCAGGTGCAGCCGGGCGACCTTCTCGTCCAGGTGCTTGGGCAGCACGTAGACGCCGATCGGGTACTCCTCGGTCTTGGTGAACAGCTCGATCTGGGCGATCGTCTGGTTGGCGAACGAGTTCGACATCACGAAGCTCGGGTGCCCGGTCGCGTTGCCCAGGTTCAGCAGGCGGCCCTCGGAGAGCACGATGATGGCGTGCCCGTCGGCGAAGCGCCACAGGTCGACCTGCGGCTTGATGTTGACCCGCTCGACGTCCGAGCGCTTGGCCAGACCGGCCATGTCGATCTCGTTGTCGAAGTGGCCGATGTTGCCGACGATGGCCTGGTGCTTCATCCGGGCCATGTGCTCGTTGGTGATGACGTTGAAGCAGCCGGTGGCGGTGATGAAGATGTCCGCCTGCTCGACCACGTCGTCCAGGGTGGCCACCTGGTAGCCGTCCATCGCGGCCTGCAGCGCGCAGATCGGGTCCACCTCGGTCACCACGACCCGGGCGCCCTGGCCGCGCAGCGACTCGGCGCAGCCCTTGCCCACGTCGCCGTAGCCCATCACGACGGCCATCTTGCCGCCGATCAGCACGTCGGTGGCCCGGTTGATGCCGTCGATCAGCGAGTGCCGGCAGCCGTACTTGTTGTCGAACTTGCTCTTGGTCACCGAGTCGTTGACGTTGATGGCCGGGAAGAGCAGCGTGCCGGCGCGGTGCATCTCGTAGAGCCGGTGCACGCCGGTGGTGGTCTCCTCGGTGACGCCCTTGATGCCGGAGGAGATCCGCGTCCAGCGCTGACCGTCCTCGGCGAGCGAGCGGTGCAGCAGTTCGAGGATGACCGCGTACTCCTCGGAGTCGGCGGACTCGACCGGCGGCACGGCCCCGGCCTTCTCGAACTCGGCACCCTTGTGCACCAGCAGGGTGGCGTCGCCGCCGTCGTCGAGGATCATGTTCGGGCCCTGCCCGTCCGGCCAGGTGAGCACCTGCTCGGTGCACCACCAGTACTCCGGCAGGGTCTCGCCCTTCCAGGCGTAGACGGGGACGCCGGCCGGGGCCTCGGGGGTGCCGTCCGGGCCGACGACGATCGCCGCGGCGGCGTGGTCCTGGGTGGAGAAGATGTTGCAGGACGCCCAGCGGACCTGAGCGCCGAGGGCGACCAGCGTCTCGATCAGGACGGCGGTCTGGATGGTCATGTGCAGCGAGCCGGTGATCCGCGCGCCGGCGAGCGGCTGTGCCTCGGCGAACTCCCGGCGGATCGACATCAGGCCGGGCATCTCGTGCTCGGCGAGCTGGATCTCCTTGCGCCCGAACTCGGCGAGCGACAGATCCGCCACCTTGAAGTCGCCCTCGGCGAGGGTGCTCGGCCGAGCCTCGGACGGCGTACCGCTGGGAGACGCCGGGAGGGTGCTGGTCATGAAAGCTCCTGTCGAACGATGTCTGCGCCGACTCTCCACCTTACGCGCGCCAGGGACGGCCGGCCGGGGACGGTCGGCGGACAGCGCACGGGGCGGTCGGTGGTGGACGGAAAATCCGCCCACGTCCCGCCCGCCCCGTGCATCCCCCCGGTTTGGTTCCCCGCACGTTGTCGGACCGTCGTCGCGATAACGCTGCGTACTCATAGAGTCACACTCAGCCAGAGGCGAGTCAAGCTATTCCGGGAAAGTCGGACTTGTGTCGTCGGGGCGAGCGACCGTCAGCGCAGCCCAGCGGTTGCCACGTACGCCTCACCGTTGCCGCTGACCCGCAGCGACTCGCCCGCCGCGGTCCCGATCGCCGCCTGGCCGGAGGCCAGCGTCAGCGCCCCGGCCCCGTCGTCCACGGCGATCGGGCCCACGGCACAGAGCACGACGCGAGGTCCCGGGAGCGACAGCGTGACCGAGGGCACCGCCGAACCGACCCGCACCCGGTGCAGCGCGAAGTCGTCCACCGGCACCGGCCAACACTCCACCCCCGGCGCAACCTGCTCCGCGGCCCGCACCGGATCGGCGAGCACCTCGAAGCGCAGCACCCGCATCAACTCGTCGACGTCCACCCGCTTCGGGGTCAGCCCGCCACGCAGCACGTTGTCACTGGCCGCCATGATCTCCACGCCGCAACCGCTCAGATAGGCGTGCAGGTTGCCGGCCGGCATCCAGATGGCCTCCCCGGGCGCCAGCCGCAGGTGGTGCAGCAGCAGCGCGACCAGCACGCCCGGGTCGCCCGGGTACGCGAGGGCCAGCCGGCGGGCCAACTCCGCGTCCGGGCCGTCCGTCGACGCCGCGACCACGGAACTCAGCAGATCGTCGCGCTCCGCGAACGGCCAGCCGAGCAGCGTCCGCACCGCCGTACGCAGCCCCGCCGGCCCCGTCCGCAACGCGGCGACCACCGGCGCCAACGCCGGTACGCCGAACGCGTCGAGCGCCTCGGCCGACACCACCGGGTCCCGGAAGCCGCACAGCGCCTCGAACGGCGTGAGCGCCACCAGCAACTCCGGCTTGTGGTACGGATCAGAGTAGTTGCGCTCCCCCGGCGGCCGTCCGGTGTCCGCCTCGTAGCCCGCCCGGGCCTGCTCGGCGTCCGGGTGGGCCTGGAGGCTCAGCGGAGCCTCTGCGGCGAGCACCTTCAGCAGGAACGGCAGCCGGCTGCCGAACCGATCCGAGACCCGCTGGCCGAGCCACTGCCCCGGCTCGTCGCGCACCAGGTCACAGAGGCTGACCCGGAGGCCGGCCCGCTCGACGCTGGCCGGTGCGCCCGGGTGGGCACCCAACCACAGCTCCGCCTCGGGGCCGGCGCTGGGCACCGGTCGCCCCTGCAACATGGCGATCGCCGAGCGGGACCCCCAGGCGTAGTCCCGGATCGGTCCGTACAGCAGTTCCACCGGTCAGCCCCCGGGCCGCCCGGCCGCCTCACCCGACGCGTCCTGCGGTTGCGGTACGGCGGTGCCGGCGACGGCGCCGGTGCCGGCCTCGGCGGCGGCGGCGCTGTAGATGTCGGGCTCCAGGTAGATCACCCGGGCGGTCGGCACCGCCGCGCGGATCCGCGCCTCCGCGGCGTTGATGCCCCGGGCCAGGTCCTCGGCGCTCTCGCAGGCCGGCACCGCGATCTTCGCGGCCACCATCAGCTCCTCCGGCCCCAGGTAGAGCGTCTTCATGTGGATGATCCGCTCGACCTCCGGGCCGTCGGTGATGGCCCGCTCGATGGCGTCCACGTCGTGCTGCTCAGCACCCTCACCGAGCAGCAGGCTCTTCGTCTCGATGGCCAGCACGATCGCGATGGTCACCAGCAGGATGCCGATCATGGCGGTGCCGGCGGCGTCCCACTCGCCGTTGCCGGTGATCAGCGTCATGGTGACGCCGAACAGCGCGAACACCAGACCGACCAGCGCGCCGAAGTCCTCCAGCAGCACCACCGGCAGCTCCGGTGCCTTGGCCCGGCGGATGAAGTGCACCCAGGACTGGTTGCCGCGGATGTGGTTGGACTCCTTGATGGCCGTCCGGAAGGAGAACGACTCCATGATGATCGCCGACACCAGCACGACCACCGGCACCCAGTGCCATTCGGTGATCCCGTGTGGATGCGCCCACTTGTGGTACGCCTCGTACAGGGCGAACAGGCCACCGACGCTGAACAGCACGATCGACACGATGAACGCGTAGATGTAGCGCTCCCGGCCGTACCCGAACGGGTGTTGCGGGGTCGCCTCGCGCTTCGCCCGCTTGCCACCGAGCAGCAGCAGACCCTGGTTGCCGGAGTCGGCGACCGAGTGGATCGCCTCGGCCAGCATCGACGACGAGCCGGTCAGGATGAACGCGACGAACTTGGTGACGGCGATGCCGATGTTGGCCAGCAGTGCCGCGACGATCGCCTTGGTTCCACCGTTGGCGCTCACGCCGTCGCTCCGCTCCGCCGCGCGGCACCGCCCGGCTTGACGGTGTTCCGCCGCGCACTAGGTCCGTTCACTGGTTCGACAGCTCCTTCATCTCGGTGATGGCTGGTACCGCCATCGGGTCCAGCCCATGAGCCAGGGCAAGGTAGATCGAGGCGAAATCGGGTACGGCGATCAGCGAGGCCAGCCGCTCCAGCGCGGAGCCACCCTCGGCGGTCACCACGTCGCATCGCACGCCGCGGCGCTCGGCGAGGGTCTGCACGGCGTCCGCGCGGCGCTCCTCGACCGCCAGCGGCTCGTCCGTGTCGTCCTCGGCGTTGAGCCCACCGTCGCGCAGCAGCACGAGCCGCAGCCGGGTGCCCTCACCGTCGTCCTCCGCCGGGTCGGCGAAGATGTCCCGCTCCCCCTCGGCCAACCCACCGAAGACGCCGTCGAGCAGGCCGACCCGGCCCCGGCCGGCCTCCCCGAGCGCACCGGTGACCACCGGGTAGCGGGCGTTGGCCGACAGGGTGTCGCCGAAACGGCGGGCCGCCACGGTCGCCAGCGGGGACGAGCCCCAGACGATCGGGATCGACCCGGCCAGGCCCAGGGCCAGTGACTTCGCCGGGTTCACGAAGGACTCCGCGGCGGACCGGCAGCGGTCGGCGTCCGCGTCGAGCCGGGCCGCGGTCTCCGCGAGGTCCGCCTCGTTGACCTTCACCAGCCCGAGAGAACGGGCGGCGAGCAGCACCGGCACGGTCAGCGCCCAGAGGCTCGCCCGCGCCGGTGCGCGCCGGGGCACCGGGATGAACGGCGCCCGGGCCCGCTCGGCGACCGACTGCAACTGCGAGTCGGGGGCACCCACCGCGACCAGCCGGGCGCCCCGCCGGTGCGCCGCCTCGGCGGCGCCGAGCGCCTCCGGGCTGCGACCGGACGCGCTCACCGCGATCACCACGTCGGCCGCGCCCACCCAACCGGGTACGCCCGCGCTGCGGTGCGCGATGACCGGGACCGGGCAGCGTGGCCCGGCCACCGTGGCCAGCACGTCGCCGGTACGCCCGGCGGTGCCGATGCCGGCGATCACGACGGCCCGGGGCCGCCCGTCGTCGGCGAGCACGGCGAGGTTCGCCTCGGCGGCCAGGGCGGCCGTCTCGCGGACCTGCGCGCCGGCCGAGGCGGTGTGCCGGAGCATGCCGCCCGGGTCGTGCTCGGCCAGGGCGTCCGGGTTGTCGAGCAGGGCTTCGTCGGCGTCACGACGTCCGCTGACACCGGCCGTACCGTCGATCATGAGGACTGCCCGGGGCCGCCGCGTGCCTCGTCGAGGAGCAGCACCGGCACGTCGTCACGGACCTCGAAGATCCGGCCGCACTGCGTGCAGGTGAGCGTCTGCCCCTCGGCGTCGTAGCTGAGCGGGGCGTGGTGCGTGTCCGGACAGGCGAGAATCTCGAGCAACTGCGGATCCAGGGCCATGGCACGGCTCCTTCCACGTGTGCGGCTTCACCGGCGGCGGTGCCGACCGGCGCAGGCGATCTTATCGGCGAACCCGGCCGAGCACCTCGTCACGGAGCGAGATCATCCGCTCGCGGGTGGGCGCCTCGACGTTGAGCCGCAGCAGCGGCTCGGTGTTGGAGGCGCGCAGGTTGAACCACGCGCCGTCGGGGAAACGCAGGGTGAGACCGTCCATCTCGTCGGCCGTCGCGTCGGGGTACGCGGCCCGCACCTCGGCGACCGCCGCCGCCTGGTCGACGACCGTCGAGTTGATCTCACCGGAGGCGACGTAGCGCTCGTACTCGCCGGCCAGGACGGACAGTGGCAGCGACTGCTCCCCGAGCGCGGCGAGCGTGTGCATCGCGGCCAGCATTCCGGTGTCGGCGAACCAGAAGTCCCGGAAGTAGTAGTGCGCGGAGTGCTCGCCGCCGAAGACGGCGTTGGTGCGCGCCATCTCCGCCTTGATGAAGGAGTGCCCGACCCGGGCGACCACCGGCTCCCCACCGTGCTCGCGGATGATCTCCGGCACGGCGCTGGAGGTGATCAGGCCGTGGATCACCGTGGAGCCGGGGTGCTTGGCCAGCTCACGCGCGGCGACCAGGGCGGTGATCGCCGACGGTGACACCGGCTCACCGCGCTCGTCCACCACGAAGCACCGGTCGGCGTCGCCGTCGAAGGCCAGCCCGATGTCGGCCCCGTGCTCGACCACGGCACGCTGCAGGTCGACCAGGTTCGCAGGATCCAGCGGGTTGGCCTCGTGGTTGGGGAAGGTGCCGTCCAGTTCGAAGTAGAGCGGGACGATCTCCAGCGGCAGCGCCGACAGGGCGGCGTCACCCAGCACGGTGGGAACGGTGAAGCCACCCATTCCGTTGCCGGCGTCGACCACCACCTTCAGCGGCCGGATGCCGGAGAGGTCGACCAGCTTGCGCAGGTAGGCGGCATAGTCGGGCAGCAGGTCCCGTCGCTGTGCCGGGCGGGTCGGCTCACCGGCCGGACGGGACGCGCCCGAATCCAGCAGCGCCTGAGCCCGCTTCCGGATCTCGGCCAGCCCGCTGTCCTGGCCGATCGGCCGCGCACCGGAGCGGCACATCTTGATGCCGTTGTACTGGGCCGGGTTGTGACTGGCCGTGAACATGGCACCGGGCAGGTCGAGTGAACCGGAGGCGAAGTAGAGCAGATCGGTGGAGGCGAGCCCGATCTCGATCACCGAGCGCCCCTCGGCCCGTACGCCGGTGGCGAAGGCGGCGGCCAACCCGGGCGAAGTGGCCCGCATGTCGTACCCGACGACGACCGCGTCGCCCGGCTCGTCGGTGGTGTTGAGCAGCTGGGTGAATGCGGCTCCGAGCGCCTCGGCGACCCGCTCGTCCCACTGGTCCGGCACCGTCCCTCGGACGTCGTACGCCTTCACGATCTGGGACAGATCAGACACTGGTTCCGCTCCTTGGCCGCAGGTTCCACCGAACCTGAGCGTATCGGAGGGCCGAGGTCCCTCCCCGCTCAGCCGGGGAGCCGGGGCATGAACACAGTGTGGTCGCCGCCGTCGGCGGGCGGGTCCTTGGGCAGCGGCCCGGCCCCCGGACCGCCCGGCATCGGCTGCGTCGCGTCGGGCGTCGGGGCGGCACCGGCCGGCCGCGCCCCGTAGACCCCGCCCGTCGCCGGCCGGGGAGCGGGCACGGTGCCGTAGAGGTCGGGTTGCGGCTGCTGGCCGTACACGCCGCCGGTCTGGCCGGGCACGGCCGGCGACCCACCGCCGGAGCGGTAGGTGGTGCCACCGGGGTTACCCGGCAGCGGCCCCGGGGTGCCGTCGGTCGGCGTCCGGTCCTGCCGCGAGCGACGGAACAGCAGCACGATGAGCAGCAGCCCGACGGCCACCATCGCGATGCCGAAGAACATCACCGGTGAGCCGCCACCGGACTCGGCAGCGGCGGCCGTGGTGTCGGGCGCGCCGGAGACGCCCAGCGCGGCCGGGTTCACCGCCTCGACGGGCGCGGCCTCGCTCGGCGTGGGCGACGGCTTCTTCGACGGCGTCGGGGTGGGTGACGCGGAGACCCGGCCGCCCACCACCCTCGCCGCGTCGGAACCCCGACCCAACTCCTGGCCGGCCGCGCTGGCGGCCGCCCCGACCACCGCGAGCCGACCGCCCGGAGCACCCGCGGCGAAGGACACCCGGTACCGCACGGTGATGCCCTTGCCCTTGCACAACGTCGGCTTCGCCGGTGAGGTCTGCGCGGTCGCCACGCTGCCGTCACCGCCGGTAACGGGCACCGGGAACCACGTTCCACCAGCGTTGACCTGCACCGTCACCTGATCCGGCTGCAGGCCCTCAAGCCGCAGACCCAGGGCGGTACGCAGCAGGACGCACCCGTCGGAGCGCTTGCGCACCGCGACGTTCACCCCCTGCGCCGAGCCACCCGCGGTGAAGCTGCTGGCCGAACCCACCCGGACCGAGTCGTCGTCGGCCAGTGCCGGTGACGCACCGAGCAGCACCAGGCCGCCCACCAGACCGCAGACCGCCGCGAGTCGCGCCGCGCGCCGACGTACCGTCATGATCACCTCGCCGTTCCTCCCCGGGTGGGGTCCGCGGGTCAGGCTACTACCGGCCCACCCCCACCCCTGGTCATAGAGCGGCCCGGATGTGTGCGCCGTTACGGTTTGCGGCCCAGCTCGCGGACCTGCCGGGGGTGCCCGGCACCGGGCTGGCATGCACCGGCCAGGGCGTCCCGACAGAGCCGGTCGGCGGTACGGGTGGTCTCCGGCAGGCGGTAGCGCGGGGTCAGCGCGAGCACCTGCGCCGTGGCGTTCTCCAGGCTCATCCGGTGCCCGACGCTCACGAACACCGGCTTGACTCCGTCCCGGGTCCGCAGCACCCGGCCGACGACCTCGCCGCCGTCACGCAGCGGTGACCAGGCGCCCCGACCGGCGGGCGGCGGCACCCACTCGCCGACCAGCGGCGTCTTCCCCACCCCGATCGCGGGCAGCCCGGTGACCACGCCGAGGTGACAGGCGAGCCCGTACCGACGCGGATGGGCCAGCCCGTGCCCGTCGCAGACCAGCAGGTCCGGGCGGGTCGTGAGACGGTCCAGCGCGGCGAGCAACGCGGGCAGCTCCCGGAAGGCGAACAGCCCCGGAACGTAGCCAAATGCGGGCCGGCCCACGCTGACCGCGGAATCCACCACGGCCAACGTCCGGGCGTCCAACACGGTCACGGCCGCCGCGAGGAGGTCACCGCCCTGCGCGTACGCGACGTCCAGGCCAGCCACCGTCGTGGGCGCCGTCGGCCCCGGCCCGACAAGGTCCACCAGCGGCCGCAACTCCTCCTGTACGGCCACCGCCTCCGCCACCGTGCCGGGCCCTGCTCCTGCCACGGGCGCGGGCCCGGGCGGCGGCCATGATCGACTCGGCATCGGCGATATCGGGCTATCAGACGGCCCTGGATGCCCCGATGTCACCGACCTCGAGTCGATCACCCTCGGCGCTCGCTGTCGGCGCCCCTATTGTCTGGTCCGTCCTGCGTAGACGGCACGACCGGCCCAGTGTCGGTGGAGTGGGCGTCGCCATCCGGACCGCCGTCGGCGCCGTCAGCACCCGGGCCGCCGGCCCGGTTCCCGGTCGCGCCGAAGGCGAGCGCGAACACCAGACCGAGGGCGATGCCGAAGGCGACTCCACCCGAGGAGCCGAACAAAGGGATGCCGATCGCCAGGCCGACCAGGATCCCGACCGGCCACGCCCAGGCCGTAGACCTGCTGCTGCCCGTCTCGGATCGCGCCATGCCCCCGATGTTATTCGGACCCTGCCGGCAACCGCCCGTGTCCGAAGGCTCTCGCCCTCCGGCCTGTACTTACGGCGAGCAGCTGGTAGGCGTTTAGCCCGCGGCCAGGCCAGGATCCGCACCTGGATCCCCGGCGGCCCGTAGTTGTTCCTCGAACATCACGAACGTCCGCCGGCGGATCCCCCGGACAAGAGCCCGCTCTTTCGTCGTCAGGTGGCGACCTTCGGCGTCTGCCAGGTCCTGGAGCGACCGCACTGTCTCGTAGAGAGCAAAGATCGGCCCATCCCCAGTGAGGTAGTGGGCGCGGAATGCCTCAACCTCCTGCACGAAGTCTTCGGCGGTACGGCGAAATATTTCACCTCCGACGCCCAGCGTGATTTCCACGAAGAGGTCGTTCTTCTCCTGCCACCCGCCGGTGTCAATGAGCACCCGCCATACGCGGGCGCCACCGTCGGGAGTCTCCACGATCTTTACTGGCGACTGGTAGTAGAGGTAGTAAGAGGGCAGCACAAGCCCCGGCATTTCGACCATCAGGACTGCTCCTCGTACGTCGACTGCAATGCCTGCCAGAACAGGCGTTGCTCCCGGAGGCGGATGCCGTTCGTGATCGCTCGCTCACGTGCCGTCAAGGCTCGGTGCTCCGCTTGGGCAACGGCATCCACATCGCGTCGCACCTCATAGAGCACATGTTCCCAAACTGCGACGGCGTCGAGCGCAGCCAGATGCAGGCGGAACTCAGCCAGGTGGCCATTTCGCATCCGCAACACGAGCTGAACGTCCCGGTAGCCACTGCTCATCGGGGATACGAAGCGGTCCTCAAACCTCACAATCACGACGCCTGGATGATCGCGTAGCCGGGCGAGGGCAGCATAGAGATCATCAAGACGACGAAATTCGACCTTCGCCCCGGCAATGTCGAGCAACTTGGACGCATCACCCTGATGCTTGCTCATCTTGTCCTCGGCCCGGCCGCGGTCCTTTGGCTTGGACCGCCAGCCGGGCTCGCCCACACGAAGATCACCGACCTGCGCAAGGGAGACTGCTAGCTGGTTCAGTTCGGCCTGTGCCACAACCGCCGCCGAGTAGAGATCATCAAGGTAGCGCCGCTGATAAGCCCCGTCAGCAAGGCGGCGACCGTCGAACCCGGCCTGGGCGACGGGGCCCCGGCGCACCTGAATACTGGCGCTGATGCGTCGCTGATCCTCGGTGAGGGGTGTCGGATCCGGCTGAGGCACGGGCCGAGCATCCGCCGCATCCAGCCCTGCGGCCTCCTGCTGGGCGACGTCGTTGAGCACCTCGCCAAGGACGTCGATTGCCTGCTGATGACTCGCCAGGTGGTGCAAGGTGAGTGGACGGGCGGTCAGCGAGTTAAAAAGCTCCGGCGTGGTCAGGATCATCCGCGCCAGTTCCGGCTGCTGTACCAATTGCCGTACCAGGGTTGCGGCGAGGTCCGGCTCAGCCGGCGGCGGCTCCCGCTCGGCGCGGTCCAGCATGTCGCGAACCCGGGCGTCGGCGAACAGTCGCGCCACATCCCGGGCCGCCGCCTCGTCGAGGTCGGGCACGAGACGGCGGAGGGTCGGCGCATCCACCGTCGACGCGAACTCGCCGGGGCTGACCCCGGCGGCGAAGACCTCATCCAACCCGGCACTACTCAGGAGGACCGCCCGGGTCGGGTCGGTTTCCGTCGGCGCCTGGTTCCCATCCGCCCGGCGAGGGGATGGCACCACTCCGGTAGGTGTGTCCGCCTCCGCTGCGCCAGGGCCGTCCAGGAGCAGGTACATCCGGTTGATGTACGGTTCGCCGTGGCCGCCGTCGTCGAGTGCCGGCGGGTGCTCCGGCAGGTCGGGACGCTCGCTGAACCGCCCTCGCGGTAGCCCGCCGAGCGGCATCGGCCGGCCGTTCCCATCGAGCACCAGCGCGTCGATGCCGACCACGTGGGGATACAGCGGGCGGTCCCGGACGAGGCCGGTCTGCGGGTCGACGTAGAGCACGGTGCCGTTCTGGTTGAGTGCCACCCAGGCGTGCGAGCCGCCGTTGGGCCATTCGGTGATCAGGAACGCGTAGCTGCCGTGGCCTCCCAGCAGCAGTTGGTCGCGCAGGTTGGCGTAACCCCGGTCGGCGGTCCGCCGTGTCTGCGCGGGGTCCGACGGTTGGCCGGTGGGCGGTGCGAGGAGTTGTTGGAAGCGGCCGCCGGTCGCGTCCTCCACCCGGCCCGGGCCGCCCGCCTCGCCTCGGATCGGGCGCCGGATGTCACCGTCCAGGTAGCCGTCGAAGGTGCGCGGCGCGGACACCCGTGGTCGCCCGTGCACCCACGTCTCGAACAACGACAGGGTGCAGTCCAGGCAGTTGATGCCCCGGGTGGCGTCGGCCTCGGGACCACCGTCGTTCAGGAGCCGGAACCAGTCGCCTCGGCGAGGGTCGGCGGTGCGGACGATGCTGCCGTCGGGCTCGCGGGGCATCTGCCGTTCGACGTCCACCTGGTGCAGGGCCAGCGGCGGGCGCAGCCCACCGGGCTGCCCGTACGGCCGGGAGTCGTCGATGGGCGGGGGCACGTCGTCGCCGGTGAGTCGGGACCGGCCGACGGACTCCACCGCGCCGAGGGCGAGGGCGCCCACGTCCTTGTTGGCCTGCCGGAACGCCGCGTCGCCGATGTCCACGACCGAAGGCGCCCTGGCGCCGGCCAGCACCGCGTCGGCCAGGTCACGGAATTCGGCGTACGCCCGCATCTCGTCGTTCGCGGTCCGCTGCCAGCCGTCGGCCCACCGCGGGTGACCGGTGTGGCGGAGTTGCCAGGCGTAGTTGGCGTACTCGGCGGCCCTGCGGTCGTGCTCGGCGGCCAGGGCACGCAGTCGGCTGGCCTCCGCCTGTCGGCGGCTGGCCTCGAACTCGGTCCGTCGCGACTCGTAGTAGCCCTGGTAGAGCCGCCGCTCGGCGGCTTCCGCCTCGGCCCTCCACAGGGCCGCGTACCAGTCACTGCTCTCGATGTCGAGCTCTGCGGGTGCTGCTACGTCGGCCGGGACCGATGCCCGGCCGCGAGCGGGATGGGCGGGTACGCGCGCCAGGGCAGGTGCCTCCCGTATCGGGAGGTGCGATGCCGCCAGCGGGCCGGTCGACATGACCGGCGGTGCTGCACCGGCGGTGGCCGTCGGGGTGGCACCGGTGGACGTGATCGGGGTGCTCGTGGTGCCAGCCGACGGGTACCACGCGGAGGGACCGTTGCCACCGGAGGCGAGCGCACCCGCGGTGGAGGCGTGTGACGGAGGCGCGACGCTGGTGGCTGTCCCGCCGGTCTGATCGAGGGTGCCGGCGACGGGCGCGGCCACCGAGGAGAGTGTGGGGTCGGCGGCGATCAGGGGCGCTGCGACCGACCGGTCCGCAGTGGGCTGCCCAAGTCGGTCCGGAGAGGCCACAGCGGTCTCGGCCGGGGTCGCGGAACGGCTCGGCCCGTCGTCGACGCTCGGCGATCCGGCGATGGTGGACGCCGATGACCCGTTCAGGTCCGACACGGCGGGCGCTGTCAGGCCGGCCTCGTACGACCCGATGGCTCCCACCTCACCGCGCGGCACCCGACCGTCCGGCGAGGACGTACTGACATCGGCCTCGCCGACCGCCGCCTGCGACGCAGCCACCGTGGCAATGTCCTCAGGTGAGGCCAACGCGGGCGCGAGTGAGGCAGACGAGGCCGCAGCCACGGGTGCTGCGGGAGCCGGCGCGGAGAAGTCGACCGGTGCCAGGGATGGGCCGGCGAGGGAGGCTCCGGCGAGGGCGTTGGCCTGCGCGTCGAGCCGGGCGTGCAACGCGTGGTCGGCCTGCCCGGTCGCCGAGCCGGTGGCACCGGACGCGGCGGCCCGCGCCGCGTCCTCCACCGAGGTCAGGCCACGGCCGGTGGCGAGGCTGGCGGCGTTCTCGGCCAGCACCTCGCTGGTCATTTCCCGGCCCAGGTGCTCACCGACCCGGGCCGCGCGCCCCGTCGCGTGGCGGCCCAGGCCGGCCAGTGGCGCAACCGCCCCGCCCGCGAGCCCGCCGACCGCCGACGCGCCGAGGTCGGCCAGGTCCACACCGTGCGCCCGCCCGGTGGAGTTCTGGTACGCCTGGGTCGCCAGGGTGACGCCGGCTTCCTCGGCCGCCTCCTCCAGCCCTTCCCGGGTGGCTCGCTTGGCGAACCCACGCACGCCGCCCCGCGTGACCTCCTTGGCGGCCCGTTCGCCAGCCTCCTTGAGCCCGTGCCTGAGGGACTTGCTGGCAAGCTGCCCCATCAGCCGCTTGAAGATCTGCTGGATCAACAGCCGGGTCGCGGTGATCGCCGCGCCGGCGGCCGGAGAGGCGGCACCGGCGGTGAGCACCGCCGCCACCGCGACTGCGAGCAGCTCGACGACCAGGATGCCCAGCTCGATCCAGACTTCCAGCTTGGCGCCCTCGATGTCGCAGCCGCACTCCTCGACCAGACGGCCCAGGTCGGCGGTGACCGCGAGCAGGACCGGCAGCGGGGCGTCGCCGCCCTCGGCGAGCCCCCGCCAGGCCGCCTCGAACGCCGCGTCGACCGACCCGACGCCGCCGTATCCGCTGCGGACCTCGGCGGCGGCCGCGGCGGCGTCGGCGTGCGGGCCGGCGAGCACGGCGGCGACGGAGTACCACTGGTCGGCGACATCCCAGACGGCCCGCTCGTTCCCCTCCGGCCACTGCACGCCGACCGCCCAGTCGAGGGCCTCGTAGACCCAGCCGGGCACGTCCCAGGGTGCGTAGTCCAGTGGGTGCGGAATCGGGCTCGGCAGCACACTCATCGGGGTCGGCTCGCCGTCAGCGCTGGTCGGCGGCCCGGTCGAACCGGGCGGCGCTCGCAGCGTCGGTGTGCACGCTGGCGTCGACCGCGCGCACCACGTCGGTGCCCAGCTCGGTGACCCGATGCCCAATGCCCGTCCAGGCCCGCAGCACGGTCTGCTCGAACCCGCGGTAGCTCCGCTCGAACGCGGCGCCGATGTCGTCGCGGCCCCACGGCCGGGCGCCGCTGGCGGCCTCGATCTCGCCGCCCTCCGTCGCCCGTCGGGCCGTTACCGCCTCGCCTGCCAGGGCCAGGTCGGCGCCGCCCCGGCGGGCCCGGGACGGATCGAGCCAGAGCTGCCCGTCGGTCATGCCGGCCCCTCGCGCCGCCCGAGCACCGCGTCGGCCCGGCCGAGCAGCGCGCCGTAGTCGCCGGTGCGCAGGAACTCCACCGAACCGGAGCCGGCCGGCATGCTCTCGGCGACCAGCGCGCGGGTGGCCTCGGTGGCGGCGGCCGTGGCGCCGCGGACCGTCTCGGTGATCTTCCGGCTCAGCGCCTCGGCGTCCCGGTCGCGGTAGACGGCCGGGTCCAGTTCGACGGCGATCAGCTCACCCCGGGCACCCACCGTGGCGGTCACCTGCCCATCGGCCGATCGCCGGGTCACCCGCACCTCGGCGAGCCGCGCCTGGAGACTGTCCAAACCGGACCTGAGCTGCTGGTACTGGCCGTAGACGTCGTCGAATCGGGCTCGTAGCTCGCGATTGGCGTCCCGGTCCACGCGTTCGCTCACCCGCCGCTCCTCCCGTCACCGTCGGTAGGGCGAACCATACCGGGTGCCACCGACCCGCGTGGTCCGGTAGTTTCTGGGCGTGATCGACCGTCAACAAGCCGAGCAGCTCGCGGCCGTCTGGGCTCACCGGGATTCACAGCGCCTCGGCCACGAGTGCACCCCGACGGTCGACGAGTTCGACCTCGGCTACGTCATCACATCCATCGTGCCGACCGAGGTACGGACAGTGCCCGGTGACCTGCCGACGACCGTCATCGACAAGCAGTCCGGCAGAGTCACCACCTGGCCCCGGGTGCCGAGCACCGTCGTGGCGGACATGTACCGACGCAGCCAGCCCACCGGGCCCACCGCCGCGCGCACCGTCGACCAGTCGAGCTTGCTGGTCCGGGAGATCCATCGGGCCGCCACCCCGAACACCACCGCGCATCTGACCATCGACGGTCGCATCTGGACGGCCCAGGGCACGAAGGGCGACGTCCCGCTGAACCACCACCCGCTCATCCGCGCCTACCTGGATGAGCTGCCGCCTGGCGAGCTGGTTCGCGGCGGCGAGGGTCATGCCGAGCTGATCGTGGTTTCCGACGTGCTGCACGAGTACGACCACCGACGGGCGACCGAGGGCATCGCGCCGATGGGTCGGGCCGAGGCCGCGGCACTGTTGGACGGCGCCCGGTTCGAGATCTTCCGGATCCGCGAGCCGGGTGATCCGGCAGGTGGCCCCGCCGAGCGGCCCTGCGACTCGTGCATCAACTTCCTGGTACGCGCCAACGTTCTGCCCGAGTCAGCTCGGGCGTACACCGAAACCTGGTACCCGCCGACGGAGCCCGACCCTGATCCCGGCCGCTTCCCGCCGGACGTGGCCAATGCGCTGGTGGCGGCCGGTTGGCGGCCCCACCTCGGGGACCAGCTCATGGCCGCCGCGGCCGTACGGGACGTGACCGCCGTGCCGGGCCGGGCTCACCGCCACGAGGTCTTTCCCGCCGTCACGGAGACGCTGACCGCGTTTCCCAGCCTGGTCGGTGCCCGCCGCGGCCCGGGCGAGCAGGTGTGGATCTCCCGCTTCGACATCCGCCCGCACACCATCGCGCACACCGCGGACACGCTCGCCGACTTCGGTGCGGTGCTCGGCGTGCGGCTCTTCCCGATCGGCACCGAGCAGCAGGACAGTATCCTCGCGGTGGACGAGCGCGGCCGGATCTTCGCGCTCGATCAGGCCGGCGAGTGGTTCCTGGGCGACACCATCGACGCCGCGCTGACCACCCTGCTGCTCGGTCGTGCGCCGGCAAGGGTGCGCGCCGACGGCACCTGGCAGGCCGGCTAGAGCGCGAGCCCGGTGAGGACCATGACCCTCGGCTCGGTGTAGTCGTCCATGGCGCTGCGCAGCCCTTCCCGGCCGACGCCGCTGCCCTTGACCCCGCCGTACGGCATCTGGTCGGCCCGGTACGACGGCACGTCGCCGACGATCACCCCGCCCACCTCCAGCGACCGCGCGGCGGCGAAGGCCACGTCGAGGCGCCGGGTGAACACGCCCGCCTGCAACCCGTACACCGAATCGTTGACCGCGGTGAACGCGGCCTGGTCGTCGGCGACCGGGGCGACCACCAGCACCGGCCCGAACACCTCCTCGGCGACGACCTTGGCGTCCGCCGGCACACCGGTCAGGACGGTTGGCGGGTAGGTCGCGCCGTCCCGGGGGCCGCCCACCTCGACGGTGGCGCCGGCCGCGACCGCCTCGCCCACCCACGTCTCGACCCGCCGGGCCGCGTCCTCGGACACCATCGGTCCCACGTCCGTCGACTCCGCGGCGGGGTCACCGGTACGCAGTGCGCGCACCGCGGCCGCCAGCCGGGGCAGGAAGTCCGCGAAGAGCGTGTGGTGCACGTACACCCGTTGGACCGCGATGCACGACTGCCCGGCCTGGTAGTTGGCGAACGTGGCGATCCGCTGCGCGGCGAAGGTCAGATCCTCGTCCGAGGTCCAGTCCGCGCAGATCACCGCCGCCGCGTTGCCGCCCAACTCCAGCGTCACGTGCTTCTCCGGCACCTGCCGGCGGATGGCCGTGCCGACCGGCCCGGACCCGGTGAACGACACCACCGGTAGGCGGGGGTCGGTGACCAGCTCGGCGGCGCGGGAGTTCGGTACCGGCAGGACCGAGAACATGCCAGCCGGCAGCTCGGTCTCGGCCAGCAGCTCGCCGAGCAGCAGGGCCGACAGTGGGGTCGCCGGGGCCGGCTTGACGATGATGGGCGCGCCGACCGCGATGGCCGGTGCCACCTTGTGCGCGACCAGGTTGAGCGGGAAGTTGAACGGCGCGATGCCGAGCACCGGCCCCTTCGGCACCCGCCGGACCAGCGCGATCCGACCGCTGGCGGCCGGGTCGGTGTCGAGTCGTTGCAGCTCCCCGGAGAAACGCCGGGCCTCCTCGGCGGCCCACCGGAAGGTGGACACCGCCCGCCCGACCTCGGCTCGGGCCCACTTCACCGGCTTGCCGTTCTCGGCGGTTATCAGCTCCGCGACCTCCTCGGCGCGTTCGGCCAGCCGTCGGGACACGTGGTCCAGGGCCGCCGCCCGGGCGTGCGCGGGCAGGGCCGCGGCCTGCGCGGCCACCCCGGCCGCCGCGGCGACGGCGGCCTCGACCTGGTCGGCCGTGGCGAGGGTGGTACGCCCCACCGGGCGACCGTCGTACGGGTGGTGGACGGTCAGCTCGCCCTCGCCGTGGGCGGGGCGGGAGGCGACGAAGAAGGCTGCGGGCTCCACGCCGAGCAGCGTAGACGAGGAACCAGCCGACGGAAACAGTCGCCGTAACCCTTGTCTGCCGCGAATTCAGTAGCCAAGATGGCAGGCAGATTGCGATAACCGCCGCAGAATCGCACCCCCGGCCCCCTTCGGAGAGATCCCGTCATGAGTGACCAGCAGCAGCTGCGCAACTTCGTCAACGGCTCCTACGTCGAACCGGCCGACGGCGGCTACGCCGACCTGATCGACCCCTGCACGGGCGAGGTGTTCGCCCAGGCCCCGGTCTCCGGCGCCGCCGACGTGGACGCGGCGATGACCGCCGCCGCGACCGCGTTCGAGAGCTGGCGGGAGGTGACGCCGGCCGAGCGGCAGCGGGCGATGCTCAAGCTCGCCGACGCCGTGGAGGCCCGGGCGGCCGAGCTGGTCGACGCCGAGGTCCGCAACACCGGCAAGCCACGCCAGCTCACCGCCGAGGAGGAGCTGCCGCCGGCGGTGGACCAGTTCCGCTTCTTCGCCGGCGCCGCCCGGCTGTTGGAGGGGCGTTCCGCCGGTGAGTACATGGCGGGGCACACCTCGTACGTGCGGCGTGAGCCGATCGGCGTCTGCGCCCAGGTCACCCCGTGGAACTACCCGCTCATGATGGCCGTCTGGAAGATCGCCCCGGCGCTCGCCGCCGGCAACACGGTGGTGCTGAAGCCCTCCGACACCACGCCGGTGTCGACGCTGCTGCTCGCCGAGATCGCCGCCGAGTTCTTCCCGCCGGGTGTGTTCAACGTGGTCTGCGGTGACCGGGACACCGGTCGTACCCTCGTCTCGCACCCGACCCCGCAGCTGGTGTCGATCACCGGCTCGACCCGCGCGGGCATGGAGGTCGCCGCCGCGGCGGCCCCCGACCTGAAGCGGACCCACCTGGAGCTGGGCGGCAAGGCCCCGGTGGTCATCTTCGACGACGCGGACGTCGCGGCGGCGGCCGAGGCCATCGCGCTGGGCGGCTACTTCAACGCCGGGCAGGACTGCACGGCGGCCACCCGCGTGCTGGCCGGCCCGGGCATCCACGACGACTTCGTGGCGGCGCTCGCCGAGCAGGCCCGCAACACGAAGACCGGCGCCCCGGACGACGCCGACGTGCTCTACGGCCCGCTGAA
The DNA here is from genome assembly GCF_052601155.1 of Micromonospora yongxingensis. Lineage (NCBI taxonomy): Bacteria > Bacillati > Actinomycetota > Actinomycetes > Micromonosporales > Micromonosporaceae > Micromonospora > Micromonospora yongxingensis. The sequence goes on from NZ_JBQXEO010000003.1 coordinate 28,501, forward strand.
CAACGCCAACCAGCTCGCCAGGGTCAGCGGCTTCGTCGACCGGCTGCCGGACCACGCGGCGATCCAGAGCGGCGGGTCCCGGCAGGGTGAACGCGGCTACTTCTACTCCCCCACCGTGGTCTCCGGGTTGCGCCAGGCCGACGAGATCATCCAGGACGAGGTGTTCGGGCCGGTCATCACCGTGCAGCGCTTCTCCGACGAGGACGAGGCTGTGCGCTGGGCCAACGGCGTCGACTACGGCCTCTCGGCGTCGGTCTGGACGAAGGACCACGGCCGGGCGATGCGGATGACCCGGCGGCTGGACTTCGGCTGCGTCTGGGTGAACACCCACATCCCGTTCGTCTCGGAGATGCCGCACGGCGGGTTCAAGCACTCCGGGCACGGCAAGGACCTGTCGGTCTACAGCCTGGAGGACTACACCCGCATCAAGCACGTCATGCACAACATCGAGGGCTGACCCATGGCCACCTCTGACGAGCTGCACAAGCGGCGTGGTGGTGCCGTCGCGCGGGGCGTCGGCAGCGTCATCGCGTCCTACGTGGACAGTGCTGGTGGCGGAACGATCACCGACGTGGACGGCCGGGAGTGGATCGACTTCGCCGCCGGCATCGCGGTGACCAGCGTCGGCAACTCGGCACCGAAGGTGGTCGAGGCGGTACGGGCGCAGGTCGAACGGTTCACGCACACCTGCTTCATGGTCGCACCGTACGAGTCGTACGTGGCGGTGTGCGAGCAGCTCAACGCGCTGACGCCGGGTGGGTTCGAGAAGCGTTCGGCGCTGTTCAACTCCGGCGCGGAGGCGGTGGAGAACGCCGTCAAGATCGCCCGGCACGCCACGGGACGGCCGGCGGTGGTGGTCTTCGACCACGCGTACCACGGCCGGACCAACCTGACCATGGCGTTGACCGCGAAGAACATGCCGTACAAGCACCGGTTCGGGCCGTTCGCCGGGGAGATCTACCGGGTGCCGATGTCGTACCCGCTGCGCGACGGCGGCCTGTCCGGCGCGGAGGCGGCCGCGCGGGCCGTCGAGATGATCGAGAAGCAGGTCGGCGCGGAGAACGTCGCCGCGTTGTTGATCGAGCCGATCCAGGGTGAGGGCGGTTTCGTGGTGCCCGCTCCGGGCTTCCTGCCGGCGCTGCGGGACTGGGCCACGGCAGCCGGCGTGGTCTTCGTCGCCGACGAGATCCAGACCGGCTTCTGCCGTACCGGGGACTGGTTCGCCTGCCAGCACGAGGGCGTCGAACCCGACCTGATCACCCTGGCCAAGGGCATCGCCGGCGGCCTGCCGCTGGCGGCGGTGACCGGCCGGGCCGAGTTGATGGACGCGGTGCACGTCGGCGGGCTCGGCGGCACCTACGGCGGCAACCCGATCGCCTGCGCCGCCGCTCTGGCCACCATCGAGACCATGCACGAGCTGGACCTGGCCGACGCGGCCCGCCGGATCGAGGCCGTGCTGGCCCCCCGGCTACGGGCCGTCGCCGAGCGGGACCCCCGGATCGCCGAGGTACGCGGGCGGGGCGCGATGCTCGCCGTGGAGCTGGTGCAGCCCGGCACGCTCATCCCCGATCCGATCAGCACCGCGGCGGTCTCGGCCGCCTGTCACGCCGCCGGCCTGCTCACCCTGACCTGCGGCACGTACGGCAACGTGCTGCGCTTCCTGCCCCCGCTGGTCATCTCCGACGCGCACCTCACCCGGGGCGCCGACATCCTCGACGCCGCCTTCGGCTGAGCGGAGGAAGGGCGCCTCCTGATGCGTCAGAAGGTGCCCTTCCCGAGCGTCACCGTCAGCGCAGCACCTCGACGGTGTTGCGGCGGACCAGGTTCTTGCCCGGCTCGCGGATCTGGTCCATCGCGGCCGAGTTGAGCAGCACGCAACTGCCCGACGGGCCGGTCACCGTCACCGTGGTCACCCGGTTGTTGTCCAGGTTGGTCACCCGCAGCCGGGTACCCACCGGGAACTGGCCGCTGGTCGCCGCCGGCGCCGCATCCTCGGCGAAGAAGGTGATCGCGCCCGAGCAGGCCGAGCGGGGCGCCGGGCCGGACGCGCCGGGCGACGCGGCGCCGGGACGCACCGTGCCGGCGGCCGGAGGCGCGGCGGGCGGCGCGACCTCACCGTCGAGCCGCTCCACCACGTTACGGCGGATCACGTTCTTGCCCGGCTCCCGCACCAGCTCCATGGCTGCGGCGTTGAGCAGCACGCAACTGCCCGACGGGCCGGTCACCGTCACCGTGGCCGCCCGGTTGTTGTCCAGATTGGTCACCCGCAGCCGGGTCCCCACCGGGAACCGGTCGCTGGTCGCCGCCGGCGCACCGCCCTCCGCCGAGAAGGTGACCGAGCCCGAGCAGGCGGACTGGGCCGCCGGTGCGGTTCCGGCGAACCCGAAGCCGGTCCCCACCGCCACGCCCCCCGCGGCGAGCACCGCCACGGTCGCCGCCAGCACGTGCTTGCGCTGCACCCTCATCGCCGTCACTCCCGTCCTCGGTGGTGTCCTTCACCGCCTGGTACGGACGGGAGCGCCCTACCGTTCAGCCGACACGGGCACCGATCGCCGTCGCGGCCGGTTCACCGGGTGCATCGCGCTCCGGTACAGGAGACCCGGTGGTTGGCGATCGAGGGTGAGCTGCGTCACGATGGGGGTCGAGGAGGTCGCCCGATGGCTGACCCGTGGCTCGCCCTGGAGTTCGGCGTCGATCCGGCGGAGCGGATCGCGCAGGTCGGTGCCGCCCACGAGGCGTTCCTCACCGCCGGCTCCGCGCCGCACCGGGTGCGGGAGGTGGTGCGCCGCTCGTGGGAACGGTCCGCCCGGCTCGACCCGGAGGCCACGCCGCCGGTCGACCTCACCGACGACGCGCTGGCGGCGTACCGGGCCGCGCACCCGCTGGCCCGGGTGCTGCCGCTCTTCCGGGACCTGCTCGGTGGCATCGCCCAGGACGGGGCACACCTGATGGCGGTCTGCGACGCGTACGGGCGGCTGCTCTGGGTGGAGGGACATCCGGGGGTGCTGCGGCACGCCGAGCGGATGAACTTCGTCCCCGGCGCCCGCTGGGACGAGACACACGCCGGCACGAACGCCCCGGGCACCGCCCTGGCCGTCGACCACAGCGTGCAGATCTTCGCCACCGAACACTTCAGCCGGCCGGTGCAGCGCTGGACGTGCGCCGCCGCACCGATCCACGACCCGGTCACCGGCCGGCTGCTCGGCGCGGTCGACATCACCGGCGGCGACCACCTAGCCAACCCGCACAGCCTGGCGCTCGTCCGGGCCACCGCCCGGGCCGCCGAGGCGCAGCTCGCCGCCGACCGGCCGGTGGAACCGGGCGTCGCCTCCGTGACGGCGCTCGGCCGCGACGAGGTGGAGCTGCGGGTCGACGGAAAGCTCATCCGGCTCGGCCGACGGCACAGCGAGCTGCTGGTGCTGCTGCTGCACCACCCGGAGGGGCGTACCGGCGAACAGCTCGGCCTCGACCTGTACGGCGACGACCGACTGCACCCGGTGACCCTGCGCGCCGAGTTGTCCCGGCTGCGCCGGGTGCTCGGCCCCGACCTGCTCGACTCGCGCCCGTACCGGCTGCGCGGCACCGTCCGGGCCGACTTCACCACCGTCGCCGAACGGCTCGACCAGGGCGATCCGGCGGGAGCGCTCGACGCGTACCCCGGGCCGTTGCTGCCCGGCTCGGACGCGCCGGGAGTGACGCGACTGCGCCGGCTGATCGACGGGCAGATCCGCGCGGCCGTGCTGGCCGCCGCGGACCCGGCGCTGCTCGCGGCCTGGACCGCCACGCCCGCCGGCGCCGACGACCTGACCGCGTGGCAGGCCCTGGCGCGGGCGTTGCCGGTGGGCGCGCCGCGCCGGCCGCTCGCCCTCGCCCGCATCGACCAGCTCGCCGGGGAGTACGACCTGCCGCGCGCAACGTCGCTGCAACGTCGCTGAAACTACCGTCGCCGCCGACACCCGCACAACGACGGCGGAGGTAACCATGACGCGCTACGACGCGCCCACCCACTGGCAGTCGCGGTACGACCACTTCATCGGCGGCGAGTACGTCAAGCCGCACGGCGGCGACTACTTCGAGAACCCCACCCCGGTCACCGGGCAGACCTTCACGGAGGTGGCCCGGGGCACCGCACCGGACGTGGAGAAGGCCCTGGACGCCGCGCACGGCGCCGCCGACGCGTGGGGGCGCACCTCGGTGGCCGAACGCGCGCTGATCCTCAACCGGATCGCCGACCGGATGCAGGAGAACCTGGAATCGCTGGCGATCGCCGAGACCTGGGAGAACGGCAAGCCGATCCGCGAGACGCTGGCCGCCGACATCCCGCTCGCCATCGACCACTTCCGCTACTTCGCCGGGGCGATCCGCGCCCAGGAGGGCTCGCTCGGCGAGCTCGACGACGACACCGTGGCGTACCACTTCCACGAGCCGCTCGGCGTGGTCGGGCAGATCATCCCGTGGAACTTCCCGATCCTGATGGCGACCTGGAAGCTGGCGCCCGCGCTGGCCGCCGGCAACGCCGTGGTGCTCAAGCCGGCCGAGCAGACCCCGGCGTCCATCCACTACTGGCTGTCGCTGGTGGCGGACCTGCTGCCGCCGGGCGTGCTCAACATCGTCAACGGTTTCGGCGTGGAGGCCGGCAAGCCGCTGGCGTCCTCGTCGCGGGTCGCCAAGGTGGCGTTCACCGGCGAGACCACCACCGGGCGGCTGATCATGCAGTACGCCAGCGAGAACATCAAACCGGTCACCCTGGAGCTGGGCGGCAAGAGCCCGAACATCTTCTTCGACGATGTCAGCGCGTCCCGGGACGACTTCTTCGACAAGGCGCTCGAAGGCTTCACCATGTTCGCCCTCAACCAGGGCGAGGTCTGCACCTGCCCGTCGCGGGCGCTCATCCAGCAGGGCCACTACAGCGACTTCCTCGCCGCAGCGGTCTCCCGCACCGAGCAGATCGTGCAGGGGCACCCGCTGGACAGCGACACGATGATCGGGGCGCAGGCATCCAACGACCAGCTGGAGAAGATCCTGTCCTATCTGGACATCGGCCGGCAGGAGGGCGCCCGCGTGCTCACCGGAGGATCGCGGGCCGACCTGGGCGGCGAGCTGTCCGGTGGGTACTACGTCGAGCCGACCATCTTCGAGGGCGACAACTCGATGCGGGTCTTCCAGGAGGAGATCTTCGGGCCGGTGGTCTCGGTGACGTCCTTCGCCGACCTCGACGACGCCGTGAAGACCGCCAACGACACGCTGTACGGGCTGGGCGCGGGCGTGTGGACCCGGGACATGAACACCGCGTACCGGGCCGGGCGCGCCATCCAGGCCGGACGGGTGTGGACCAACTGCTACCACGCGTACCCGGCGCACGCCGCCTTCGGCGGGTACAAGCAGTCCGGCATCGGCCGGGAGAACCACAAGGTGATGCTGGAGCACTACCAGCAGACCAAGAACCTGCTGGTCAGCTACTCCACCCAGAAGCTCGGCTTCTTCTGATGACCGTCGTCTCCGTCACCCCCGCCGCGGCCGAACTGATCCGGTCGCTGCGGGGGCGGCACGGGCCGCTGATGTTCCACCAGTCCGGCGGCTGCTGCGACGGCAGCGCCCCGATGTGCTACCCGGCGGGCGAGTTCCGCACCGGCTCGTCCGACGTGCTGCTCGCCTCGCTGACGGTCGACGGGGTGCCGGAGCCGGTCGGGTTCTGGATGTCGAAGTCCCAGTGGGAGCTGTGGAAGCACACCCGCCTGACCGTCGACGTGGTCCCCGGCAGGGGCAGCGGCTTCTCCCTGGAGGCACCCGACGGCGTCCGCTTCCTCATCCGCTCCCACCTCGCCGCCTGACGCCGACCCCGCCCCGCCCCCCGCCCCCCACACCGTCGATCTTGCACTTCGTGTCGCTCATATGTCTGGGTTGCGGTAATTGTCGGGGCAGGAAGTGCATGATCAACGGGGTGGGGTAGGGGGTAGGGGTTAGGCAAGGGCGGCGCGGATGGTGGTGGTGATGTAGGTGGGGCGCTGGTAGAGGTCACGGTCGGTGAAGTAGCGCATGCGCCAGCCATTCGCGTCGAGCCAGTTGACTCGTTCCCGGTCGCACCGAAGGCGGTCACGGTCCAAGTGGGAGGATCCGTCGTACTCGATGCCGACGCGGCGCTCGCGGTAGCCCAGGTCGAGCCGATAGAGACGGATACCGTGGCGGTCGTACACCGATATTTGCGGTTCCGGCGGTGGCAGCCGGCCGTCTATCAGCACCAGTCGGAGCTGGCTTTCCTGCCGGCACTCCGCGCGCCCGTCGGCCAACGGCACAAGCTCGCGTACCTGCCGGACGCCGCGTAGCGCGCGGTGGATCGACACCTCCTCCAGGAGGGCCTCCTGCGTCACCGAACGCGTCCGCAGCGCCGCGTCGAGCACCGGCAGCGCATCCATCCGCCGGACGGTGCGGGCCAGATCCACCGCACAGCGGGCAGCCGGGACACAGGGAACGCCACCGACGAAGACCGGGAGTACGGGAAGGATCGAGTGGTGTACGACCACCCCGGGAAGCCGGGGCTTCGGTATCGAGGCGGGCAACTGGATGTGGATCACGTCCTCACGTAGCACGCCGAAGCCGTGCCGACGCGCGGCGCTCTGCCTGGTCAGCATGGCCTCACCGGGCAGGCGAAGCAGCAGGGCTCGTAGCTCGTCCCCGTCGCCGCACGGCTGGTCGGCGTAAACACCGCGGCGCACCCGCACCAATTCCTCGTGAGCGAGTCGGGTACGAATTCGCCGCACCGTCAGGGCACGCATCAGCGCATCCGTGCGCCACATCCGGGTAGCCATCACGCAAGTCTGAAGACTCCCGCCGCACCCCAGAACCTCCAACCAAGCCCCCCTGTGGACAACCTCCCCCCTGTGAACAACCCCCACAACCCGCCAGTATCTGCTAACCCCTCCCCCCACCCCGCGATCTTGCACTTACTGCCGCCGTATTGACCGAAACGCTCCGAATGCCCCGGCACAAACTGCAAGATCGACGGCGGGAGCGAGCGGAGGGCGGGGCGGGGGCGGCGCGGGATCAGTCGCAGCCGTAGCCGTCGTTGTCGCGGTCCAGGTCGTAGATGTCGTTGCCGGTGACTTTGACGACCCCGCTGACGTAGGCCGGGCCGTTGCCGCTGCCGCCGGCGCAGTCGACGTCGCTGGCGACCGGGACGCAGGGGCTGTAGTTCGGGTCGCACTTCGCCTGCGGTTTCTTGGTGCCGACCGCGACGACCTCGGTGACCGGCTGTTTCGTCACCACGGACTTGACCAGCGTCTTGCTCGTCGGCACCCCGTTGGTGGTGGTCACCTGGTAGGTCAGCGTCTTCACGCCGTCCACGCCACTTGTGCGAACCACCCGCTTGCCCTCGGCCAGCGACGAGTCCTTGACGGTACGCACACCGTGTCGGACGACGGCCCGCTCCGTCACGGTCGTCACCCGTACGACCGGCGAGGGCGCGGCACTGGACGGGGTCGGAGACGCGGCGGCTGAGGTGGTCGACGCCACCGAGGGTGCGGCGACCGGCGACGCGGCTTCCTCCGTCGGCTCGGCGGGTGCCGCGAGGATGGGTTGCTGCGCCTGCTCGGCCGCCGTTCCGGTCCGGGTCGGCTCCGGCTCGCCCACCATCGCGCCGACGATGGCGCTACCGGCGCAGCAGAGCAGCAGGAAGGACAGGGCCACCGAACCGAGGATCACGGCGGCGCGGCGACCCGGGCTGGCCCGACGGAACCAGTTCGGGCCGGCGGGCGGCTGGGGCTTCGGACCGTACGAAGGCGGGCGCCCGGGACCGGGCGGTGGTTGCATCGTCACGGCGATGAGTGTCGTCGTAAACACGGCGTGCAATATCCACCGTCGCGCCCGTCACCTGCGCCGTTCGCTCCGGGCGGGATGATCGGTGGGCAGGCATCTCGCGACCGACCGTGCCGGACCAGCGCCGAGTCGACAGCTTCGGCAACCCCTCGGTCCGGTCGGGCAGGACCGATCGTTTGGCCCCAGGTACGGATCAAAGTCGCAATACCGGCGTGACACCTGATCCTGGGGGCGGTGTGCCGGGAGTTGCGAGGCATCTCCGCCGACGTGTCGGGTTGCCGTCAACACCCCGGTCAGCGGGCGTCCAGGAGGGGCTGGTGAGGGTTCCACGGTGGACCACCGGCGGCATCGCGGCGGCGACGGGCGATCGCCGAGAGCGCCTCCAGGACCACCCGGTTCCCCAGGTACGCGGTGATGTCGGCGTGGTCGTACGGCGGGGCGACCTCGACGACGTCCACCCCCACCACGGGCAACTCGTAGCAGACGCGACGGACCGCGTCGAGCAGTTGCCGCGAGGTCAGGCCGCCCGGCTCGGGAGTGCCGGTGCCGGGTGCCATTCCGGGGTCGACCACGTCCACGTCGACGGAGAGGAACACCCCCTCGCACTCGTCGACCGCGATGGCGAACGCCTCGGTGAGGCACGTGTCGAGCCCTCGGGCGACCAACTCGGTCATCTCGTAGGACCGCATCCGCTGCTCGGCCATCCACGACAGGATGTCCGGGCCCGGCCAGTAGCCACGCAACCCGATCTGGAGGAACCGGTCGCCGCGTACCGCGCCGGACTCGATGAGCCGGCGCATCGGCTGGCCGTGCCCGTGCAGCGAGCCGAACTCGATCTCGCCGGTGTCGGCGTGCGCGTCGAAGTGCACCAGCGAGACCCGGCCGTGCCCGTGCTGCCGGGCCACGCCGGTCGCGTCCGGCAGCGCGATGGAGTGGTCGCCGCCGAGCACCACCGGGATGGCGCCCGCGGACGACGCGGCGTACACCGCGGCCTCCAGGGCGGCCAGGGAGCGTTCGATGTCGCCGGAGAACATCTCGACGTCACCGGCGTCGTACACCCGCAGGTCGCGGAGCGCGTCGACGCGCAGCGCGAGCGACGGGCGGGAGCCGTCGTGGGCCATGTAGCACGCCTTGCGGATCGCCGACGGCCCGAACCGGGTGCCGGGTCGGTGGGAGGTGCCGCCGTCGAAGGGCGCCCCGATGATCACGACGTCCGCGTCGGCGTACGACGCCCGGTCGTCGAGGTCGCACCGGTCCACACCGAGGAAGGTGACGTCCGGCCCGTACATGGCTCCGTAGCGACTCATCGCTCCTCCATTCCCCAGGGCGAGCCGTAGCCGGCCAGCAGGTCGAGGAACGGCACCGGAGGTAGTGCCTCCGGGCCGAGCACCCCGACGCCGGACCAGGCGCCGCTGGCCAGCAGTTCCAGCGCCACCACCGGGTTCACCGCCGTCTGCCAGACCACCGCCTGGTGGCCGTACTCCCGCATGGACCACTCGTTGTCGACCACGTGATACAGGTACACCTCCCGGGGCTGCCCGTCGAGGCCCAGTCCACGCACCCAGGTGCCGGCGCAGGTCTTGCCGCGCATCCGGTCGCCGAGGGTGGCCGGGTCGGGCAGGCAGGCCGCGACCACGTCGCGAGGGGACACCTCCACGCCGCGCACCCGGACCGGCGAGACAGCGTCCAGGCCGAGCTTGTGCAGCGTCCGGAGCACGTCGATGAACTCGTCGCCGAGGCCGTACTTGAAGGTGACCCGGCGGGCCTTGACCCAGCGCGGGATGAGCAGCACCTCCTCGTGCTCGACGTTGACGCACTCGACCGGCCCGATCCCCTCCGGGAAGTGGAAGACCTCCGGCTCACTGAACGGCTCGGTGGTGTACCAGCCGCGGTCCCTCTCCCAGACCACCGGCGGGTTGAGGCACTCCTCGATCGTGGTCCAGATGGAGAACGACGGCGCGAAGTCGTAGCCGTCGACGGTGAGGTTCGCGCCGTCCCGTACGCCGATCTCGTCGATCTCGCTGAACAGCTCGTCTGCGGCGTACCGGGCGAACACGTCGGACAGGCCGGGTTCGACGCCCATGCCACACAGCGCCAGCCGTCCCGACCCGGACCACGCGTCGGAGCGGGCGAACTGTTCGTCGCCGAGCAGCACGCCGGTCTCGGCGTACGGGCGGGACGGGTGCGGGTGCGACAGCGACATCGCCATGTCGAGGTAGTCGGCACCGGCCTCGAACGCGCCGTCGAAGATCGGCATGACGAAGCGCGGGTCGACCGCGTTGAGCACGTGGGTGATCCGGTGCTCCCGGCACAGCGCGGCGACCGCGTCGGCCGACGAGGCGTCCACCCGGGCGGCGACGAAGCGGTCACCCCGCCCGGCGACCGCCCGCTCGGCGCGGCCCAGGTCGTGGTCGGCGACCACCATGGTGTCGAAGAAGGACCGTCGGGCGGCGATGGCTACGGCGGCGGAGCCGACGCCACCGGCGCCGACGAGCAGGACACGCATCAGGAATCAAACCCCAAACCGAGACGATCGAGAGTACGGAGCCAGAGGTCGCGCCGGCCCTCGCGCGCGTCGGCGCGGGCCAGAGACCAGCGGGTGAGATTGATGCCGATCGCGCGGACGGGTTCCGGCGGGAACGGCAGTGGCTTGCTGCGGACCAGGTCGAGCCGGGTCAGCGGGGTGTCCCCGCCGGCCAGCAGGTCGAGCAGCACCCGGGCGGAGAAGCGGGTGGCACCCACGCCGAGGCCGGTGTAGCCGGCCGCGTACGCCAGTCGGCCGCCGTACGCGGTGCCGAAGAACGGGCAGAACCGGGTGCAGGTGTCGATGACGCCACCCCAGCGGTGGCTGAAACGCACGTCGGCGAGCTGCGGGAACGTGGTGAAGAAGTGGGCGGCGAGGGTGGTGAAGGTGGCCGGGTTCTGCTCCAGCTCGGGCGCGACCCGGTTGCCGTAGTGGTAGACCGCGTCGTAGCCGCCGAAGAGGATCCGCCCGTCGGCGGTGATCCGGTAGTAGTGGAACTGGTTGCCGGTGTCGGCCAGCCCCTGCCGGTTGCGCCAGCCGATCGCGTCCCGTTGCGCCGGGGTGAGCGGTTCGGTCATCAGCACGTGGTCGTAGACCGGCACCACGTACGCCCGCAGTCGACGCAGCAGTGGCGGGAAGGCGTTGGTCGCCAGCACCACCCGTGGCGCCCGCACCGACCCGGGGGCGGCGTCCGGCCCGCCGGCCGTCCGCGCGAGCAACGCGGCGCCGTCGGGGCGCAGCCCGGTGACCCGGGTGTGCTCGTGCATCCGTACACCGAGGTCGAGGCAGGCGCGGCGCAGCCCCCACGCGAGCTTCGCCGGGTTCAGCATGGCCACCCGGTCGGCGTCGAACATCCCGCCCAGGTACGTCGGTGAGTTGACCTCGCCCCGCACCTCGTCGCGGTCGAGCAGCCGCACGTGGTGGCCGTACCGGCGGGCCAGTTCCGCGTCGGCCGCGAGCCCGGCCAGCTGGTACGGCTCGACCGCGACGGCGAGTTCGCCGGTGCGCTCGAAGTCGCAGTCGATGCCGAATTCGGCGACCGTGGCGGCGATGGCGTCCAGGTTCTCCCGGCCGAGGCGTTCCAGCTCAGCGACCTCGCCGGGGAACCGGTCGACGCCGTTGGCCAGGCCGTGGGTGAGCGAGGCGGCGCAGAACCCACCGTTGCGCCCCGACGCCGCCCAGCCGCAGGTGCCCGCGTCGACCAGCAGCACGTCCCGCTCGGGGTCGGCCTGCTTGGCCAGCAGGGCGGCCCAGAGCCCGCCGTACCCGCCGCCGATCACCAGCAGGTCGGCGTGCTGCGGGCCGGCGAGTGGCGGCAACGGGTCGGTTCGGTTCGGACGGTCGAGCCAGTACGGCACGGGCGCCGCGTCGGCCAGCGCCCGGCCGGTATGCGGAAGGGTCATGACGGCCGACGCGCCGGGCTGCTTTGCGCCGGGCCGGCCAGCAGGTTGGCGCGTCGGGCCCGCCGGCCGCGCAACGAGCTGAGCCCGACCAGCAGCAGCGCGATCGCGAACATCGCGGTGCCGATGACGTTGACCTGCGGTGGGATGCCCCGCTGGGCAGCGCCCCAGACGTACATCGGGAACGTGACGGTGGTGCCGGCGTTGAAGTTCGTGATGATGAAGTCGTCGAAGCTCAGCGAGAAGGCGAGCAGCGCGGCGGCCACGATCCCGGGCAGCACCAGCGGCAGGGTGATCCGCCGGAACGTCTGCCACTCGCTGGCGTACAGGTCCATGGCGGCCTCCTCCAACCGCCGGTCCATCCCGGCGAGCCGCGCCTTCACGGTGACCACCACGAACGAGACGCAGAACATCACGTGCGCGATGACGATCGTCCAGAAGCCCAGCGGCACCCCGGCGGAGACGAAGAGCGCCAGCAGCGAGGTGCCCATCACCAACTCCGGAGTGGCCATCGGCAGGAAGATCAGCACGTTGATGCCGGACCGGCCGCGGAAGCGGTGCCGGACCAGCGCGAACGCCATCAGGGTGCCGAGCACCGTGGCGACGACGGTGGCGATGAAACCGATCTGCACACTCCGGACGACCGCGTCGCACATGTCGGAGGTGGCGCACGGCTGACGCCAGTTGTCCAGGGTGAACTCGTTGAAGTCGTACGACAGCCGGCTCGACGGGCGGTTGAACGACAACCCCGCCACCACCAGGATCGGCAGCGCCAGGTAGCCGAGCACCAGTAGCGCCACGATCATCACCCAGCGGTCGGCCAACCAGCGGGAAACCCTCACAGCACCTCCTCCGTGCCGGCCCTGCGCAGGTAGCCGAAGACCACCGCGAGGATCGCCGCCATCAGCAGGAACGACAGCGCGGCGCCCTGCGGGTAGTCCAGCCGGACCAGGAACGCCGAGTCGATGACGTTGCCGATCATGTACTCGTTCGGCGTGCCGAGCAGCTCGGCGTTGATGTAGTCGCCGCTGGCCGGAATGAAGAACAGCAGCGTGCCGGCGATCAGGCCGGGCATGGACAGCGGCAGGGTCACCCGGCGGAACGCCTCAACCGGGCTGGCGTACAGGTCGCTGGCCGCCTCCAGCAGCCGGTAGTCCAGCCGTTCCAGGCTCGCGTACAGCGGCAGCACCAGGAACGGCAAGAAGTTGTACGTCAGGCCCAGCACCACCGCGAACGGGGTGGCCAGCAGCCGACCGTCCGGAGCGAGCAGGTGCACGTCACGCAGCAGACCGACCAGCGCGCCGTTGTCCGACAGGATGGTCTTCCAGGCCAGTGTGCGCACCAGGAAGCTGGTGAACATCGGCGCGACCACGCAGACCAGCAGCAGGTTCTTCCACCGGCCGGCCTTCTGCGCGATCGCGTAGGCCAGCGGGTAGCCCAGCAGCAGCGCCAGCACCAGGGCCACTCCGGCGTAGCCGAACGAGCGCAGGAACTGCGGCCAGTACGCCTGCAACACGTCGGGGTAGTTGCCGAACGCCCACGTCATCGCGTAGCCGGTGGAGAGCGAGCCGCTGGGGTCGTACAGGCTGGCCGATCCGAGCTGCACCAGCGGCACGCCGAAGAAGACCAGCAGCCAGGCCGCGCCGGGCAGCAGCAGCAGGTACGGCAGCAGGCGGTACCGCCCGGACCGGGCTGCCGGCGGCGCGGGCGGCGGCTGCCCCGACCCGGTGGGCACCTGGGCCAGGAGGGTCACGACGACGCACCCACCGGCTCGTCGAGCACCGGCGAGGTCCGGTCGCTGTCGGCGACGTCCCGGGGCAGCAGGAACGCGTGCCGCGGATCCCAGTACGCCACCGCCTCGCTGCCCACCGGCACCTGCGCCACCGCACCGCTGTTGGCCGCGAAGACCGACAGTTCGGTGCCCCAGCCGGTGCGCAGGAGGTACTGGGTGCTGACTCCGACGTAGGAGGCGTCGGTGACAACCCCGGTGACGTGCTGGTGGCCGGCGGGCACCTGGTCGGCGGAGCCGACCAGGTGGAGCTTCTCGGGGCGTACCCCCAGGTGGACCGCGCCCCGGTCGGCCCGGGCGCGGCCGGCGGGCACCGAGAAGCGCCCGCCGTGCGCCGTCACCGCGACCTCGCCCCCGGCGGTGCCGGCGGCCTCGCCGGCGAGCAGGTTGGACTGGCCGAGGAAGTTCGCCACGAACGCGGTGGCCGGGAACTCGTAGATGTCGGCCGGAGCGCCGAGCTGCTCGATCCGGCCGGCGTTCATCACCGCGACGGTGTCGGCCATGGTCATGGCCTCCTCCTGGTCGTGCGTGACGTGCACGAAGGTGATGCCCACCTCGGTCTGGATCCGCTTCAGCTCGATCTGCATCTGCCGACGCAGCTTCAAATCGAGCGCGCCCAGCGGCTCGTCGAGCAGCAGCACCTGCGGCCGGTTGATCAGCGCACGGGCCAGCGCGACCCGTTGCTGCTGGCCGCCGGAGAGCTGGGCGGGCCGGCGGTTGCCGTAACCGTCGAGCTGCACCAGCGACAGCATCCGCAGGACCTCGTCGTCGACCGAGCGGATGCCACGCCGCCGCAGGCCGAAGGCGACGTTCTCGAAGATGTTCAGGTGGGGGAAGAGCGCGTAACTCTGGAAGACGGTGTTGACCGGGCGCTTGTACGGCCGCAGCCGGGCGATGTCCCGGTCGCCGAGCAGCACCTGGCCGCTGGTCGGCTCCTCCAGGCCGGCGATCATCCGCAGCGTGGTGGTCTTGCCGCAGCCGGACGCGCCGAGCAGGGCGAAGAACGAGCCCTGCGGGATGGTCAGACTGAGGTCGTCGACCGCGGTGAAGATGCCGAACCGCTTGGTGAGGTTGGCCAGGCGCAGGTCGCCGGCGGGTGTCTCGGCCATCCCCGTCACGCTCCGATGACCTGCTGGAACTTGCCCTCGTACTCCTTCTCCTGCTTCTCGTCCAGGGCCATGAACACCTTGGACTTCGACAGGAGCGCGTCGTCCGGGAAGATCAGCGGGTTGGCCGCCAGCTCGGGGTCGATCTTCTCCATCTCGGCCTGGGCACCCTTGACCGGGCAGATGTAGTTGACGTACGCGGCGAGCGTCGCCGCGACGGCCGGCTCGTAGTAGTAGTTGATCAGCGCTTCGGCGTTGCCCTTGTGGGTGGCCTTGTTGGGGACCATCATGTTGTCGCTGAACAGCATCACGCCGGAGTCGGGCGCGACGAACCGCACCTTCTCGTTCTCACTGGAGAGCTGGATGACGTCCCCGGACCAGCCGATGCACGCGGCGATGTCGCCCTTGGCCAGGTCGGGTGCGTAGTCGTTGCCGGTGAACTTGCGGATCTGCCCCGAGTCGACGGCCTTCTTGAGCTTGTTGAGCGCGTCGTCGAACTGGGCGGCGGTGAAGTTGGCCGGGTCGTGCCCGTTGGACCCGAGCAGCAGGCCCATGGTGTCGCGCATCTCGCTCAGCGCCGTCACCTTGCCCTTGAGGTCCGGGCGCGTGAGCAGCTCGTCGACGGTGCGCAGCTCCTTGGTGACGCTGCCGTTGTACGCCAACCCGGCGAGGCCGGACTGCCACGGGATGGAGATCCGGTTCTCGCTGTCGAACGAGCGGTTGAGCAGCGACGGGAGCAGGTTGGCCTGGACGTTCGGGATCTTCGCCGGGTCGAGCTTCTGGATCCAGCCGAGCCGGATCATCCGGGCCGCCATCCAGTCGGTCAGCACGATGATGTCCCGGTCGGTGCTCTGGCAGGCCGCGAGCTGGTTCTGCACCTTGCCGAAGAACTCGTTGTTGTCGTTGATGTCCTCGGTGTACGTGACCTGGATGCCGGTCTTGGCGATGAAAGCGTCCAGACTGGGCCTCTTGGACTCGTCCTTCTCGTCCACGTCCATGTACTGCGGCCAGTTGGAGAAGGCAAGCTTCTTCTCGGTGCCGGAAAGGTCTTCACTGACGCAGCCGGCCTCGGTCTGCTGGGCACCCTTGGTGCCACAGCCGGCCAGGCTGCCGCCAGCGGCGAGCAACGCGGCCGAACCGAGGGTGCCGGTGAGCAGTCCACGCCGGGTGAGGGGCCGGAGGGGAGTACGCATGACGACTCCTATGGGGTCATCGTCGGCGGCGGGACGGGGGTGGCGCGCCGGCGGGGAGGTCAGGTGCCATGGACGACTGATCCTGACATGAGGTGACCTCCCTTACAAGGGATTCCGTTGCGGGAATAGCGATGGACGACGAAATACGCCAGACTGCGTGGGGACACACGCGCGACATCACGATTCGGGACATGGGGAGCGCACGATGACGAACCGGCAGCACGAGAACGGCAACGGCGGCCGACGCGTCGCTGTCCGTGAAGGTGCCAATCACGCTCTGCTGGACGATGTGGCCAAGCAGATCATCGAACAGCTCCAGGAGGACGGCCGCCGGCCGTACGCCACCATCGGCAAGGCCGTCGGGCTCTCCGAGGCGGCGGTCCGTCAGCGGGTGCAGCGGCTGCTCGACTCGGGCGTGATGCAGATCGTCGCCGTGACCGATCCGCTCCAGCTCGGCTTTCCCCGGCAGGCCATGATCGGCCTGCGCACCGACGGGGACCTGGAGGCGGTGGCCGACCGGCTCGCCGAACTGGAGGAGGTCGACTACGTGGTGATCACCGCGGGGTCGTTCGACCTGCTGACGGAGGTGGTCTGCCGCAACGACGACCACCTGCTGGAGATCCTGCAACGGCTGCGCGCCGTGCCCGGGGTGCTCTCCACCGAGGCGTTCGTCTACCTCAAGCTGCGCAAGCAGACCTACACCTGGGGTACGGCCTGACGCTCACACCTTGATCCACTCGACGTCCAGGATGTCGCGGTGTCCGGTAGTCCCGACGCCCCGACTTCAAGGAACCTGAATGGATCAGCGCGGGTTCTGGCGGAGGGCGCCCACGAAGGAGGCCCAGGCCGCCGTCGCGAAGGTCAGAGTGCCGCCGTCGCGGTCCTTGCTGTCCCGCACCAGCACCCGACCGGGCAGGTTGTCGGCCACCTCGACACATGCTCCGCCGTTGTTGCTGCTGCGGGTAGCGGTGCGCCAGCGGGCGTCGGTCATGTCCATGTCTCGGCCACTTCCCTGATCAGCTCGGTCGAGCGTCGCTGGGGCAGCGCCTCGCCTGTGACGCTCTCCCACCTGCGACCCAGGTTAGCGATGTCGATGGGATCGGTCACCACCTGACCACGGAGCTGGTTGTCGAGATACGCCAGCTCCGTCCCGTCGGGCAGGCGGCCCAGCACGAAAGGCCCGGCCAGGCCGGTGTGCCACGGACTTTCAGCCGGGATCACCCGGACCTGCACGTGCTCCCACTCGGCGAGGGCCATCAAACGGGCCAACTGTCCGGCCATGACGGCGCGTCCGCCGACCAGCCGGCGCAGCACCACCTCGTCGATCACCGCCACGAGCTGCGGTGGGACGTCGCGGCAGAGGACCGCCTGCCGGTCCAGCCGGCCGGCCACAATCTGGTCCACCTCGGACGGTGCGAGCAAACCACCCGTGTTCAGCACGGCCCGGGCGTACCCCTCGGTCTGGAGAAGGCCCGGGACGAGCAGCGGCTCGTACCACCGGATGGCGGTGGCGTCCTGTTCGAGTTCGGCCCAGGGGCGGAACCACGGCAGGTCGCGGCGACGGAACGGCTCGGGCCAGAGGTCCGCGGCGTCCCGGCTCAGGACGTGGGCCACTGCAATTCGGGTACGCGGATGCGGGATGCGCCCCGACGCGAGCCACCGCGCCGCCGTCTTCGGGTCGACGCGAACCTTCTCGGCCAACGACTCGACGGTCTCCCCCGCCTCGGCCATCGCCACCCGCAACGCCTCGTTCGCCACCGGATCCTCCTGCCGCCGGGTGCACCCTGCGGCGCACGATAGCCACGGTGGGTAGCCGTGTCCGCCGTCTACCGGCGTGTTGCGGTGAGACGTGTTGGCGCGCGTCCAGGACGCTCCACGAACGCCCCGAAGGCGTCCCGGCCAGTCCCGAGTAGTTGATCCACTCGACATCGCCGAGATCGCGGTATCAACCGCACCGGGACACCCGGGTCGCCGTCCTGCGTTCGATCACCATGCGCAACCACACCCACCCGTCGCCTCCGCCGCCGCCTTTGCTCTGCTTCAACGCACGCAACGCCCGGTGTCCGCATACCGGACGCGTGGCGTTGCGCCCGGTGAAGCAGAGCAAAGGGCGCGAACCAGAGCCCCGAGCCGCACGCCCGTGGTGCGAATTCCGTTGCGGAGACCTCTGCCACTCGCTGATTCCGTTGCGCGCGGGCCAGCAGGCCACCGATACCACTTGCTTCGGAGCCCGAGACTGTGCGATAACCGTGGGCAGAGCGGCCGGCGTCACCCCTTGGACCGGCCCGTTACCGATGGGGCTGACATGGCCAACGCCACCGACCACCTCTGGATGCACTTCACCCGGATGGCGAGCTACTCCGCCGGCGAGGTGCCGACCATCGTGCGCGGCGAAGGCGCGTACGTGTGGGACGCGCAGGGCCGTCGCTACCTGGACGGGCTCGCCGGGCTCTTCGTCGTCAACGCCGGCCACGGCCGCACCGAGCTGGCCGAGGCGGCCGCGAAGCAGGCCGGTGAGCTGGCGTACTTCCCGCTCTGGTCGTACGCCCACCCCAAGGCCGTCGAGCTGGCCGAGAAGATCGCCACGCTCACCCCCGGCGACCTGAACCGGGTCTTCTTCACCACCGGCGGCTCCGAGGCCGTCGAGGCGGCGTGGAAGCTGGCCCGGGCCTACTTCAAGCGCACCGGCCAGCCCAACAAGTACAAGGTGATCAGCCGGTACATCGCCTACCACGGCACCTCGATGGGCGCGCTGTCGATCACCGGCCTGCCCGGCATCAAGAGCGACTTCGAGCCGCTGGTCCCCGGTGCGATCAAGGTGCCGAACACCAACTTCTACCGGGCGCCGGAGCACGGCGACGACGCCGAGGCGTTCGGCCGCTGGGCCGCCGACGAGATCGGCCGGGCCATCGAGCGGGAGGGGCCGGACACCGTCGCCGCGGTCTTCCTGGAGCCGGTGCAGAACTCCGGCGGCTGCTTCCCACCCCCGCCCGGCTACTTCGAGCGGGTCCGGGAGATCTGCGACGCGTACGACGTGCTGCTCGTCTCCGACGAGGTCATCTGCTCCTGGGGGCGGCTCGGCGAATACTTCGGCGCGGTGCGCTACGGCTACCAGCCGGACATCATCACCACCGCCAAGGGCATCACCTCCGGCTACGCCCCGCTCGGCGCGATGATCGCCAGCGACCGGCTGATGGAGCCGTTCCTGACCGAGACCGGCATGTTCGCCCACGGGGTGACCTTCGGCGGCCACCCGGTCTCCTGCGCGGTGGCCCTGGCCAACCTGGAGGTCTTCGCCCGCGAGGACCTGGTCGGGCACGTACGGGCCAACGAGGACGCCTTCCGGTCCACCCTGGAGAAGCTCCACGACCTGCCGATCGTCGGCGACGTTCGCGGCGACGGCTACTTCTACGGCATCGAACTGGTCAAGGACAAGACGACCCGGGAGACCTTCGACGAGGCCGAGTCGGAGCGGCTGCTGCGGGGCTTCCTCTCCACGGCGCTGTTCCAGGCCGGGCTCTACTGCCGGGCCGACGACCGGGGCGACCCCGTCGTGCAGCTCGCCCCGCCGCTGATCGCCGAGCAGCAGCACTTCGACGAGATCGAGCAGATCCTGCGCACGGTGCTCACCGAGGCATGGGCGCGACTCTGAACGGTGACGACGCCGGGGACTACCGGGAGCTGTCGTACTGGCTGTCGACAGTGGACGAGCCGCTGACACCGCGACCGGCACTGCCCGGCGACACGGACGCCGACGTGGTGATCGTGGGTGCCGGCTACACCGGGCTGTGGACCGCGTACCACCTGGCGCGGGCCGAGCCTGGGCTCCGGGTCGTCGTTCTGGAGAAGGAGATCGCCGGGTACGGGGCGTCCGGCCGCAACGGCGGCTGGTGCTCGGCGCTCTTCCCCACCTCCCTAACCGGGTTGGCCCGCCGACACGGCCGGGACTCGGCGGTCGCCATGCAACGGGCGCTGCACGACACGGTCCGGGAGGTGGGCCGGGTCGTCGCAGCCGAGGGCATCGACTGCGACTGGGCCGACGGCGGCACCGTCACCCTGGCGCGTACCGGCCCGCAGCTCGCCCGGGCGCGGGCCGCCGTGGACGAGGCCCGCGCGTTCGGCTTCGGCCCGGAGCACCTGGCGTTCCTCGACGCCGGCGAGGCCGCCGCCCGTTGCGCCGCCGAGGGGGTACGCGGTGGGACGTACACCCCGCACTGCGCGGCCGTGCACCCGGCGAAGCTGGTCCGTGGTCTCGCCAGGTCGGTGGAACGTCTCGGGGTGACCATCCACGAGCGCACCCCGGTCGTCTCGATCCGGGCCGGCGCGGCGGTCACCGCGAGCGGCACGGTACGGGCACCGGTGGTGGTCCGGGCGACCGAGGGGTACACGCCCATGCTGCCCGGTCAGCGGCGCGCCGTGGCACCGGTGTACTCGCTCATGGTGGCCACGGAGCCGCTGCCGGCGGAGACCTGGGCACGGATCGGGCTGGCCCGGCGGGAGACGTTCTCCGACCACCGACACGTGATCATCTATGGGCAGCGGACCGTCGACGGCCGGCTGGCGTTCGGCGGGCGCGGTGCTCCGTACCATTTCGGGTCCCGTGTCTCCCCCGACCACGACCGGGAGCCGCGGGTCTTCGCGGCGCTGCGGCGGACACTCGGGGAGCTCTTCCCGGTGCTCGGCCCGGACGTGCCGGTGACGCACACCTGGGGCGGCCCGCTGGGTGTGGCCCGGGACTGGGCGGCCTCGGTCGGCTTCGACCGGGCCAACGGGCTGGCCTGGGCAGGTGGCTACGTCGGGGACGGGGTGGGCTCCAGCAACCTCGCCGGCCGCACCCTGGCCGACCTGATCCGCGGCGAGCACACCGAGCTGACCACCCTGCCCTGGGTGAACCACCGCTCACCCCGCTGGGAGCCGGAACCCCTGCGCTGGCTGGCGGTGAACGCCGGCCTCCGGGTCATGGCCTCCGCCGACGGAGCCGAAGCCCGCACCAACCGCCCGTCCCGCCGAGCAGCAACCTTCTCCCGCCTCCTGGGCAACTAACCCCACCCCCGCCCCACCCGGTTGATCATGAAGTTACTGCCCCTCGCCTCGGCGAGTCGTGGCAATAACTTCATGATCAACGGGAGGGCCGGGTTCGGCGCCCCGTGGGGGGTGTGGGGTGGGTTAGTGGTTGGGGGGGATTACGCGGAGGTGGCCTCGCCGGCCGGTGGAGTGGGACTGGTCGGGGTGGGACCGGTCGTGGGGGTCCTCGGGTGGGCGGGGGGCCGGGCGGGCGGCCTCACGGACCGCCTCGGCCAGCGCGACCAGGTCGTCCGTGGTCGGCGGCGGCGGCTCGAACTCGCCCTCGTGCCGGACCACGTCCCAGCCCCGCGGCGCGGTCAGGCTGCGGGCGTGCGGCTCACACAGGTCGTAGGTGTGCGGCTCGGCGAAGGCCGCCAGGGGACCCACCACCGCTGTCGACTCGTTGTAGACATAGGTCAATGTGGCGACCGCTTGCCGGGGGCAGCCGTTACGGGAGCAGCGCCGTGGTGACCTCACGTGCGGCAGGGTATCTCCATTACCGGGTCCGGCGCATCGCTTCGCGTTGCGACACGCCCGTCGTGGTGATCACAGTTGACCGTCCTGGGCGCGCCGCGCCACGGGAGCGGCGCTGCCGCTGGCCAGCCCGGCGCGGGCGCTACCCTTTGCCTCATGACGAGCCCGGAACACCGCCGCCCCGGCTCCGGCCGGCGTGGGCACCGCGACCGGCACGGCCGCGGCCTGCGCGGGCGGCTGGTGCCGGCCACCGTGCCGCTGGCGCGGACCAAGGCGGAGGTCTTCGACGACCTGGTCCTGGACACCGTCGAGACGCTGGAGCGCCGCTTCGCCAAAGAGCTGGCCGGCGTCGAGTTCGCGGTCGAGGACGTGCCGCCGGACCTGAACGTCTACGACTCCGACGTGCTGGAGGACGGCGAGGTCCCGCTGGCGCGGCTGCTGCCCGGCCGCCCCGGGCGGCAGGAGGTGCCGCCGCGGATCGTGCTGTACCGACGGCCCCTGGAATTCCGGGCGATGGACCGCGAGGACCTCGCCGACCTGGTGCATGACGTGATCATCGAACAGGTGGCGAACCTGCTCGGGGTCGACCCCGACGAGCTGGCCTGAGTCGTCCCCGCGCGGCCGAGCCGGGCGGCCCCCACCGCCCCGACCCGACACCGCTCAGGCGGCCCGCCGCTTCAACTTGCGCCGCTCCCGCTCGGAGAGCCCACCCCAGATGCCGAACCGCTCGTCGTGACCGAGAGCGTATTCGAGACATTCGGTCTTGACCTCGCAGCGCGAGCAGATCCTCTTCGCCTCGCGGGTCGAGCCGCCCTTCTCGGGAAAGAACGCCTCGGGGTCGGTCTGCGAGCACAGCGCCCGCTCCTGCCACTCCGGCGCGTTTCCGAGCAGGTCGGCCACCTCAAGCTGGCCGTCCATCAAATGCCTCCTTGTCGCGCACCGGCGTCATCGCCGCTGCAACCCCCCACGCGAAAGGCGTGCTTGTCCGTCCGGTCCCGTTTTGTTGCGTTCCGTGCGAACAACCCCATTCAAATTACACGCGTGTAATACGTGCGCCGTCAAGCCAAACTTGATAATGGAGTCGCCCTCCCGACACCTCGAACGACCCATCGGGTCGTCCAGCCTCGCAACCTGCCCTATCGATTCAGACCCCGGCCGAGTAACGCCCTCTCCGGCGAGTTGCACGACTTTTCTGCCGTGGCGCTCCCTCGGCAGTCCGCCGCCACGGCGCCGCCAGAAACATCGACCGGCCCCCTTCCACAAAGCTGATCTTGGTGGGCAACAGGTTAACGCGGCACGGCCCAGACTGCCCGTCGAGCGATGGACAGCGCTCACGCCCCGTCCACCATGTGGACGGGGCGCGAGCGGAAAACGGGTGCGGTGGAGTCAGCCCGAGGCCGCCAATCCCCTGCTCGGCCACACGAACTCAGCTATCGCTCCACCATGGACAGAAACCGTCCCGGCCGACGTGTCGTTGTCCCACCAGACGGTATAAATGCCTGCGGGCAGATCCGGGTAGACCGCACTGTGGAAGGAGCCGTCCCGGACCCGTCGCTCCCGCACCGCCGAGTGGGTCCGCCGGTCGCCGTCCCGGCTGATCTCGATTTCCCGGCCGTGCAGATCCCGGCCCGTGTGGACGATGAGAGCCCCGGTCTCGCCGCCCAGATCGAGGACGACACTCCCGGTCTCCGACGGCCCGTACGCGTGCTCGTGCATCCGCTGCTCCCCCGCGTGGTCAGGACGACGCCGGCGGGTTGTTGAACCCGTCGTACGGCGTACCCAGGTAGGGGAAGTTTCCGAGGAACGGGGCGGTCACGTCGGCGGCGCTCAACCCCGGGGTGAGCGCGGCCGCCGCCGCGTCCGGACGGAACGTCTTGTCCACCAGCGGGACGGTCAACCCGGCGATCGCCCGCAGCGCGATGCTCACCACGTCGTCGCCGACCCGCCGACCGTTCGGGAATCCGGCCAGGTCACCGCCGAGCACCCCGAACCGGTCCGGACGCGGTGTCGGCGGGATCGCCGTGTTCAGCCGGAGCATGTCGGCCTGCACGTCGCCGGTGGCGTTGGTGAAGCCGTCGATCAGCCCCGCCGGCACGCCGGTGAGCAGGATCGCCACCAGGTCGGCACGGGCCTTCTTGGCCTTGGTGAGCCTGTCCAGGTTGGGGAAGACGTCCGGGTAGAGCGCCGGCAGCAGCGCCGCCAGCTCCGGCTGCTCGACGAACTGCGCGAACCGCTTGTCCTCCGACGGTGGCAGCGAGTTCCACAGGTCCTTCTTGGACATCGGCACGATGACCTCGTTGAACAGCGGATTGCCCAACCGGGAGACCTGGGTGAACGGGCCGGTGGCGGTGTCCGCGGCGGCCCGGTCACCGAGCACCCGGACCTGCCGGCGGGACGCCGACGTCCACACCCCGATCACCGACGCGCGGTCGGCCGCGCCGTACCGGTTGGCGCGCCGGCGCACCCGGCTCAGCGGCACCTGCACCGCGATGCTGTGCACGTTCATCCGGTCGGTGGCGTTGACCGGCTCACCCTCGGCCTTGAAGATCTTCTTGCCGGCCACGTGCAACTGCTGGAACGGCCGCAGGGTGCCGAGGTCGAAGATCGACCCCAGGTCGACGAAGAAGCCGTCGGCGCGCTGCCCGGCGAAGACCCGCTCCCCGGTGGAGAGCGAGTAGGTGGCCTGGCGCACCAAGTCGGCGTACTTCGGGGTGGAGAGCGGCCCGACGTTGCACGGCGGGCAGGGCAGCTTGTGCGCCAGCCGGTGCTCCCGGCCGTCGGCCACCCGGGTCAGGCTGTAGAACTGCCGCCGGTTCCAGTTCCTGCTGTCCAGCGACTCGATCGGGCCGGTGTTGTAGAGAAAACTGTTCGGGTTGGTGATCTCGGTGGTGAATTCGAACCGGTAGGTGACATCCGGACGGCCGTCGCCGTCGTTGTCGATATGGATCTCGTAGCGCACGTCGTCACCGAACTCGAAGAAGTTCGGGCCCCCGGAGGGGAGCTGCAGGGGCACGTAGTTGGCGATCAGCGTGACCGAGTCGGGCTTGTCGGGGCTCACGAACGCGTACAGGTCGGAGCTGTCGGCGACCGGATCCTTGGCTATCTCCGGGGCTTCACGGTGGGAAGACATGACGGACCAACCTCACTGGGCGGGGACAGGGTGACGAGCGGAGTGAGCGCCGGGTCAGCGCCGGGCGGCGCGCCGCAGCTGGTCCGCCAGGCCACGGTCACGTACCTCGATGCGGGACTCGCCGACGAAGACGTCCATCGTTCCGCTGGCGGCGTCACGCAGGTGCACGACGATCGGTTCGTCGGCCCGGGCGGCCGCGCCCGGGGCGTTCTGCGCGGCTGACAGGCCCGGCACGGTGAGGGCCGCGGCGCCGAGGGTGGCGCTGGCCGCGGCGGTCAACGTCTGCCGGCGGGTCAGTCGCGGCCAGGGCCGCTTCCGCTGATCACTGGTCATGGGCAACCTTTCGGCGGCGGCGCGAACGCGCCCGCTCAGACGGACGGGTCCCGCGCCGCCTACCGACGCCGCCGGGCCCCAGGGGGACACCGGCGGCGGCCCTCGCCGCGACCGCCGCCGGCACCGCTTGGTACGGCCGGTGGCGGGAAAAGGTTCGACCTCAGGGCCGGACGTGACCGTACGCGGTCGTCCGCTTGCGGGCTGGACGTCCGGCCGCCACCGCGATGGCCCGCAACTGCTCCTCGGTCCGCGCCGAACCGTTGCCGGAGCCGGCCATCCGGGAGATGGTCTCCTCCATCAGCGTGCCGCCCAGGTCGTTGCAGCCGCCCTGGAGCATCGCCACCGTGCCCTCGTCGCCCAGCTTCACCCACGAGCACTGGATGTTGTCGATCCGGCCGTGCAGCAGCAGCCGGGACATCGCGTGCACCACCCGGTTCTCCCGCCAGGTCGGCCCGGGCCGGGCGATGCCGGCCAGGTAGATCGGGGCGTTGGTGTGCACGAACGGCAGCGCCACGAACTCGGTGAAGCCGCCGGTGCGGTCCTGCACACCGGCCAGCACCCGGAAGTGCGCCAGCCACTGCCCGGGGTGGTCGACGTGGCCGTACATCATGGTGGAGCTGGATCGGATGCCCAGCTCGTGGGCGGTGCTGACCACGTCGACCCAGGCGGCGGCCGGCAGTTTGCCCTTGGTGAGCACCCAGCGCACGTCGTCGTCGAGGATCTCCGCGGCGGTGCCCGGGATGGTGTCCAGACCGGCCTCGCGCAGCTGGGTCAGCCACTCGCGTACGGGCACGCCCGCCTTCGCCGCGGCGGTGACGATCTCCATGGGCGAGAACGCGTGCACGTGCATCTCGGGCACCCGGGCCTTGATCGCGCGAACGATGTCGGCGTAGCCGGTGACCGGCATCTTCGGGTCGATGCCGCCCTGGAGGCAGACCTCGCTGGCACCGGCCGCCCACGCCTCCTCGGCCCGGTCGGCGACCTGGTCGACGGAGAGCCGGTACGCGTCGGCGTCGCGCTCCCGCTGGGCGAAGGCGCAGAACCGGCAGCCGACGTAGCAGACGTTGCTGAAGTTGATGTTGCGGTTGACCACGTAGGTGACGTCGTCGCCGACCGCGTCCCGGCGCACGTCGTCGGCCAGCCGGCACACCTCGTCCAGCGCCGGCCCGTCCGCGGCGAACAGCGCCAGCGCCGCATCGGTGTTGCGGGGCTCCAGCAGCGCGGCCGGATCGTCGGCGGCCAGCCGCAGCCCGGCCCGCAGGTCATGGTCGCCGGCGAGGGCGGCCGGCCCGGCGGTCACCTTCGTGGCGACCTCCGCCCAGTCCCCGTAGACGCTGTCGAAGTCGCCCCGCCGGTCGTCCGTCCGACCGGTGGTGTCGATGGTGGCGTGCAGGTCGACCCGCCCGCCGAACACCTCCTCCGGCTCCTGCCAGGGGCGGCCCTGCGGCATGGCCGACTCGACCGCCAGCCCGGTGGCCGGGTCGGCCAGCGCGCTCACGTGCGGCAGCAGCCGCGGGTCGAGCCACGGGTCGCCGGCGCGCACGTACTCGGGGTAGATGGTCAGCCGCTCGCGCAGGGTGAACCCGCCCAGCTCGGTGTGCCGGGCCAGCTCCTCGATCTGCGGCCAGGGGCGTTCCGGGTTGACGTGATCCGGGGTGAGCGGGGAGACGCCACCCCAGTCGTCGATGCCGGCCCGCAGCAGCAGGCCGTACTCCCCGGCGATGAGGTTCGGCGGGGCCTGGATCCGGGCCCTCGGGCCGAGCAGCAGCCGGGCCACCGCCACCGTGGCGGCCAAGTCGTGCAGCTCCGCATCGGGCATGCCGCGCATCGCCGTGTCCGGCTTCGCGCGGAAGTTCTGCACGATCACCTCCTGGAGGTGGCCGTACTCCCGGTGGGCGCGGCGGATCGCGAAGAGCGCGTCCACCCGCTCGGCCGGGGTCTCCCCGATGCCGATCAGGATGCCGGTGGTGAACGGCACCCCCACCCGGCCGGCGTCGTCGAGCACCCGCAGCCGGACCGCCGGCTCCTTGTCGGGGGAGCCGAAGTGCGGGCCGCCCGGCTCGGACCAGAGCCGCGTCGCCGTGGTCTCCAGCATCATGCCCATGCTCGGCGCGACCGGCTTGAGTCGTTGCAGCTCCGACCAGGACAGCACGCCGGGGTTGAGGTGCGGCAGCAGGCCGGCCTCCTCCAGCACCGCGACCGCGCAGGCGCGCAGGTAGTCCAGGGTGGAGTCGTAGCCGCGCTCGTCCAGCCACGTCCGGGCCGCCGGCCAACGCTCCTCCGGCCGGTCACCGAGGGTGAACAGGGCTTCCTTGCAGCCCTGGGCGGCGCCGGCCCGGGCGATGGCCAGCACCTCGTCGCGGTCCAGGAAGGGCGCCGGCAGCCGGTGCGGCACGGTGGCGAACGTGCAGTAGTGGCAGCGGTCCCGGCAGAGCCGGGTCAGCGGGATGAACACCTTCTTCGAGTACGTGACCACGCCCGGCCGGCCGGCCTCGCGCAGCCCGGCGTCACGGATCCCACCGGCGACCCGGAGCAGCTCGTCGAGCGCCTCACCGCGGGCGGAGAGCAGCGCGGTCGCCTCGTCGACGTCCAGCGCCCGACCGGTCGCGGCCCGGCCCAGGGCCCGCCGCACACTCGCCTCGCTCGGACCGGAGTGGGTGCGATCAACCATTCGCTCAGCCTATGCGTTGCGCCGGTCGGCCCCACCGGTCCCGGCCCGCAGGGTGGGAAAGGGCACGCCGGTCCTCTTGATGGTCGGTGGTCCGGCGGACCCGCCGACGACCACCGACCATCAAGAGAGCGGCCGGAGCCGGATCAGCGTGGCTGTTCCGGGTGCTCGCCCGGGTTGATCCGCTGGGTACGGTCGCCGTCGGAGTCACCGGGGCGGGCGATGGCCTGGGTCGGGTCGGCGGACTGACGCGGGATGGCCTGGGTCGGGTCGGCCGACGGCGGCTGCCCGAACGGCGGCGCGGCCGGCGCGGGCGGTGCCGACTGCGGCGCGGGGTTGGCCGGCGGCGCGGACTGCGGGAACGGCGGCGACGACTGCGGGAACGGCGGCGCGGACTGCGGGGCCGGCTGGAACGGCGGCGAGGGCTGGCCGTACTGGCCGGGGTACTGCGCCGGCGGGTAGCCGCCGGGCTGACCGGGTGCCGGCCATCCGCCCGCCGGCTGGCCGCCGGGCTGCCCCGGAGCGGGCCAGCCACCCTGCTGCGGCCATCCCGGCTGCGGCTGGCCGTAGACGCCGGGCTGGGGCTTGGGCCGCGGAACGTAGTAGAGGGCACGCCAGAGCGTGTAGACCACCCAGGCGGCGACCGCGAAGATCATCAGCCAGGCGAACCGGCTGAGCACGCCGAGCAGCGCGTCCAGCACCTCGGCCTCGGCCAGCCGACCCACCGTCCAGATCAGCATGGTCAGCGCGCCGAGCAGCGCGCTGACCGCGTACTCACCGAGGGCCACCTGCGTGATCAGCTTCGCCTTCGGCAGCACCGGCGAGATGTGGGTGGCCAGCAGCACCGCCAGCAGCGGCAGAGCCACCGCCTCCACCCCGACGAACGCGAAGAAGGTGCTACCCGCGCGGCCGGTGAAGTCGCTGTAGTCGTTCGGGCTGAGCAGCCGCAGCAGGCCCACGAAGAGGAACACGGCGTTGGCGCCGAGCAGCGCGAGCGCAGCCAGTTCGCGTAGTGGCTTGGTCAGCTGACGGGCCTGCGTCGCGTCGGTGGACGCGGGCTCGGCGGGGCTGGTCACGAGCTCCCCCTCGGGGCATGGACGGACAGGGCGCACGTGAGCCTAGTCTCCCGGGCCACCGGCGGACCGGAGGCGTCACGTGCGCGAGGATGGTCGACATGCGCATCGTGGTACTGGCCGGCGGCATCGGTGGCGCCCGGTTCCTGCTCGGCGTCCGGGCGTACGCCCGCGAGGTCGGCGCCGAGGTGACCGCCATCGTCAACGTCGGCGACGATCTGTGGCTGCACGGGTTGAAGATCTGCCCCGACCTGGACAGCGTCATGTACACCCTCGGCGGCGGCGCCGACCCCGACCGGGGCTGGGGCCGGGTCGGGGAGAGCTGGACGGTCAAGGAGGAGCTGGCCGCGTACGGGGCGGAGCCGACCTGGTTCGGCCTCGGCGACAAGGACATCGCCACCCACCTGGTGCGCAGCACCATGCTCAACGCCGGTTACCCGCTGCACGCGGTCACTGAGGCACTGGCGACCCGCTGGGAGCCGGGCGTACGCCTGCTGCCGGCGACCGACGACCGGCTGGAGACCCACGCTGTCGTGAGCGGGAGGAGTGAGCTTGCGAGCCCCGCACCCGCGAACAGCGCTGGCACTGTCGACGGCGAGGGCCAGCGGGCGATCCACTTCCAGGAGTGGTGGGTGCGCCACCGGGCCGACATCCCCACCCACCGCTTCATCTTCGTCGGGGCGGAGACGGCGAAGCCCGCCCCGGGAGTGCTGGACGCGATCGGCACGGCGGACCTGGTGCTGATCGCGCCGAGCAACCCGGTGGTGAGCGTCGCGCCGGTGCTGGCCGTGCCGGGCCTGCGTGAGGCCGTGGTCGACGGACCCGCCCCGGTGGTGGGCCTCTCGCCGATCATCGGCGGCGCCCCGGTGCGGGGAATGGCCGACCGCTGCCTCGCCGTGCTCGGTGTCGAGTGCAGCGCGGCCGGCGTGGGTCGGCTCTACGGTGGCCGGGCCGACGGCGGGCTGCTGAACGGCTGGCTCGTCGACGAGGAGGACGCGGGCACGCTGGTGCCGGAGGTGACGGTCCGCGCGGTGCCGTTGCGGATGACCGACGAGGCGGCGACGGCGGCGATGGTCCGCGCCGCGGTGGAGTTGACGTGAGGCTGGAAATCCTGCCGGTGCTGGGCATCGGCCACGTGACCGAGGGCGACGACCTGGCGGCGCTGATCGCCAACGCGGCGCCCTGGCTGCGCGACGGCGATGTGCTGGTGGTCACCAGCAAGATCGTGTCCAAGGCCGAGGGGCGGCTGGTCGACGTACCGGCGGACGGACCCGAGCGGCTCACCGCCCGGGACGAGGTGCTGGCGGCGGAGACCGCCCGGGTGGTGGCCAGCCGGGGGCCGACCCGGATCGTGCAGACCCACCACGGTTTCGTGATGGCCTCCGCCGGGATCGACGCGTCGAACGTGGACAAGACCCGGCTGGTGCTGCTGCCGGTGGACCCGGACGCCTCGGCCCGGGCGCTGCGCGCCGCCCTTCAGGAGCGATTCGACCTGGACGTCGCCGTGATCGTCAGCGACACCATGGGTCGGCCCTGGCGCAACGGGCTCACCGACGTGGCGCTCGGAGTGGCCGGGATGCCGGCCATCCGCGACCACCGGGGCGAGGTGGATCCGTACGGCAACGAGTTGCAGCTGACCCAGATGGCCGTGGTGGACGAGTTGGCCGGCGCCGGCGAGCTGATCAAGGGCAAGTGCGACCAGGTCCCGGTCGCGGTGGTGCGGGGCTACCTCTCCGCCACCCGCCCGGACGACTCCGGCGGCGCCCGTGCGCTGGTCCGCGATGCCGCACAGGATCTCTTCTCCCTCGGTACGGCCGAGGCGCGGGCCGCCGGACTGGCCGACGCCGTCACCCTGGCCGACGCCCCCGGCCAGACCCCAGCCGATCTCGCCGCCGTCCGCCGGGCGATCGACGCGGTGGCCGGGGCGGTCGCCCCCGGCACGGTCTTCACCCTGGTCGAGGACGCGGAGGTACGCGCCGGTCTGATCGCCCAGGTGCCCGGCTGGCCGGGCGACGCCACCGCCCTGGTGCTCGGCTCGGCACCGGCCCCGGTCGACCCGATGGACCTGGTCCGCCTCGGTGCCGACCTGCACCGGCTGCGGGTCGCCCTGACCGCCGAGGGCGTCGGGTCGGTCCTGCTCCCCCCGCCCGCCGGCAGCCCCGCCAGCGCCGCGCTCGCCCTGTAGGCGACCGGCCGGGTCAGGCGTCCAGCATGGCCCGGCCGAGCGGGGTCAACGTGTGCAGCACGGTGTTGCGGTCCCGGTGACTCACGAGCAGGCCGGCGTTGCGCAACACGGTGGCGTGCTGGCTGGCCGCCGCCGGTGAGATGTTGAGCCGGCGCGCCACCTCGCCGGTGGTGCAGCCGTCGTCGCTGGCCTGCAACACGGCCGCCCTGGTGCGGCCGAGCAGCGCGGCGAGAGAGTCGCGGACGGCACCCGACACCGCCGGTGCGCTGCCGTCGGCCGGCACCAGCCCACCCAGCCGGTCCACCTGGTAGACGAGTACCGGGGGCAGCGCCGGGTCGAGCAGGGCGACCGGGGTGCCCGCGCAGAAGAACGACGGCACCAGCAGCAGCCCTCGACCGTCCAGGTGCAGCTCGCGGCTGTGCGGGTAGTCCCGGACCTCCAGCACTCCACCGTCCCAGCGCATCGCCGGTCGGAGGCTGGTCAGCAGCCCCTCCACGCCGCCGTCGAGCAACGCCCGGGCACGGCGGGTCCGGTCGGCCTCCACCGCGGACTGGATCCGGGACCAGTACGGGCTGATCGCCAGCGACTGGTACTGCTCCATCGACGCGGCGAGGTGACGCAGCGTCGACACGTCGCCCCGGGCCAGCGCGGCGGCCGAGGATGGCAGCGGGGTCTCGGCGGCCAGCACGGTCAGGTCGCGGTGCAGCAGCTCCGTGGGGGTGCTGCGGACGGCGTCCAGCCCGGCCTCGAAGCCGTCCACGCTGGCGTACGGGGTGAGGAAGTCGGGGAAGTAGCCGCGCGGCGGGCTCAGCGCGAAGAGCAGCCGGAGCTGGTCGGAGGCGGCGTCCTGGCGCAGCTCCCGGGACACGGTGCGCCGCCAGTTCGACGTCAGCGGGTCGCGATTGCCGCCCCGCAGGACGTGCAGGCTGAGGACCAACTCCCAGACCGGGTCCGCCGCCGGCGCCACCCGGGTCCGGAGGATGTCCTCGCCGGAAAAGTGGATCTTCAGCATGGAGGGCTCCCGTGTCTCCGGCAGAGGGATGCCGGGCGACCGTTCGACTCTACCTGGCCGGCACTTATCTCCATCTTTAAGCCTGAGCTGAAAAACCTCGACGTCCCACGGGACGGTTCGGCATGCTTCCAGTGCCCGAGCACGGTGCCGGTGCGTCACGTACGCATCCGGTGCCGGGGCACCGGGGCCGGGGAGGACCGGTGATCGGGCGGCACCACGAGGGTCTGCGGCCCTTGCTCCGCAGAGGTGCCGTCCGGTCATCCCGTCGTCGCACCATGACGCTCCCCGCTCAGCCGACCCAGAGCGCGACCCGGTGGTCCTCGTCGGTGACGTAGAAGACCCGCCCGTCCAGCTCGGCCAACCCCTCCACGTGGTGGAACGGCGCCAGGTCCGCCACCGGTTCCCCGGCGAGCAGGTGCCCGCCCGGGTCCGCGACGCCCGACTCGCCCGCCGCCAGCCGGAACCGGACGTGCCGCGAGGTGACGTCACCCCCGCCCGGATGGTCGTCGAGCAGCACCGAGCCCTTGTCCAACGCGTCGATCGAGCCGATCACCGCGGCGTACCCGCCATCGGCTGTCGGGGTGATCGCCCGGAAGCCGGTCAGCTCACCCGGCGGGGTCACCCCGGTCACCGCGTACGCCCGCAGCGCCCGCGGCCACGCCGGCTCCGCCGCGAACATGCCCGGCACGTCGGCCACCTCCACCAGGATCGGCTCACCGGCCACGGTGACCGGGAAGCGCAGCCCGAGCAGCACCGTGCCGGCCGGTGTGAAGGCCGCCGCCTCCACGTTCAGCGGCAGGTCGTCCGGGGTCAGCCGGCTCACCCAGCTCTTCGCCCGGGCGGTGCCCCGGGCGAGGGTCTCCACGATGAACCGGTCCCGCACCCGCTCCCCCGGCGGCAACGGGGTCAGCGGCGCCACGGCCAGCGCGTCGTTCACCGCCCGGTGCAGCCGGAACCGGTTGCGCACCACCTGCACCGGCAGGAGCCCCGCCGCCGCGTCGTCCTCCCGGAACCGGGCCACGAAGGCACGTCGGGGGCGCAGCGGGCCGGCTTTGGAGCCGAAGTGGGAACCGAAGACGTACACCCAGCCGTCGTGGTGGGCGAGCGCCTCACCATCCTCGGTCCGGCCGTTCTCCGCGCCCGCGTCGGCCGCGACGTGCCGGGCCGTCCACTCGCCGTCGTCCAACTCCAGCAGCAGGGCCAGGCAGTGCTCGACCGGCCCCTCGTCCAGCACCGTCCAGAAACCCCGCCGGGCACCGTACGCGCGCAGCAACGCCGCCGACCGCACCTCCAACAGGTCGCTGGCCTCGTTGCCGCCCACCACGAATTCGACGAGTCGCAGGGTCACCGCGCCAGCGTACGGATCGGGCGCTCGTACAGTGACGGGGTGCCCGACACCGCGCTCACCGGACCCGCCGCCCACCCCGTCGACTACACGGAGCTGCACGCCGACGCCACCGCGCTGCTCGACGGCTGGCGACCCACCAGCCCAGCCGCCGCCGAGGCCCGGGACCGGACCCTCGCGCTGCTCGCCGCCGGGCCGGTCGCGATGAGCCGCCCCCACCGCCCCGGCCACGTGACCGCCAGCGCGCTGGTGCTGGACCACACCGGCTCGCGGGTGCTCCTCTGCCTGCACGGCAAGTTCGGGCGCTGGGTGCAGCTCGGCGGGCACTGCGAGCCCACCGACCGCACCCTGGTCGGCGCGGCGCTGCGCGAGGCCACCGAGGAGTCCGGGATCGCCGGCCTGCGCATCGACCCGGTGCCGATCGACGTGGACATCCACCCGGTGGGCTGCCAGGGCGGCTCCCTGCACCACGACGTCCGGTTCGCCGTGCTCGCCCCGCCCGGCGCCGTGGAGCAGGTCAGCGACGAGGCCGAGGCGCTGGGCTGGTTCCCGCCGGACCGGCTGCCCGAGCCGCTGGCCGGCGGGACCGTGCAACTGGTCGCGCCGGCCCTCGCGGCCCTCAGACGTAGCCCTCTTCGCCCCGCTCCTTGAGCTCGTCGACCAGGGCCTTGACGTCCTGGGCCCGGTCGCGCGGGCAGACCAGCACCGCGTCCGGGGTGTCCACCACGATCAGGTCACGCACCCCGAGAACGGCGACCAGTCGGCCGGACTGGGGCACCACCACCAGGTTGGCGCTGTCCCGCAGCAGCACACCCGGCTTGGCGCCGGCGCCGAGCACCACGTTGCCCGCCTCGTCGGCCGGCAGCACCTCGCCGAGGGTGTGGAAGTCGCCGACATCGTTCCAACCGAAGTCGCCCGGCACGGTCGCCACCCGACCGGCGGTGGCCGCGCCCTCCATCACCGCGTAGTCGACGGAGATCTTCGGCAGGGTCGGCCAGACCGTACCGAGCACGTCGTCCTGCTCCGGGGTGCCCCAGGCGGCGGCGATCGCGGTGACCCCTGCGTGCAGGGCCGGCTGCTGGCGGGCCAGTTCGGCGAGGAACACGTCCACCCGCCAGACGAACATGCTCGCGTTCCACAGGTGCCGGCCGGAACGGACGTACGCCTCGGCGACCTCGGCGGCCGGCTTCTCCTTGAACTCCGCCACCGGACGCCACGGCGAGCCCTCGGTCGGGTCGCCGGTCTCCAGGTAGCCGTAGCCGGTCTCCGGGCGGGTCGGGGTGATTCCGACCGTCATCAACATGCCCTGCTCGGCGCCGCGGACCGCCTCCCGGACCGTCCGCACCCAGCTCTCCGGGTCGCCGATCAGGTGGTCGGCGGCGAAGCTGCCCATCACCGCCTCCCGGTCGCGCAGCGAGATCACCGCGGCGGCCAGCGCGATCGCCGCGCAGGAGTCCCGGGGCGAGGGCTCGACCAGGATGTTCTCCTCCGGCAGCCCGGTGAGCTGCCGGGCCACCGCCGCGACGTGCGCGGCACCCGTGACCACAAGGGTGCGATCCGGTGTGGCCAGCGGCGCGAGCCGTTCCACGGTCGCCTGGAGCAGCGAAGCGTTGGAACCGGTCAGCGGATGGAGGAACTTGGGGTGGCCGGCGCGGGACAACGGCCACAACCTCGTGCCGCTGCCACCTGCCGGGATGACCGCATAGAGCATCCGCACATCATGCCCGACGGACCCGGGCCGGGTGGGCGGGTCCGTCGCCGGCCGCCCGGCCGGTCAGGAGCGGGCGCGACTCCAGGCGGCGATGTGGACCTCGGCGCTGGACTCCCAGGTGAACTCCTTGGCCCGGTCGAAACCGGCCTTCGCCAGCGACAACCGGCGCTGCTCGTCGTCCAGCAGGGCGGCCAGGTCGGTGCCGATCTGTTCCGCGTCCTCCGAGGTGTACGCGACCGCGTCACCGCCCACCTCGGGCAGCGAGAGCCGGGGCGTGGTCAGCACCGGGGCGGCGCAGGCCATCGCCTCCAGGATCGGCAGCCCGAACCCCTCGCCGTAGGAGGGATAGGCGGCGACCAGGGCACCGCCGAGGAAGCCGGGCAGGTCGCCGTAGCGCAGGTAGCCGGGCCGCAGCAGTCGCAGGTGGGAGGGGACCTCCGCCACCGCGCGGTCGATGTCGTCGTCGTGCCCCTGCCCGCCGGCGATCACCAGCGCGGGCGGGTCGACCCGGTCGGCCACCGCCCGGGCCCAGCCACGGATCAGGTTCGGCACGTTCTTGCGGGGCTCCTTGGCCCCGAGGAAGGCCACGTAGCTGCTGTTGCCCAGGCCCAACCGGGCGCGCACGCGGGCCTTCTCCTCCTCGCTGGGCGCGTGGAAGGCGGCGTGGTCGACGCCGTGGTAGGCCACGTCGATCCGCGTCGGGTCGGCGTCGAGGAGTCGGATCAGCTCGTCCCGGGTGGCCTTGCTGGGCACGATCACCCGGTCGGCGCGGCGCAGCGAGGTCTTGATGGCGCTGCGGAAGAACGTCCGGCGGGACTTGTCGTAATGCTCCGGCTCGGTGAAGAACGTCGCGTCGTGCACGGTGACCGTCACCGGACACCCCGCCCGCAGCGGGCAGGTGTAGAAGGGCGAGTGCAGCACGTGCGCGCCGACCTGCTGGGCGAGCAGCGGCAGCCCGGTCTGCTCCCAGGCGAGCCGCGCCGGGCGGTGCGCCACGGCGGCCGGGGCCGGGATGATCTCCGCGCCGGGCAGCATCCGGCTGTAACGCTCCAGGTCGGTGCGGAGGCTGACCACCGCCAGCTCCACCCCCGACCCGCACACCTTGCCGAGGGCGCCGAGCAGGCCATCGACGTATCGACCGACACCACCACGGTCGGCGGGGACACTCGTGGCGTCGATGAGCACGCGGGGCGGGCGACCGGCGGTCACGGGGCGACTCCTTGCACTGGCGGGTCTGTGGGGAACAACACTCCGGGGGCCAAGCCTACGCCGGAGCACGGGGCCGACGCTGACTGCGACCCGACGGTACGCCGACTTGTCATCGTCTTCGAGTACGGGCCACAGGGGCGTATCGTTCGCGCCGATGGCCGACAACATTGCCCGGGTGTTCGCCGACGCGATCGCGACCGACCCGACCCGACCGTTGCTGACCTGGTACGACGATGCCAGCGGCGACCGCACAGAGCTTTCCGGCGCCACACTGGCGAACTGGGTGGCGAAGACCGCCAACCTCCTCGTCGACGAGGTCGGCCTCGCACCGGGCACCCCCGCCGGGGTGCTGCTGCCGGCGCACTGGCAGACCGCCGCGGTGCTGCTGGGCTGCTGGTCGGCCAAGCTGACCGTGATCGACACGCCGGGAGAGGTGGACGTGCTCTTCGCCTCGGCCGACCGGATCGACGAGGCGCAGTCCTGGTCCGCCGACGAGCGGTACGCCCTCGGGCTGGCCCCGCTCGCCTTACCGCTACGGCAGGTGCCACCCGGGTTCGCCGACTACGTGGTCGAGGTGCGTCGGCACGGCGACCACTTCACCCCGCAGCCCGGGCCGGGTCCCGCCGACGCTCCCCTGCTGGGCCGCGCCGAGGCCCGCGCCGCCGAGCTGGGCATCGAGGCCGGCGCTCGCGTCCTCATCGACGCGGACCGGTACCCCGACCCGGTGGACTGGCTGCTGGCCCCGCTGACCCGGGCCGCCACCGTGGTGCTCTGCGCCAACCTCGACCCGACCCGCCTGGCCACCCGCCGGACCACGGAAAAGGCCACTCACACCCTCCCGTGACCCACCCGCCGTGCCCGGGTTGGGCGCCGGGCGACGTGGAGGGTCTGTGGGTGTCGTCGCGTCCTTTGCTCTGCTTCAACGCACGCACCACTGAGTGACCCAGACTGTTGCGTCGGTTGAAGCAGAGCAAAGGGCCCGTACCGGGGCATGGCCCGAGCGCCGCCGCACCGGGGTACGTGAGCGAGTGAGCCGCCACGCAGGAGCTTCAGGCGGGGGTGTTGTCGGTGGCCCGGCGTTGGGCGAAGGCGGCGAAGGCCGTCAGGGACTCGGGGTTGACCAGGGCGCCCTTCGCCGCGGCCGAGTCGACCGGGGTGCCGGTGAGGATCTTCTTGACCGGGACCTCCAGCTTCTTCGCCGAGAGGGTGCGGGGCACCGCGCGTACCTGGTGGATCTCGTCGGGCACGTGCCGGGGTGAGAGCGCGGTACGCAGCTCGCGGCAGATCTTCGCGCGCATCGGGTCGTCCAGCTCCAGGCCCTCGGCGAGCACCACGAAGAGCAGCAGCTCGCCGGCGCCGCCCTCGTCGTCCTCCAGGTGCACCACGACGGAGTCGACCACCTCGTCCAGCCCCTCCACGACGGAGTAGAACTCGGCGGTGCCCAGGCGCACCCCGCCACGGTTGAGGGTGGCGTCCGACCGCCCGGTGATCACGCAACCGCCCCGGTCGTTGATGGTGATCCAGTCACCGTGCCGCCAGACGCCCGGGTAGACGTCGAAGTACGCCTCCCGGTAGCGGGTGCCGTCGGGGTCGTTCCAGAAGCCCACCGGCATGCTCGGCATCGGCTCGGTGATCACCAGCTCGCCCAGCTCGCCGATCACCGGCGTCCCGTCGGCGGAGCGGGCCTCCACCTTCGCGCCCAACGCCCGGCAGGTGATCTCACCGGCGTACACCGGCAGCAGCGGCACCCCGCCGACGAAGCCGGTGCAGACGTCGGTGCCACCGGAGAGCGACTGGAGCTGGAGCTGCGTGCCGACGGTCTCGTACACCCAGGTGAAGCCCTCGGCGGGCAACGGCGCACCGGTGGAGCCGACGCCGCGCAGCGCGGACAGGTCGGCGAGCTCGCGGGGCACCAGGCCGGCCTTGCGGCAGGCCAGCAGGAACGGGGCCGAGGTGCCGAAGTACGTGGTGCCGGTCTCCGCCGCCAGCCGCCACAACCCACCGAGGTCGGGGTGGCCCGGGTTGCCGTCGAAGAGCACGATGGTCGCGCCCACCGCCGGGCCGGAGACGAGGAAGTTCCACATCATCCAGCCGGTGGTGGTGAACCAGAAGAACCGGTCGGCCGACCCCAGGTCGTGGTGCAGGGCGAGCATCTTCAGGTGCTCCAGCAGGATGCCGCCGTGGCCGTGCACGATCGGCTTGGGCAGCCCGGTGGTGCCGGAGGAGTAGAGCACGTAGAGCGGGTGGTCGAACGGCACCGGAGTGAACGCCAGCGGCTCCTCGGTGGGTGCGGCCAGGTCGGCCCAGCCCAGCGCGCCGTCGGGCAGGGCGCCCACCGGGTCCAGGTAGCCGATGCTGACGGTGTGCCGCAGCGACGGCAGGGCGGCCCGGATGGCGGCGACCTCCGCGCGCCGGTCCACCGGCTTGTCGCCGTACCGGTAGCCGTCCACGGCGACCAGCACGGTCGGCTCGATCTGCTGCCAACGGTCGGTGACACTGCGGGTGCCGAACTCGGGCGCGCACGACGAGAAGATCGCGCCCAGGCTGGCGGTGGCCAGCAGCAGGACGTACGTCTCCGGGATGTTCGGGGCGTACGCCGCGACCCGGTCACCGGCGGTGACGCCGAGCCGGCGCAGCCCGGCCGCCACCCGGCGGACCTGCTCGCGCAGCTCGCCGGCGGTCAGCGTGACCGGTGCCCGGGTCTGCCCGTGCGCGATCACCACCGGGTCGTCGTCGGCCCGTCCGGGCATCCGCAGGACGTTCTCGGCGTAGTTGAGCGTCGCTCCGGGGAACCAGCGGGCGCCGGGCATCCCCCGCTCGGCCAGCGTGGCGGTCGGCGGGGTGTGCGACACGACCTCGAAGTGGTCCCAGATCGAGCGCCAGAACGCGTCCAGGTCGGTGACCGACCAGCGCCACAGCGCGTCGTAGTCGGCGAAGTCCAGCCCGCGGTGCTCCCGAAGCCAGCGCAGGTAGCCGCCGATCCGGGACCGGTCGCGTACGTCCGCCGGCGGCGTCCACAGCACGTCACCCACTGCTCCACCCTCCCCTGGCCCGGCACGACACTGTGAATGGGCCGTGGCGCCATCTTGCCCTACCTCGAAGCGCCATTCTGCGCACCGGGTCCGGCCACCGACGCGTGCCCGTCCCACACTCCACCCCACCCACCCATGTGGGAAGCGGCGAAGGACACCTCAGCCGGCGCGGTGCGCCTGGATCGCGCGGCGGCGCGCGAGACGGTGCGCGCGACGGATCTCCGCCTCCCGGTACCGGCGCTCGTCCTCCGGCGTCTCCGGCAGCACCGGGCGGACCATCCGGGGCGCCCCGCCCACGTCAACCCCGACGAAGACCAGGTACGCGGTGGCCACCCGGACCGGCGCGTCCTCGGCCGAGTCCCACCGCTCGGCGACCACCCGCACACCCACCTCCATCGAGGTCTGCCCGGTCCAGTTCACCTGGGCGTGCGCGTGCACCAGGTCGCCGACCCGGACCGCCACGGAGAAGACGATCTCGTCGATCGCGGCGGTCACCGCGGTCCCGCCGCTGTGCCGCGCGGCGGCGGCACCCGCCACGTCATCGACGAACTTCATCAGGACGCCGCCGTGCACGGTGCCGTAGAGGTTCACGTCGACGGCGGTCATGATCTTGCTCAGGGTGACCCGCGAGTACGACGTCGGCTTGCCGTTCGGAGCGGCGGAGGGGTGCTCGGTCATGCCGGAAACGGTACGGTGCGCGGATGCGACATCTCTGGAGCTTCCTCGCCGGGCTGGTGGTGGCGCCCATCACCTGGGTGCTGGTCACACTCGGGCAGGACGGGTCGAGCCGGACGGTCGACCGCTGGGTGGAGATCGGCACCTTCAACACGGCCAATCTGATCGAACCGGCCGTGTACCTCGGTGTCGGTGGCATCCTGCTGGGCCTGCTCGGCACACTGCGCGTCTCGCCGCTGGGTCCGTTGGTGGCCGGGCTGCTGCTGGCCATCCCGTACGTCGGGATGTTCGTGGCGCCCTTCGAGGTGCGGGACGCGGTCCCGCAGGGGTGGAAGGTGTTCGGCGACCCGCTGCCACTGCGGCTGCCGCTGGAGAACGGCACGCTCTTCCTGATCGGCCTGCTGATGATGATGGCGACGTTCAGCGTGCAGCGCTGGCGACCCTGGCCGAGCCCGGCGACCCAGCAGGCCGCCGTGCCGACGCCGGCTCCGGCCGACGGTCCCCGCAACGACGACTTCACGCTGACCGACTGGCCTCCGCACGAGCCCGCGGAGCGGGACACCACCC
The DNA here is from genome assembly GCF_052601155.1 of Micromonospora yongxingensis. Classification (NCBI taxonomy): domain Bacteria; kingdom Bacillati; phylum Actinomycetota; class Actinomycetes; order Micromonosporales; family Micromonosporaceae; genus Micromonospora; species Micromonospora yongxingensis. The sequence continues at coordinate 68,803 of NZ_JBQXEO010000003.1, forward strand.
CGCCGACCCTGGGTTACCCGGGCGACCCGACGCCGACCGAGCCGCTACCCCGCCGGGTGGGCGGCGAGTCGCCGTGGTCCGCCCCGCCGCGTGGTCAGTCACAGCCGGAGGGCACCACCGAAACCCGTTGATCGTCGGGCGGGCCGGGTGACCGGCCCGCCCCCTACCCTCGCGGCGATCTAGTGCAGGGCGACGGCCAGGTCCCCTTCGACGGCGCCGAGGGCGGCGCGGGGCACGACGAGGAGCATGACCAGAGTCGCCGCGGCCATGCCGCCCGCGATCACGATCGCCATCGGAACACTCCCGGTGCCGAACAGGCCGGCCAGTGGCGCCGACAACGCGCCGACGCCGAACTGCACGGCCCCGAGCAGCGCCGCGGCCGTCCCGCTGGCCTCGCTGTGCCGGGTCATCGCCAGCGCCGGCGCGTTCGGCAGGGCGAGACCCGCCGCGGCCAGCACCAGCCACAGCGACGCGAGCAGCGTGCCCAGCCCACCGAAGCCGGTCGCGGCGAACATGACCAGCAGCAGCCCGGCCGCCGTCCCACCGATCAGGGCGCTGATCAGGATCTGCTGCGGGGTGTACCGGCGCAGCAGCCGGACATTGAACTGGGTGGCGGCGATCAGGCCGACCGCACCCGCCCCGAAGGCCAGGCCGAACTCCTGCTCGTCGAGGCCGTACTGGTCCTGGAGCACGAAGGACGACCCCGAGACGTACGCGAACAGCGCGGCCATCGCCAGCCCGGCGACCAGCACGAGACCGACGAAGGCCCGGTCGTTGAGCAGCCAGCGGTAGTCGCGCAGGGTCGCTCCCACCCCGCCGTGGCGACGACGCGCGACCGGGAGGGTCTCCGGCAACCGCAGCGCGGCGACGACGATCAGCAGCGCCCCCAGCACCGCCAGCGCCGCGAAGACGCCCCGCCACTCGGTCCAGCGCAGCAGGCCGCTGCCCAGTGTCGGCGCGAGGATCGGGGCCAGCCCCATGACCAGCATCAGCCGGGAGAAGATCCGGGCGAAGGCGGCGCCGCTGAACAGGTCGCGTACGACGGCCGTGGCGACCACGGTGGCGGCCGCGACGCCGAGTCCCTGCATGACGCGCAGCACGCCGAGCACGGCGATGTTGGGTGCGAAGACGCACAGCACGGAGGCCACGATGTGCGCGGCCAGCCCGGCCAGCAGGGGCACCCGTCGACCGACCACGTCGGAGAGCGGCCCGATCAGCAGCTGGCCCAGCGCGAGGCCGAGCAGCGTGCCCGTGAGCGTCAACTGCACGGCGGTCTCGGTGGTGTGCAGGCCCGTCGTGATGGCGGGCAGCGCCGGCAGGTACATGTCGATGGTCAGCGGCCCGATCGCGATCATCGCGCCCAGCACGAGCACGAGTTGCGCCCGTTGACGGTTGGTCATCAGGTCGCCGGGCAGCGCCTCCTGCTCGGCGGCGGAGGGGTCGCTGGTGCCGGTGCCGGTCTTCTCCACCAACTGCTTCATCATCTCGATCTCTCTGCGGGGCCTGACAGACGTCGTTGGGCGTGCCCGACGTTGGGCAGCGGGGGGAACGAGCGAGCGTGGTGGCGGTCGATGGGGCTCTGTGATTCTGTCTTCCCCCAACGTCGCAGAGCCCTGTGACATGGCGACTGTGTGGGGACTCACGTGCACACGACGACCGCCCCACCGCCGGTCGGCGGTGGGGCGGTCGGGCTCGATCAGGTGGTGGTCAGACGATGCCGCTGAGCAACTGCCGGGCCATGACGATCCGCTGCACCTGGTTGGTGCCCTCGTAGATCTGGGTGATCTTGGCGTCCCGCATCATCCGCTCGACCGGGTAGTCCCGCGTGTAGCCGTAGCCACCGAGCAGCTGCACCGCGTCGGTGGTGATCTCCATGGCGGCGTCGGAGGCGAAGCACTTGGCCGCCGCGCCGAAGTAGGTCAGATCCGCGTCGCCGCGCTCCGACCTGCCGGCCGCCGCGTACGTGAGCTGCCGGGCCGCCTCCAGCTTCATGCCCATGTCGGCGAGCATGAACTGCACGCCCTGGAACTCGGCGACCGCCTTGCCGAACTGCCGGCGCTCGGCCACGTACCCCTTGGCGTAGTCGAGCGCGCCCTGCGCGATCCCGACGGCCTGGGCGGCGATGGTGACCCGGGTGTGGTCCAGGGTCTTCATCGCGGTGGCGAAACCGGTGCCCTCCGCGCCGATGATCCGGTCCGCCGGGATCCGCACGTTGTCCAGGTAGACCTCGCGGGTGGGCGAGCCCTTGATGCCGAGCTTCTTCTCCGGGGCGCCGAAGCTCACCCCGGCGTCGGACTTCTCGACCACGAAGGCGGAGATGCCCCGCGACCGGGCGGTCGGGTCGGTGACCGCGAAGACGGTGTAGAACTCGGAGACGCCCGCGTTGGTGATCCAGCGCTTCACGCCGTTGAGCACCCAGTGATCCCCGTCACGTACCGCGCGGGTCGTCATCGACGCCGCGTCGCTGCCCGCCTCCGGCTCGGAGAGGCAGTACGAGAACATCGCGTCGCCGGCCGCGACCGGCGTGAGGTAGCGACGCTTGAGCTCCTCGGAACCGGACAACAGCAGCGGCATCGTGCCGAGCTTGTTGACCGCCGGGATCAGCGAGGAGGAGGCGCAGGCCCGGGCCACCTCCTCGATCACGATGGCGGTGGCCAGCGCGTCCGCGCCCGCGCCGCCGTACTCCTCGGGGATGTGCGGCGCGTGGAAGTCAGCCGCCCGCAGCGCGTCGTAGGACGCCTTCGGAAACTCACCGGTCTCGTCGGCCTCGGTGGCGTGCGGGGCCACCTTCGCCGTGCAGACCTCGCGCACCGCCTCCCGGATCGCCTCGTGCTCCTCGGGCAACCGGTAGACGTCGAACGACTCCCCTGCGGCCATGTCGGCCCCTCCCCTTCACCGCTATCATGCGCAGTCTGTGGCGTCTCCTGACCGCCGACCGCGCAGACTGAAGACTAGCGACTGCAGTTCAGGTGATGTTACCGGCGCGTAGGTACACGCATGACGGAGCACCCACGCCGCTGGGCGATGATGGAAGAAGACAACTGAGCCACCCTCCGGTGCCCGGCCAGGCGCCGCAGCAAAATGCGACGCGACGAAGCGCCGCCAGTGCGAGCGGAGAAGACAGGCGTGACGATCCCCTATCCCACCATCCAGCCGACCCCCGCCATCGCCGCGGTGACGCCGCCCTCGGGTGCGCCTCGGCCGCGGGTGACGTTCCTGGGGACCGGTTACCTCGGTGCGACGTACGCCATCTGCTACGCCGAGCTGGGGTACGAGGTGCTCGGGTTCGACGTCGACGCTGACAAGATCGCGATGCTCAACGCCGGTCAGGTGCCGATCCACGAGCCCGGCCTGGACGAGCTGCTCAAGCGCAACCTGGCCGCCGGCCGCCTGCGCTTCAGCACCGACATCGCCGAGACCGCCGATTTCGGCGACGTCCACTTCATCTGCGTCGGCACCCCCCAGCGCGCCGACGGGATGGGCGCCGACCTGTCGTACGTCGAGGCGTCGGTGACCAGCCTGGCGCAACACCTCAGCCGCAAGGCGCTGATCGTCGGCAAGTCGACCGTGCCGGTGGGCACCGCCGAGTGGGTGGAGCAGCTCGTCGGCAAGCACACCCCCAACGACCTGGGCGTCGAGGTGGCGTGGAGCCCCGAGTTCCTCCAGGAGGGCTTCGCCGTCGACGACGTGCTGCGCCCCAACCGGATCGTGGTCGGCGTGAAGAGCGAGTGGGCCAACGGCATGCTCTACGCCGCGCACAAGGGCGTCTTCGACCTGGCCGCCACCGAGGACCGCGAGGTGCCCCTGGTGGTCACCGACTTCGCCACCGCCGAGCTGGTCAAGGTCGCCGCGAACGCCTTCCTGGCCACCAAGATCTCCTTCATCAACGCGATGGCCGAGGTCTGCGAGGCCTCCGGCGGCGACGTGACCCAGCTCGCCCGGGCGATCGGCTACGACCCCCGCATCGGCAACCGGTTCCTCCAGGCCGGTCTCGGCTTCGGCGGCGCCTGCCTGCCCAAGGACATCCGCGCCTTCCAGGCCCGGGCGCAGGAGCTGGGCGCCGGCGAGGCGCTGCGCTTCCTGCACGAGGTCGACCTGATCAACCTGCGCCGCCGGACCCGGGTGCTCCAGCTCGCCGCCGACCTGCTCGGCCGTCGCTCCGGGCCGGCCGGCCCGGACTTCTCCGGCACCCGGATCGCCGTGCTGGGCGCCACCTTCAAGCCCAACACCGACGACGTCCGCGACGCCCCGGCGCTCGCCGTCGCCGCGCTGCTGCAGAAGGCCGGCGCCGACGTGCACGTGTACGACCCGCAGGGCACCGAGAACGCCCGGCGCGCCGTACCCGAGCTGACCTACGAGGAAGGCATCAACGAGGCGGTCACGGGCGCCGACCTGGTCTGCGTCCTCACCGAGTGGGCCGACTTCCGCAACGCCGACCCGGTCGCCCTCGGCGAGCTGGTCGCCGGCCGCAAGGTCGTCGACGGCCGCAACTGCCTCGACTCGGCACTGTGGACCCAGGCCGGCTGGGAGTACCGGGGCATGGGCCGCCCCTGACGGATCCGACCCCACCGGCCGGTCGCGGAGCAGCCCTCCGTGGCCGGCCGGTGTCGTTGTTTGCCCCGGACCCGCCGACAAGTGTCGTAATCCGCGCCAGCTTTGGGCATGCTGCGACAGTGGATGTCCACAGTGCGGGTGGAGGGGTGTCGTGGCGACCTTTCAGTGCTCCTCGTGCGGCCGGGAGATCAAGCCGGCCGTCCGCTGCCCGCACTGCGGGGCGGATCAGCCTCAGTGGGTCGAGCACCTGGCGGACATCGAGCGCTCGATCGCGGAGATGAAGGCGCGCGACGCCGCCATCGCCCGCGAACAGCGGCAGATCGCCGCCAAGATGCAGGCCGCGCTCTTCCAGCGCGACATCCTCGCGCACGCCGGTGAGGAACGACTCAAGCAGGCCACCCGGCCACGCCGGGTCCTGCGCCGTCGTCCCGGCCGCCGGCCACCGACCGCCACCACCGGCGCACCGCCCCGGGTGCCCCGCCAGAACACCCCGCCCGCCCCGGAGGACCCTCCGCCGCCCCCGCCCCGGCCGTCCTGGCTGGACGCCGACGACCCGGAGCACCCGCCGGAGGCGTCCTCCCGTGAGGTGCAGAACATCCCCCTCGGGCTCGGCGCGCTGCTGCTCGGCGTGGCCGCGGTGGTCTTCGCCGCCGTGGCGACCAGCTCGATGGACGCGCTGGCCCGGCTCGGCATCCTGGTCCTCGCCACCGTCCTGATGCTGCTCGCCCCACCGGCGCTGGCCCGACGCGGGCTGACCTCGACCGCCGAGACGATCTCCGCGGTCGGCCTGCTGCTGGTGCCGCTGGCTGGAAACGCCCTCTGGGCCGTCGACCGGATCGGCAACGGCGGCGCCTCCGGCGCGGTATTCGCCGGGGTGATCTTCGCGGTCACCGCCGCCGTCGCGTTCGGGTACGCCCGCTGGACGGGTCTGCGCACACCCCGGTTCGCCACCGTGCTGGCCGCGCAGCCGGTCCTGCCGCTGCTCGCGTACGAGCGGATCACCGGGCCGGCCGGTTGGGCCGTGGTGCTGACCCTGGTCGCCCTCGTCGACCTGTGGCTGACCCGCACCGGAGTGGCCCTGGAGCGGCCCGTCCGGCAGGACCTGCCGGAGCCCGGCACACCCCCGGCACCCCGCCAACGCAGCGCCGAGAGCCGACCCGAGGCCGACCCGGAGGAGGCCGCCGAGGTGGTCGACGCCGGCACCGGGACCGCCGACACCAGACCGGTCCGCCCGGTGCCCGGCCTGCGCGAGCTGATCTGGGCGCTGCACGCGGTGGCCGTCGCCGTCGCCCTGGCGTACGCGGTCACCGCCCTGCTCCGGGCCCAGACCGTGCCGGCGGCGACCGGCGCCGGAGCCGTGCTGCTGCTGGCCGCCGCGGTCGGGCTGGCCGGCGCCCTGGTGCTGCGCCGTCCCCCACTGCCCGACGTCGCGGCCGGCATCTTCACCCTGGCCGTGATCGGCGCACTCGGCCGGATCGCCTCGGTCGCCCTGCCCGGCCGGTCGTTGCTGCTGATCGCGGCGGTCATCACGGTGACCGGGCTGGCGGTACGCGCGGTCCCCGAGGCCGCCCGGCGCGGCCCGCAGGTCGCCTCGGCGGTGGCGCTCACCGTCAGCGGGCTGGTGGTCGCCGGGGGCGCACTGCGTGCCGGGGTGGCCCCGGTCCGGGCGGCACTGCCCGCCTGGGGGGCCGACCTCGACCGCTACCAGGCCGAGCTGGCCGCCGCGGTCGGCCCCACCACCTGGCAGCTCGCCGCCGCCGCGTTCCTGCTCACCATCGCCGCGGTGCTGGCCCTGCCGCCGGAGATCCGCCGCGAGTTCGCGGTCGCCGGGGCGGCGCTGACCGCGCTGGCCGTCCCGGCCTCGTTCGGTCTCGGCTGGGCGGTGGCACCCTGGCCGATGGTGCTCACCGCGGTCGGCATCGGCGTGATCGGCCTCTCCGCGCGGACCAGCCGGGCCGCGCTGGCGCACGGCGTCGGGGCGGCCGTGGTGGGCCTGTTCGGTGCGGGTGCCAGCCTGGTCGGCCCGACGCTCACCGCCGCCGTCCTGCTCACCCTCTTCGCGGCCGGCGCGCTGGTCGCGCTGGCACCCCGGGTCCGGATCGCCTCCGCCGCCTCCGACACGGTCACCGCGTGGGCCGCCGGGGGCGCCGCCTTCGCGCTGCCCGGGGCGGTCGCCGCGTTCGTGGCCGCCACCGTGCCGACCGACCCGACCCCCACCCCGACCAGCCTCCGCGAGGTGACCGTCCCGGTGCTGGCGGCGAGCTTCCTCGCCGTCTGCGTGACCCTCGGCTACGCCGCCGTGGTGCAGGTCTCCCAGCGGCGCATCCCGGCACCGCTGTCGGTCGGCACCGGTCTGGGCGCGCTGGTGGTCACCGCCGCCGCCTTCGGCGCACCCGGGGCGACCGTCGCGGACGCCTGGGTCGGCGCACTGCTGCTGGTCGCCGCGGTGCTGCTCTTCCTGGCCCCCTCGATCGACGCCGGGCGCCGCTCCGACCTCACCCTCGACGGCTCCGACCTCGCCGCCGCAGCGGTGACCACGGCCCTGATCGCCACGCTGGTCCGGATCGCCGCGGTGCTCACCCCGGGCGGGCAGTTGGCGGTGGCGGCCGGCCTGGTGCTGGTCGTCGCCGTGGGTGCCCGCGCCATGCCCGAGGAGTGGCGGCGCGGGCCGATCCTCGGCATCACCGTCGGCGGCCTCCTGATCGGCGTGCTCGCCGGCTGGACGGCGCTGCGCGGCGGGCTGGGCGTGCTGGCCACCCCCGGCCCGATCTGGGACGGCGACCTGACCGGCTGGCCGGCCGCGCCCACCGGAGGCGCCACCTGGCAGGCCCCGATCGCGCTGGCGCTGCTGGCCGTCGCCGCCGGCATCCTGCTCCCGCCGCCCTGGCGGTGGGACGTGTCCGGCGCCGCCGTGGTGCTCGCCACGATCGGCGCACCGGCCGCGTTCGACCTGCCCTGGTGGTCGCCGGTCCTGATCGGCGGGATGGTCGCCACCGTCTTCGGGATGGCCGCGGTCGCCACGGAGGAGGCCCGGGCCGGGCTGTCGCGGGCCACCGTGGCCGGGGTGGTGGCGCTGCACGCGGCCGGCGCCGGCCTGGTCCGACCCTGGACCACCGCGCTGGCGCTGGGCAGCATCGCGCTGATCGGCGTGGTGGTGGCCACGCTGGCCCGCGTACTGGCGGGGCCACAGGTGACCGACATCGAGACCGAGGGGATGCCACCACACCTGGCACAGATCGGCGGAGCGGCGGCCGGCGCCGCGCTGCTCGCCCTCCCCGGCTCGGTGGCGGCACTGGCCGCCGAGTTCCAGCACTCGGCCCAGGTGGTGCTGACCGCCGCCCTGGCCGCGTCCAGCCTCGGCCTGGCCGCCGTGGCGGCGGTCCGCCGGCAGGTGCCGCAGTACCTGCCCTGGGTCAGCGTGGCCGTGGTCGGCGGGGCCACCATCAGCGCGCTCGCCGCCATCCCCACCAACCTCGCCGCCGGGGTCTACGCGGCCGCCGCCGCGCTGCTCGGCGTACTCGCCGAGCTGATCCGGGCCGCCACCGTGCCGCCGACCGGCTCGGCCCAACCGGTACGCCGCTGGGCGGTGCTGCTCAGCGGCGCCATGCGTCGTCTGCCGGACGACCCGGACCGGCGGCGGTGGCGGGTCAGCCCGTCCGCCGGCGCACTGGCCGCGGCGGCCCTGCCGACCGCCCTGGCGCTCGCCTCGATCGCACCCGCCCTGGTCACCGCACTGGTCGAGCCGCACCGCACGTTGACCCGCATCTGGCAGGGACCGCCACCAGAGCTGCTCACCCCACCCCCGGACGTGGTCGACCCGACCCACGTGCTGACCGCGCTGCTGCTCACCGCGACCGCGGCGCTGGCCGCCACCGGCTTCAGCGGCGGCCGACGGTCCCGCGCCGTTCCGGTGGTGCTGCCCGGCGCCGCCGTCACGCTGCTGATCGCGCCCATCGCGCTGGGCAGGGGCTGGCCGGCGAGCACCGTCGCCGCGCTCTCCGTCTTCACCATCGCGATGCTCGGCCTCGCGCTGACCCCGCCGCCGCCGCTGGTCGAGCCGGCCCGCTCGCTACGGCTGGCCCGGGTGCTGGTGTTCGTCATCGGTTTGGCGGCCGGCAGCGCCGGGCTGGCCGGCAGCCTCGCCACGCGGGACATGACCCTGTTCACCCTCGGCAGCGCGGTCGGCGTGGGTGCCGTGGCCGCGCTCTACGGCACCACCCAGCGGGCGCGCATCCTCGGCTGGCTCTTCGCGTCGCTGATGGCGCAGCTCTTCGTGCTCACCGCCGGTCTGGTCGCCGGCCTGGCCGCCGTCTGGTCCGCGTTCGGGGTGCTCGCGGTCGGGGCGGCCCTACAGGTGTTCGCCGCGACCCTGCCCCGCCTGCGACGGCCCGAAGCACAACGTGAGGCCTCGACCGTGGAGTGGAGCGGGTACGCGGCGGCACTGATCGCCCTCGCCCTCGCCTTCGACTCGCCCCGGCACATCGCCGCCCTGCTGGCCGCCTGGGGCGCGGTCCTCGGCGTGGCGGCGACCCGACCCGGTCGGCGGCCGGTAGAGCGCCGGATCCTCTTCTGGGCGGTGGTGGTCTGCGAGATCACCGCCTGGTGGATCCTCATGCGGGTCGCCGACGTGGCGCTGCCCGAGGCGTACACCCTGCCGTTCGCCGCACTGGCCCTGCTCGTCGGGGTCCTCGAGCTGCGGCACCGGCCGGACATGAGCAGCTGGGTGGCGTACGGGCCGGCGCTGGTCGCCGCGTTCGTGCCGACCCTGGCCATCGTGCTGGCCACCGAATCCAGCACGCTGCGGCAGATGCTGCTGCTGCTCGGCGCGGTGGCGGTGCTGATCTTCGGCTCGTCCAGCCGACAGCAGGCACCGGTGATCGTCGGCGCGTCGGTCACCGCCATCGCCGCGATCCACGCGCTGTTCAGCCTCGGCCCGTGGCTGGCGCTGATCCCGGTCGGCATCCTGCTGCTGATCCTCGGCGCCAGCAACGAACGCCGCCGCCGCGCCCAGGAACGCCTCCAGACCGCGCTACGCGGCATGAGATGAAGCGGAGGGTCGTGGGGCGTGGGTGGGTGGGCACGGTGAGGGTGCCGGGTTCGTGCGGTGGCTGCGGTGAGGGGGCCGGGTTCGTACGTCGGCTGCGGTGAGGGGGCCGGGTTCGTGCGGTGGCTGCGGTGCCGGTTTAGCGCAGGGTGGCCTGGAGGGCGGCGTCCTTGGTGGTGATGAGCTGTTCCAGGTCCTGCTGGTACGTCGCCATCCGGGCGCGCAGGTGCTCGTCGGCGACCCCGAGGATGCGCACGGCCAGCAGGCCGGCGTTGCGGGCGTTGCCGATCGACACGGTGGCCACCGGGATCCCGGCCGGCATCTGCACGATGGACAGCAGCGAATCCATGCCGTCAAGGTGCTTCAGCGGCACCGGCACGCCGATCACCGGCAGCGGGGTCACCGAGGCGACCATGCCCGGCAGGGCGGCCGCACCGCCGGCACCCGCGATGATGACCTTGAGGCCCCGTTCGGCGGCGTCGCGACCGTAGTCGATCATCGCGATCGGGGTGCGGTGCGCCGAGATCACGCGGACCTCGTACGGCACCCCGAAGTCGTCCAGCACCTCGGCGGCGGCCCGCATCGTCGGCCAGTCCGAGTCGCTGCCCATGATCAGCCCGACGGTGGTCACCGCGGTCCCCTCTTCGTTCGCGACCGCGGGGCTCACTCGTGCCCCTCGCGCAGCCAGCGGGCGGCACGCGCGGCACGCGCCCGTACGTCGTCCAGGTCGTCCCCGAGCACCGTGACGTGCCCGATCTTGCGGCCGGGTCGCACCTGCTTGCCGTAGAGGTGCACCTTCGCCCCCGGTTCGGCGGCGAACAGGTGGTGCAGCCGCTCGTCGATCGACATCCCGCCCGGCTCGCCGCCAAGGACGTTCGCCATGACCACGACCGGGGCGGCCAGCGCGGTGTCGCCCATCGGGTAGTCCAGGACCGCCCGCAGGTGCTGCTCGAACTGGGAGGTTCGGGACCCCTCGATGGTCCAGTGCCCGGAGTTGTGCGGTCGCATCGCCAGCTCGTTGACCACGATCGCCGGGCGGCCGGCCGCGTCACGCACCTCGAAGAGTTCCACGGCGAGCAGGCCGATCACGCCGAGCGCGGTGGCCAGGTCGATGGCGAGCTGCTGGGCGGCGACCGCCAGCTCCTCGTCCAGGCCGGGCGCCGGGGCGAGCACCTCCACGTTGATGCCGTCCCGCTGCACCGTCTCGACCACCGGGTACGCGGCCACCTGACCGAACGGCGAGCGGGCCACCTGCACGGCCAGCTCCCGGAGCAGCGGCACCCGCTCCTCGACGATCAGCCGCGTGCCGCCGGCGAGCAGCGTCTGTGCCAGCTCGGCGGCCTGGGTGGCGTCGTCGACCGGCCAGACTCCCCGGCCGTCGTAGCCGCCCCGGGCCGCCTTGAGCACCACCGGCCAGCCGACCTGCTCCCCGAAGCCGACCAGGTCGGCAGGCTCGCCGACCGGCCGCCACGCCGGGTTGGGCGCGCCCAGCTCGGTCAGGCGTTCCCGCATGACCTGCTTGTCCTGGGCGTGCAGCAGGGCGTCCGCCGGCGGGTACAGGGTGACGCCTTCGGCCGCCAGCGTGCGGATGTGCTCGGTGGGCACGTGCTCGTGGTCGAAGGTGACCACGTCGCAGCCCTTGGCGAAGGTGCGCAGGGCGGCGAGGTCGGTGTGGTCGCCGTACTGGACGTCGGCGGCGACCAGTGCCGCGCCGTCGTCGGGGGCGGCTGCGAGCACACGCAGTGACTGGCCGAGGGCGATCGCGGCCTGGTGAGTCATCCGGGCCAGCTGGCCGCCGCCCACCATTCCGACAACGGGCAGACCGGTACGGGAATCCATAGCGCGGCCAGCCTATCCGGGCCGCCGACACGGCCACCGGGAGGGCCTGGGCTCTGCCGCCGCCCCGTCCGGAGGGTGCCGGTGCGCCGCCCCGAGGCGGGTGCGGGCACCCTCCCGGGCACTACACCGGGCAACCGTCCCGGTCGACCGGCGGGGCGCTCAGCCGAGCTCGGCGACCAGTTCCTCGACCGAGGTGACCGGGCGCTGGCAGACGAAGCCCCGGCAGACGTACGCGGCGGGCCGGCCGTCGACCAGCGGCCGGTCGGCGAGCAGCGGCACACCGGGTTGGTCCGGGCGCCCGGCCACGACCACCGCCCCGGGCGGGGCGTGCCGACGGGCAGCCGACACCAGCGGGTCGCCGGCCGGGTCGTCGGTCGCCACGGCGATCTCGTACGGCCCGGAGAGCAACGCCTCGCCGACCGTGGCCGCGTACCCGGTGAACCGGGCGTGCCGCCCGACGATCGGCGCGACGGTGCCGAGCGCCGTCTCGGCGGCCTCCCGGTAGCGCGTCTCCCCGGTCAGCGCCGCGTACGCCACCAGCCCGGCGACCAGCGCGGACCGGCCGGACGGGGTGGCGTTGTCGGTCGGGTCGGCCGGGCGGGTGACCAGCCGCTCCGCGTCGTCGGCGGTGTCGTAGAAGGCGCCGCCCGGTGCCGCGAAGTGCTCCAGCGCGGTGTCCAGCAGCCCGCCGGCCAGGGTGAGCCAGCGGCCCTCGCCGGTGAGCTGGTGCAGGGCACAGAACGCCTCGGCCACGCTGCCGTAGTCCTCCAGCACGCCCGCCGGCGCACCGACCACACCGCCCCGGGAGACCCGACGCAGCCGGCCGTCCACCAGGTGCACCGAGGCCAGGTGCTCGGCGGTGTCGCGCATCGCGCCGTCGGCGACGATGACGACGCCCTCCATCAGGTTGGCGTCCTCGTCCTGCGGCGACGCGTACAGCGCGGCGACCTGCTGGAACTCGGCGATGGCGGTGATCGCCAGCCCGTTCCAGGCCGCCACCACCTTGTCGTCACGGGCCGGCTGGGGACGAGAGTCCCGGGCGGCGAGCAGCCGTCCCACCACCTGTTGCCAGCGGACCCGGATCTCGGGTGCCACGTCGTCGACGTCCCGGGCGAGCCGCAGCACGCTCATGCCGTGCTCGAAGGTGCCCTCCTTGGTCACGGCGAACAGGTCGGCGGCCCAGCGGCCGTCCTCCTCGCCCAGCACCTCGACGAGCTGGGCCGGCGTCCAGGCGTAGGTGAGCCCCTCGACGCCCTCCGTGTCGGCGTCCAGCGCGGACGCGAACCCGTCCCCGGGCCGGTGCAGCTCGTCGGCGAGGAACCTGGCGGTGTCCCGGGCCACCCGACGGGCCAGCGGGTCGCCGGTCAGCCGCCAGAGCTGGGTGTAGACCCGGAGCAGCAGGGCGTTGTCGTAGAGCATCTTCTCGAAGTGCGGCACCGTCCAGTGCGCGTCCACCGAGTACCGCGCGAAACCGCCGGCGAGCTGGTCGTAGATGCCGCCACGGGCCATCGCCTCGGCCGTGTGCCGGACGATCTCCAGGCTGCGCGGGTCACCGGTGCGCTGGTGGTGGCGCAGCAGGAAGAGCAGGTTCATGTGCGGCGGGAACTTCGGAGCGCCACCGAACCCGCCGTTCGTCGCGTCGTACTCGCTGGCCAGAGTGGCGGCCGCGGTGTCGAGCAGCGGGGCGTCCAGCGGCGCGCTCGGGCCGCCCACGGCCTGGGCGCCGCCGATCGCCTCGACCACCGCGCTGCCCTGGCGCAGCACCTCCTCGCGCTGGTCCCGCCAGGCGGTGGCGACCGACTGGAGCAACCGGACGAAGTTGGCCCGCGGGAAGTAGGTGCCGCAGAAGAACGGGGTGCCGTCCGGGGTGGCGAAGACGGTCATCGGCCAGCCGCCCTGACCGGTCATCGCCTGCGTGGCGGTCATGTAGACCGCGTCGACGTCCGGACGCTCCTCGCGGTCCACCTTGATCGACACGAAGTCGTCGTTCAGCAGGGCGCCGACGTGCTCGTTCTCGAACGACTCGTGCGCCATCACGTGGCACCAGTGACACGCGGCGTAACCGACCGAGATGAGCACCGGCACGTCCCGCCGCTTCGCCTCGGCGAACGCCTCGTCGCACCAGGGCCACCAGTCGACGGGGTTGTCGGCGTGCTGGAGCAGGTACGGACTGGTGGCGGTGGCGAGTCGGTTCACCCGACGACCATAGCCAGCCCCGGCGCGAACCGCGCGGGCTCCGCCCGGACGGTCAACTGCCCGGTACCGCCAGGCTCCCCACAGTTCACGTCCGTCCATTTAGATCTGTGCATGTCCGGGGTGGCCGACGCCACCCCCGTCGACCAGGAGGCACCACATGCGCAGAACGCCGGCCCTGCTCGCCCTCACCGCCACCGCGCTGGCCGCGGTCCTGTTCGGCCCCACAACGGCCCGGGCCGCCGCGGACCCCAACCTGAAGATGTCCGCGAGCACCGGTGTCGGCACGCACAACGCGTACGAGAAGGGCACCTACACCTACCTGGCGCAGGCGCTGGACGCCCGACCCGGGCTGATCGAGCTGGACGTCTGGCCGGACGTGCTCACCCGGCAGTGGCGGGTCAGCCACAGCAACCCGTTGGGCAACGACAACAACTGCGTGGCCGCCACCAGCGCCGCCCAGCTCTACACCGGCACCCGCAACCGGAACCTGGAGCACTGCCTGGACAACATCCGGCTCTGGTCGGCGGCCCACCCGGACGCGGGGCCGCTGATCCTGAAGTTGGAGCTGAAGACGGGGTTCAGCAGCCGGACCGGACAGGGGCCGGTGGAACTGGACGCCCTGCTCGCCGCCCGGCTCGGTGATCGCGTGTTCACCCCGGCCCAGTTGCGCGGCGGTCACGCCAGCCTGGACGCGGCCGCCCGCGCCGACGCATGGCCGAGCCGGGCCCAGCTGGCCGGCAAGGTGATCGTCGAGCTGATCCCCGGCACGGTGGAGGAGGGCAACCCGACCGACGTGCTCTGGACCGACGTCGAGTACGCCCGCCACCTCGCCGGGCTGGCGGCGGCCGGCACTCTGGACCGGGCCCGGGCGTTCCCCGCGGTGCACCGGGCGCAGGCCGGCGACCCCCGCTCGCGCTACGCCGATGCCGCGCTGCGGCCGTGGTTCGTGCTCTTCGACGGCGATGCCACCGCCTACCTGACGGGCGGCATCGACACCGCCTGGTACGCCGCGAACCGCTATCTCCTGGTGATGACCGACGCGCAGAACGTCCCGCCGGCGGTGCCGTCTACGGACCCGGACGCCGCCCACGCCCGCGTCGCCGAGCTGGCCGCCCACCACGCCACCATCGCCTCCGCCGACTGGGCGGCCCTGCCGACGGTCGTTCCCACCGTGCTACCGCGCGGCTGACCAACCCCCTACCCGGCGGGCCACGCCGCCGGTCACCGACGGGAGCATCCGGCCCGGGCCTCGCGGCCCGGGCCGGACCCGGCTCAGCCCTTGCTCAGCGGGACCGTGGCGGAGTCGGCGTCGCTGACGAAGACGTCGTACGTGGTGTCGTAGGAGCTGGCGTTGGCGGACACCTCAACGTCACCCCGCCGGAACGGGGTGGCGCTGAACGAGGGTGTCGCCGACGTCCAGGCGATCGGCTCGCCGGGCGTGCACGCCACCTCCGCCCGGACCAGGCCCACCGCGCGCTGCCCGTGCCGCGCCTGCGCGACCTGACCCTCCACGTAGACCGTGGCCGGCGCGGCGCAGGTCACCGTGCCGTGCACCGTCACCTCGTCGGTCCGGGTGTCGATCGTGCCCGTGGTGGCCACCTCCACGCCGACGGCGAGCACCGGCGGCGCCGGCGGGTTGGCGACGTGCACCTCACCGCGGGCGGAGCCCGTGCTGTAGTTGCAGCGCTGCTCGAACGTGGCGTCGAACCGCTCCAGGTAGCCGTACGGGCCCCAGGAGATGTCGGTGACCGTGAAGGAGCCGGTCTGCCCGTACGGGCAGATCCTGTCGTTGCCGCTCAGGGCGATGCCGGGGAGCGGGCTTTCGTAGAGGTACTCGGTCGCGCCGGTGTAGGTGCCCACGGTCAGCGGCTGACCGACCGGCGCGCTCAGGTCGATCGTCCACGGGCCGGCGGGCGGGTCGAAGACCTGGACGGTGAGGTGGTTGGCCGTGCCCCAGACGTTGAAGCCGTCCCCGTCCGCCGTGGCGAACGAGTAGCTCCGGCCCTCGGTGACCGGGTCGTCCGCGTCACCGGTGACCACCAGCGAGGCGGACTGTGGCGCCTTCGCCTGCGCCGGGGTGGCGACGGCCAGCGCGCCGATCGCCACGGTGGTCAGCGTGAGGGCTGTGGCGAGGAGGGAACGTTTCCGGGAGAGTCGCATGCTGCCCCTTCGACAGGTGAACATGGCCCGCCGGGGAGATCGACACATCTGGCCCAGCTCAATCGACTCTAGGAGGTCGGCGGACGATTGACCGCCCCGTCCGAAACCGATCAGCGGGTCGCCCCGGTCGTCACGAGGCGCCGTCGGCGCGGAGCCGGAAGACGTTCGATTCGGCCGAGTCACGCAGCGACCCGAGCACCGCGCCGATCTTGTCGGCCGGCATCGGCTTGAAGAAGTGGTAGCCCTGCGCGGAGGTGCAGCCCAGCTCCGCGAGGGCGATCCGCTGCTCGGCGGTCTCCACCCCCTCGGCCACCACGCGCAGCCCCAGCTCGTGCGCGAGGCCCACGGTGGTCCGTACGATCGCCGCCGCCTCCGGCGAGTCGGCCATCCGGATCACGAACGAGCGGTCCACCTTCAACTCGTCCACGGCGATCCGGGTGAGGAACGTCAGCGAGGAGAAGCCGGTGCCGAAGTCGTCGACCGCGAGCTGCACGCCCATCGACCGGAGCGTCGCCAGCACCTCGTCGATGACCTCCAGCTCGCTCATCACCACCGTCTCGGTGATCTCCAGGACCAGCCGGTGCGGTGGCACCTGGTGCCGGCGCAGCGCGTCGCCGATCTCCGCCGGCAGCCGCGGGTCGAGCAGGCTGCGCGCCGACAGGTTGACCGAGATCGGGACGTCCAGCCCCTCCCGGGCCCAGCCGGCGGCCACGCCGAGGGCCTTGTCCAGCACGTAACGCGTGAACGCGCCGAGCTGCTCGCTGTTCTCCACGGGGCGGATGAAGTCGGCGGGGCCCAGCCAGCCACGGCGGGGGTGCCGCCAGCGGATCAGCGCCTCCACCCCGGTTGCCGCGCCGGTGGCCAGGTCGACCGCCGGCTGCAACGCCAGGACCAGCTGGTCGTCGACCTCCAGCGCCTCGCGCAGCTCGGCCAGCAGGGCGAGCTGATCGGTGCTGGCCGCGTCCCGGGCGCCGTCGTACGCGGCGACGCTGCCGCCGCCCTCCTTGGCCTGGTACATCGCGATGTCGGCCCGGCGCAGCAGCTCGGTCAGGTCGGCGGTGCCGGCGTCGGCCACCACCACCCCGACGGAGACCTCGATGGACATGCGGACGCCCGCCACCTCGGTCGGCGCGGCGAGCCGCTCGGCGATCTCGCGGGCCTGGCGCAGCGCGTGGGCCATCGGGGCGGCCCGGTCACCGAGCACCGGGACGGAGGTGAGCAGCAGCGCGAACTCGTCGCCACCGAGCCGGCCGAGCAGGTCACCGGGGCGGGCCAACGCGCTGAGCCGGTTCGCCGTCAACCGCAGCAGCTGGTCGCCGGCGGCGTGCCCGAGGGTGTCGTTGACTTCCTTGAACTGGTTGATGTCCAGCAGCAGCAGCGCCACCGGGTGATCGTGCGCGAGCTGCCGCAGCGACTGATCGCCCTTGCCGAGCATGGCGGCCCGGTTGGCCAGCCCGGTGAGCGGATCGTGCACCGCCTCGTACGACGAGCGGGCGGTGACCAGACGCAGCTCGCGGTGGGTCGCGGCGTCGTGCAGCGCGGCCGCGAGCGCGTCGCCGAACGCGGCCACGGCGTCGCGTTCCCTGGTGGCGGGCGGAGCGGAGCGGGGGAACCGGACCCGCAGCTGACCGACCGGCGCGGCGCCCACCGACAGTGGACGGATCAGCTCGTGCTCATCGGACTCCGACGGAAGCGGCGGGTCGATTTCGCGGTCGACGAGCTGGCCACCGGCGTCACCCCGGTAGCGCTGCCACCGACCGTCGGCCCGGGCCACGTCGACGTCCACCAGCTCGGCGTTGAACAGCGTCAGCGCGCCGGTCACCGCCGCGCTGGCCACGCCCCGCTCGTCGAGCTGGTTGAGGGCCGCGGTGGCCTCGGCGAACGCCCGCCACGTCCGGCGTTCCTGGTCGGCCCGCAACCGGTAGCGGTAGGTCTGCTGGAGCAGCCACAGCAGCGGCGGGAGCAGCAGCAACCACCGCGGGTCGAGCTCCAGCAGCGTGACCACCACCAGCCCGACCGCCAGGTTGCCCACGAACATCAGCAGCTTGCCGCGCAGGGCGGCGAGCAGGGGCGGCCCGATCGGTACGCCGTGCCGCAGGCCCAGCGTCACCCCACCCAGCCAGGCGGTCACCAGGAGGTAGGTCACCGAACCGGCGATCACGGCCATCGCCAGCATCGGCGTGGGCGCGGCCAGCAGTGGCTGCCCGAGCGCGCTGGTCACGGACACGGCCAGTGCCGACGCGGAGGCCAGCGACGCGGCGATCCGGACGATCTCCAGCACCGGGCGGCGGTCGTTGTGCAGGGAGAGAACCGTCCAGGCCAGCCCGGCGCCGAGCAGGGTGGCCGCCGGCAGCCAGCCGGCGGGCGCCAGGTAGAGGCAGATGATCAGAGCCGCCTCACCCCAGGTGATGCTGACCATGCCGGCGCCGGAGCGGAACCGCAGTCGGGCGAACTGGGCGACGGCGAGGACGGCGACGGCGATGCCGAAGCGGGCCGGACCGCCGAGCGGGTCGTCGGCGGGCAGCCCATCCGGCAGGGTCAACCCGACCCCGGCGGCGATCAGAGCGGTCAGTGTCACCGCGGCGGTGAGCACGAGCAGCCGGGAAGGCGTGCCGCGCACCCCGAGCCGGTCGAACGAGTCGCCGGCGGGGCCGGAGGTCATGGACCTCCTCCGTCAGCCGACCGACCGACGGCGCGGCGGGCAGCCGGTGCTGTGACGATCATCGGCGCCCCCTTCCGCGCACGGCTCGGGGACTTTTGGTCCCCCCGGCGGAAGGCTAAGCCAAACCGGGTGGTCGCAACAGGGGTCGACCACCCGGTTCGGCGTGAATCATGCGCGGACTACCCGTTCCGGTGCTGCTGGTGCCCGTTGGGAGCGGGCGTGGATGAATCGCGCCCTCCGGTCCCGTCTGTCGGATCGGCGACTGCCACGTCGGCCCTGGTCGGGTCGGTCGGGGAGGCCTGCTGCGGGAACCGGTCGGGCAGCCGGCGCAGCCGGGCGTTCATGTTGCGGATCAGCAGGATGGTCGCGGTAGCCAGCAGCAGGATGAGGAAGAGGCCCATCGGCCCGGCCAGGCCACCCGTGCGGGTGTCCCCGAAGTTGTTCTCCGCGAGCACCTCGGCAGCGGTCAGCATGGTGTTCCTCCGATGTGCGGTTGGTTACCAGCGTAGCGCTGGGCGGAATCAGCGCGCGTGCGCCGTCTCCCGCACGCCCGCGAAGAGGTCGGACTCGGGCAACGGGCTGTCCACCATCGAACGGGCCAGCTCGAAGTCCTCGGTCGGCCAGGCCCGCTGCTGGAGCTCCATCGGAACGTGGAACCAGAAACCGTCCGGGTCGACCTGGGTGGCGTGGGCGCGCAGCGCGTCGTCGCGGACCGAGAAGTAGTCGGCGCACTCCACCCGGGTGGTGATCCGGGGGCCCTTGTCCGGCCGGTCCTCCCAGCGCTTGAGCCACTCCTCGTAGGGCGACTCGAGGCCGGCGGCGAGCATGCCCTCGTGCAGGGCCGTGATCTTGGCCTTGGAGAAGCCGATGTCGTAGTAGAGCTTCAGCGGCTGCCACGGGGCACCCAGCTCCGGGTAGCGCTCCGGGTCGCCAGCGGCCTCGAAGGCGGCCACGCTCACCTTGTGGCACATGATGTGGTCGGGGTGCGGGTAACCGCCCTCCTCGTCGTACGTGGTCACGACGTGCGGACGGAACTCGCGCATCAGCCGCACCAGCGGCCCGGCCGCCACCTCGACGTCCTGGAGGGCGAAGCAGCCCTCGGGCAGCGGGGGCAGCGGGTCGCCCTCGGGCAGCCCCGAGTCGACGAAGCCGAGCCAGGCCTGCTCGACGCCGAGGATCGCCCGGGCGGCGTCCATCTCGGCGCGTCGGATCTCGCCGATGTTGGCCCACACGTCGGGACGGTCGAGCTTGGGGTTGAGCACACTGCCGCGCTCCCCGCCGGTGCACGTCACGACCAGGACGTCCACCCCCTGGGCGACGTATTTGGCCATGGTCGCGGCACCCTTGCTCGACTCGTCGTCGGGGTGCGCGTGCACGGCCATGAGACGCAGTTGCTCTGCCAACGTCGGCGCTCCTCGTCTGTGCCGGACGGGTGGACCCCGACCGGGCTCGACCGGCTGACCTGCCGGGACCCTCCCCACCCCGTCGCCGGTCGGCGCCACGGGGGCCCGACCTGCCATTCCTGCCGGCGAGCCGGGCTGGGAGGATGGACTCTGTCATTCTTGCCGATGCCGCCGACAACAACGCCAGGAGATACCCGCCGGTGACCGAGACGCACGCCACAATTTCCCCGGGCGCTCCGGTTTTTCCGGCCGGCCGCTACGGTCGCCGCCGAGCGCCCGGCGGCGGCCGCCGCCGCACGCTGCTGGCCGCGCTGGTGCTGCTGGCCCTGGTGGCGGCGCTGAGCCTGATCTCGGTCCGGCTCTACCAGCAGTACGGCGACCCGGCGTACGACGCCCAGGTGATCACCTACACCGACATCACGGACAGTCAGGTGCTGGTCGACTTCCGGGTGACCGTGCCGCCGGGCGGATCGGCGGTCTGCGTGCTGCGCGCCCGGGACCGCGCCGGCGCCGAGGTGGCCCGCGAGGAGGTCACGGTGACCGCCGGGCCGGGCGACCGGCACGTCACCACCCGGCACCGCCTGGCCACCACCGCACGCCCGTTCATCGGCGAGGTGCTGCGCTGCCGGCCCCCGGCCTGACCAGCCGAGAGAGCGCCTCGGCAGCCCGCCGGAGGGGTCCCCGGCGGGCCCTTGCCGGCGGTGTCGAAAGCGCACACCAGCGGTGATCGCCGACACGCTGTGTCGTACCGCACTGGTAGTTTGGTAGTTCACCTGTCAGCCAGCCACGCACAACTGAGGAGACCGCCTGTGTCCACTGGCAACGAGGCGCCCGCCACCTGGCTGTCCCAGGACGCGTACGACCGCCTCCAGGCCGAGCTCGACGAGCACATCGCCAACCGCCCGGCGATCGCTGCGGAGATCAACGCGCGGCGCGAGGAGGGCGACCTGCGTGAGAACGGCGGCTACCACGCCGCCCGCGAGGAGCAGGGCAAGGCCGAGGGACGCATCCGCTACCTGCAGGAGCTGCTGCGCACTGCCAAGGTCGGCGAGGCGCCGACGACGGACGCGGTGTCGCCCGGCATGGTGGTGACGATCTACTTCGACGACGACACCGAGGACACCGAGACCTTCCTGCTCGGCTCCCGGGAGATCGCGTCCACGACCGAGCTGACCGTCTACAGCCCCGAGTCGGCGCTCGGCAAGGCGATCCTGGGCGGTCGGCCCGGGCAGACCTGCACCTACACGGCGCCGAGCGGCGCCGACATCAAGGTGACCGTGGTCAGCTTCGAGCCGTTCTCCGGCTGACCCTCCCCCAGGGCACGGTCCGCCGAGGCGTACCGCCGTCGGGGTGTGGCACCCAGTGGTGTCACGCCTCGGCGGCGAAGACCACCTGGTAACCGCTGGCCCGCAGCGCGCTGATCAGCGTGTCGGAGTGCTCCACTCCCCGGGTCTCCACCGACAGCGCCACCTCCACCTCGCCGAGGCTCAGGTGCGGGTTGGCCCGCTGGTGCTCCACGTCCACCACGTTGGCCCGGTGCTCGGCGATCTGGCTGAGCAGCGAGGCGAGCTGGCCCGGCCGGTCCGAGCAGCGCACCGTCACCCGCAGGTAGCGACCCGCGGCGGCCAGACCGTGCTCGATCACCCGCAGCAGGAGCAGCGGGTCGATGTTGCCGCCGGAGAGCACCGCGACGACCGGGGCCTCCACCTCCACCACACCGGCCAGCAGCGCGGCCACGCCGACCGCGCCGGCCGGCTCGACCACCTGCTTGCCCCGCTCCAGCAGCATCAGCAGGGCCCGGGAGATGTCCTCCTCGGAGACCGTGACGATCTCGTCGACCAGCTTGCGGACGTGGTTGAAGGTGATCTCGCCGGGCCGGCCCACCGCGATGCCGTCCGCGATGGTGGAGAAGGCGGGCAGCCGCACCGGTTCCCCGGCCACCAGTGAGGGCGGGAAGGCCGCCGCGCCGGACGCCTGCACACCGATGATGCGGATGTCCGGTCGGAGCGCCTTGGCGGCCACCGCCATGCCCGAGATCAGACCGCCGCCACCCACGCCGGTGATGATGGTCCGCACGTCCGGGCACTGTTCGAGGATCTCCAGCGCCACGGTGCCCTGGCCGGCGATCACGTCCGGGTGGTCGAACGGGTGGATCAGCACCGCCCCGGTGCGCTCGGCGTACGTCTGCGCGGCCACCAGCGCCTCGTCGACCGTGTTGCCGGCCAGCTCGACCTGCGCGCCGTACCCCTTGGTGGCGGCCACCTTCGGCAGCGGCGCGTTGACCGGCATGAAGACCGTGGCGTGCGTGCCGACCAGCCCGGCGGCCAGCGCCACGCCCTGCGCGTGGTTGCCCGCGCTCGCCGCGACCACGCCGCGCTCCCGCTCGGCCGCCGACAGCCGGGAGATCCGCACGTACGCGCCGCGCACCTTGTACGAGCCGGCCCGCTGCACGTTCTCGCACTTCAGCCACGTCGGCCCGCCGAGTGCCGCACTCAGCGGCCGGGAGGGCTCCAGCGGGGTGGTCCGGATGACTCCGGCGAGTAGCTCCCGCGCGGCCCGCACGTCGTCGAGACCGACCAGTTCCGTCATGCCCCGATCGTGCCACCCGGCCCGGTCGCCCCCTGCGGCGACACCGGGGTCGTCGCGGGCACCGCGCTCGGCGCGGGTCCGGCCGGCACCGGCGCGCCCGGGGCGGGGAACGTCGGCAGGTCCTGTGCCGCCGGCCAGCCCTGGCCAGCCGGCCAGACAGGAGGGGGGGTCGGCCAGGCCGGTGCGGCGCGGGCGATACGTGCCGTCTGCTCCGTGGAGATCCGCTGGATCAGCACGATCAGCGCCACCGCGGCGACCACGCAGGCCACCGCGGGCACCGAGTAGCGCAGCAGGGAGTCGCGGTAGTAGTCGATGTGCGCCTGGTAAGCGGCGTCGGTGAAGGGGGTCTCCGGCAGCTTGTCGTACGCCTGGCTGTCGAGGCGGCTGACGATCCGCTCACCGATGCTGAACACCAGCCAGGCGGTCCACCAGACGAAGACCAGACCCGGGGTGCGTCGCCGCCAGAGACTGTCGCGCGCCACGTTGCCCACCACGCGGGCCGGGACGACGAAGCTCGCGAACGGCACCAGCCAGCCGGCGATCGCCCAGCCGGCCCCGAGCGACGGCAGGGCACCCGGGAACGCGTCGGTGTTCTTCCGCGCCCGCCAGGTCCAGATGATCACCAGTACGGCGGCGATCAGGTACGCCACCACCATCGGCAGCGCCACCACGACGGTGACGATCAGCGCGCCGAGCAGCAGATCCGGGTCACGGTCGGCCAGGGCCTGCTGGCCCATCACCATCCCCAGCAGCGGGGCGAGCGCCATCACCAGGAAGAGCACAGCGGTCGCGCCGACCGCGATGCTGGCGGCCAGGCCGATGCCGCGTACGGAGTAGGTCGGCAGCCCTGGCGTGACGGCGGGCTGGCCCAGCGGCGTGTGGCAGCGCGGGCAGTCGTTGTGCTCGGGGGACGTGGGGTCCCCGCAGGTCTGGCAGCGCATTGGTGTCCCCCGGTCCGCGCGACGATGCGCGCACACCGTAGACGATCATGCAGCGGCCGGCGACCCCGTTCCGACCCGGGGATAGCCGGGGGCGTGCCGCGACCACGGGGCGGCCATCTCGAACTGACCGGCCACGCCGAGCAGCAGCAGCTCCGAGCCGGGCGGACCGACGAGCTGCACGGCGACCGGAAGCCCGTCGGGTCGGCGGCCCACCGGCACCACGATCGCCGGCAGACCGGCGATGTTCCACGGCGCCGCGTACGGGGCGTACCGGATGTTGGCTGTCATGTTCGCCCGCCAGGACCGGTCGGACCAGCGTGCGGCCTCCGGCGGCGCGCTGGCCAGCGCGGGCGTCAGCAGCAGGTCGACGGAGTGGTCGGTGAAGAAACCGATCGACCGCTCCCGCCAGGCGGCCCGGTCGGCCTCCCGGACGTAGCCGCGGCGCTGCGCCCACTCGCCCAGTGCGACGTGCCGCCGGCTACGCCGTTGCAGGTCGCGCCGGTTCAGCCCGGCGGCCCGGACGTCCATGGCGGCGGCGGCGAACCAGGTGGCGATGCCCTGGAGGCCGAGCGCGGTGGGGTAGACCGGATCGGCCGGCACGGTGTCGTGCCCGGCGGCGGCGAGCAGCCGCCCGGCGGCGGCGACGGCGTCCCGGTTGGGCGCGTCCGGGGAGACACCGCGCACCGGGGAGCGCAGCGAGACGCCCACCCGTAGCCGCTGCGGCGGGACCAGCTTCTCCGGCCGCCGACCGGCGAGCACCGAGAAGCCGACGGCAGCGTCGGCCACCGTGCTGGTCAACATGCCGTGCTCGGTCAGGCCGAACCAGTCGTCCGCGCCGAGCTGGCAGGGGACCACGCCCCGGCCGGGCTTGAGCCCGACCAGGCCGCAGCAGGCCGCCGGGATCCGGATCGAGCCGAGGCCGTCGTTGCCGTGGGCGATCGGCACCAGCCCGGCGGCCACCGCGGCGGCCGCGCCGCCGGAGGAGCCGCCGGGGGTACGCGTGCTGTCCCACGGGTTGCGGGTCACCCCGCTGTCGTCGTCGGTGAGCCCCCACAGACCCAGCTCGGGCATGCGGGTCACCCCGAGGATCACCGCGCCGGCGCCGCGCAGCCGTCGGACCACCTCGTGATCGGCCTCGGCGATGCCGGTGCGTACGGCCGCCGACCCGTTCCAGGTGGGCAGGCCGGCGACCGGCGTGTTCTCCTTCACCGCCACCGGCACCCCGGCCAGCGGGAGGTTCGCCAGGTCCTCCTGTTCGTCGACCTTCTCCGCCTCGGTGATCGCCTCGCCGCCGCGTACGGCGCGGAACGCGGCCAGCTCGCCGTCGGTCCGGGCGATGTATTCGAGGTGGTCGGCGACGACCTGTGTGGCCGAGACATCGCCCCGGCGTACGCCCCGGGCGATCTGCTTGGCGGTCGCCCCGACCCAGGTCGCCATGATGTCCTGCACGGCCATCCTCCCCAGCGGTCAGCCCAGTGCCTGCTCCAGATCGGCGAGCAGGTCGTCGACCGTCTCGATGCCGACAGACAGTCGCACGAGATCGCCGGGAACTTCAAGCGGCGAGCCGGCAGCACTTGCGTGTGTCATCCGGCCCGGGTGCTCGATCAGGGACTCCACCCCGCCCAGCGACTCCGCGAGAACGAAGAGCTTCGTCCGGTTGCAGATCTCCACCGCGTGGTCCTCGCCGCCGGCCGCGCGGAAGGAGATCATGCCGCCGAAGCGGCGCATCTGCTTGGCGGCCACCTCGTGACCAGGGTGGGAGGGCAGCCCGGGGTAGATCACCTGGGCCACCTTGGCGTGCCCGTCCAGGTACGCGGCGAGCCGCTCGGCGTTGTCGCAGTGCCGGTCCATCCGTACCCCGAGGGTCTTGATGCCCCGCAGCGTGAGCCAGGCGTCGAACGGGCCGTTGATCGCGCCCATCGCGTTCTGGTGGTAGCGCAACTCCTCGCCGAGCGAGGCGTCGGCGACGACCAGCGCGCCGCCCACCACGTCGGAGTGGCCGCCGATGTACTTGGTGGTGGAGTGCACGACCACGTCCGCGCCGTGCGCGATCGGTTGCTGCAGGTACGGCGAGGCGAAGGTGTTGTCGACCACCAGCAGTGCGCCGGCCTCGTGCGCGACGCCGGCCAGGGCGGCGATGTCGGCGATGCCGAGCAGCGGGTTCGTCGGCGTCTCCACCCAGACGATCTTCGTACGCCCGGGCTGCACGGCTGCCCGGATCGCGGCCGGGTCGGAGACCTTGGCCGGGGTGAACTCCAGGCCCCAGCGCTGGGCGACCCGGGCGAAGAGCCGGTACGTGCCGCCGTACGCGTCGTCGGGGATGACCACGTGGTCACCCGGCTGGCAGACGGCCCTCAGCAGGGTGTCCTCGGCGGCCAGACCGCTGGCGAAGGCGAGCCCGACCGGCCCGCCCTCCAGCGCGGCCAGGCACTCCTGGAGCGCGTCACGGGTCGGGTTGCCGGAGCGGCTGTACTCGTAGCCGAGCCGGGGCGCCCCGACGGCGTCCTGGGCGTACGTGCTGGTCTGGTAGATCGGTGGGATCACCGCGCCGGTGCGGGCCTCGGGGTCCTGACCGGCGTGGATGGCGAGCGTCTCGAAGCCGTGGTTCATTCTGGTCAGGCTAGTGCCCCGCTCGACGATTCGCGGCGGTGCCGGGCAGCAGGCATAGCCTGGGCCGATGAGCGGGTGCGTCTTCTGTGCGATCGTGGCCGGCGAGGTGCCGGCGTTCCGGGTGGCCGACGAGCCGGACGGGGTGGCCTTCCTGGACACCCGACCGGTCTTCCCGGGGCACCTGCTGGTGGTGCCCCGGCCTCACGTGGTGACCCTGGCCGAGTTGCCGGCCGACCTGCTGCCGGGCTACTTCGCGCTGGTCCAGCGGCTGGCCGTCGCCGTGGAGGCCGGTCTGGGGGCCGGTGGGACGTTCGTGGCGATGAACAACAAGGTGTCCCAGTCGGTGCCGCACCTGCACACCCATGTGGTGCCCCGCACCAAGGGGGACGGGCTGCGCGGGTTCTTCTGGCCGCGTAGCCGCTACGCCAGCGACCAGGACGCCCGGGACCTCGCGGTACGGGTCGCCGACGCGCTGGCGCCCCCGCCGACCGCCTGACTCCTGGTGAGGCGGGTAAGGAACCAGTGCCCGCCGGCGTTGCATGCGGCAGAGGTACGAGAGGAGTTCCACCGTGTTCCTTCGCCAGTCCAAGGCTGAGCTGCCCACCCCCGACCAGGCCCTGCCGGGCCGCCTGATCGCGATGCCGGTCGCCGACCGTCACGAGGTGCTGGGCACCCCGCTGAAGGGCCCCTACCCGGAGGGCCTCCAGGTCGCCGTCTTCGGTATGGGCTGCTTCTGGGGCGCCGAGCGGCTGTTCTGGACGCTGCCCGGGGTGTTCACCACCTCTGCCGGCTACGCGGGTGGCATCACCCGGAACCCCACGTACGAGGAGACGTGTTCCGGCCGTACGGGGCACGCCGAGGTCGTCCAGGTGGTCTACGACCCGAGCAAGATCACTTACGAGGACCTGTTGAAGGTCTTCTGGGAGAACCACGACCCGACCCAGGGCATGCGCCAGGGCAACGACGTGGGCACCCAGTACCGGTCGGCGATCTACACCACCACCGACGAGCAGCGGGCCATCGCGGAGTCGTCCCGGGACGCGTTCCAGCCGATCGTGTCGCGGGCCGGCAAGGGTGAGATCACCACGGAGATCGCCCCGCTCGGCAGCTACTACTTCGCCGAGGACTACCACCAGCAGTACCTGGCCCCGACAAAGAACCCGAACGGCTACTGCAACCACGGCCCGAACGGGCTGAGCTGCCCGGTCGGTGTGGCCCGTACCGCCGGCTGACGACATCCCACCCGCACCACCTCGATGCCCGGCCGCCGGAAGGCGGCCGGGCATTCCCGTCCGGCCATGTGATCGAAATCCGTTGCCGAGCCCCGCGGGGACTGGATAGCGTGGCGGTACACGTGAAAGGAGGTGGTCCAGACTTGTATAGCAATCGGACTCGTGAGGTGGCTGTCCGCTAGCCGCTGTCCTCGACAGTGAACGGTCCACCGCCAGGTGGGCACAAGCAACAACGTCGAGACCGTGTGGCAGCGGTGCGGCGAATCCAAGGCAGCCACCCGACCCCCGGGGCGCCGGCCCAGTCCAGCCGGCCCGCGCGCAAGCGTGGAGAACCCCGGGGGTCGCTTTATCCACCGGCAGGGCCGGCCGGTCAGCTCAGCCGGAGGGAAGCACCGTGTCGATGCGCGAGCTGGTGGTGCTCGGGACGGCCAGCCAGGCCCCGACCCGGCAGCGCAACCACAACGGGTACGTGCTGCGCTGGGACGACGAGGTGATCCTCTTCGACCCCGGTGAGGGCACCCAGCGCCAGTTCCTGCACACCACGGTCACCGCCAGCGACCTGACCCGGATCTGCGTCACCCACTTCCACGGCGACCACTGCCTCGGCCTGCCCGGCACCATCCAGCGGCTCTCCCTGGACCGGGTGCCGCACCCGGTCGCCGTGCACTTCCCGGCCGGCGGCGCCGAATACTTCGCCCGCCTGCGGCACGCCACCTCCTTCTACGAGACCGCCGAGTTGCGGGTCGAACCGATCGAGGCCGACGGGCAGCGGATCAGCCTGGGCTGCGGCACGCTGGAGGCCCGCCGGCTGCGGCACCCCATCGAGACGTACGGCTACCGCCTGGTCGAGCCGGACGGCTGGCGGATGCTTTCGGAGATGCTGGCCGTGTACGGCATCGCCGGGCCGGCCGTCGGCGAGCTGATCCGGGCCGGGCACCTGGATTTCGACGGGCGGCGCGTCACCCGGGACGAGGTCAGCGCGCCCCGACCGGGGCAGCGGTTCGCCTTCGTGATGGACACCGGCCTCTGCGACGGCGTGTACGCCCTCGCCGAGCACGCCGACCTCCTGGTCATCGAGTCGACCTTCCTGGAGTCGGAGGCCGCCCTCGCCGCCGAGGTCGGCCACCTGACCGCGGGGCAGGCGGCCCGGGTGGCGACCGAGTCCGGGGTACGCCGGCTGGTGCTCACCCACTTCTCCCAGCGGTACGGCGACCCGCGCCGCTTCCACGACGAGGCGCGTGCCCACTTCGACGGCGACCTGATCATCGCCGAGGACCTGACCACCGTGCAGGTCCCGCCCCGCCGGGTAGCCTCGGCCGGGTGACCGTCACGCTCCGCCCCGCAACCGGTGACGACCTGATGGGCGTGGGTGCCCTGCACCAGCGGTCCCGGGTCGCCGCGTACTCGTCGTTCCTTCCGCCGGAGGCGCTGGCGGACCCCACACCGGAGGCGATGGGCCGGTACTGGACCGAGCGGTGGCGCTGGGAGCGGGACACCCACCGGCTGACCGTGGCCGAGCGCGCGGGGACGCTGGTCGGGTTCAGCTATCTCGGCCCGGACGACGAGGACGACCCGGCGACCGGGCTGCTCAACGCGATCCACCTGGACCCGGCCGAGCAGGGCCGGGGCGTCGGCCGCACGCTCATGGTCGACGCGCTGGACGCCATGCGTGCCCGGGGCTGGCAGCGTGCGGCGCTCTGGGTGCTCCGGGACAACGCCCACGGCCGTGCCTTCTACGAGCGCGGCGGCTGGACCCCCACCGGCGCGGAACGGGACGAGCACCTCGGCCCCACCACCGTCCCCCAACTCCGCTATACCCGTCCCCTGACCGGGTGAGCGTCGAGCCGTACCGGGGTCCTCGTCACCACGACGTCGGCTGATGTTCGCTGTCGGCGGATCGGGGCATGCCGGGGCGACGGGCGGCGTTGCCGGCTGCATGGACACCGATCACACCAGGTCCGACCCGGCCGAGGAAGCCGCGCTGGACGCGTACTCCCGGGTGGTCACGACCGTGGCGGCCCGGGTGCTGCCCAGCGTGGCCGCCCTGTCGGTGCGGACCCCGCGCGGGGCCGGCGCCGGCTCCGCCGTCACCGTGGGCACCGACGGCCTGCTGCTGACCAGCGCACACGTGGTCCAGGGCGCTGCCGGCGGCTCGGCGGCGTTCGCCGACGGCACCGAGACTCCGTTCCGGGTCGTCGGCACCGACCCGCTCTCCGACCTCGCCGTGCTGCGGGTCGACGAGACCACCGTGCCACCGGTGGAGCTGGGCGACGCCGACGCGCTACGGATCGGGCAGTTGGTCGTGGCCGTCGGCAACCCGATGGGGCTGGCCGGTTCCGTCACCGCCGGCGTGGTCTCCGGGCTCGGCCGCTCCCTGCCCGCCCGGGACGGGCGGGTCACCCGACTCATCGAGGATGTCATCCAGACCGACGCCGCCCTCAACCCGGGCAACTCCGGCGGCGCGCTGGCCGACTCCGCCGGACGGGTGATCGGCGTGAACACCGCCGTCGCCGGCTACGGGCTGGGCCTGGCGGTGCCGATCAACGCCACCACCCGGCAGATCATCGCCGAGCTGACCGACGCAGGCCGGGTCCGCCGCGCCTGGCTGGGCGTGGCCGGCGTACCCGTGCCACTGCCGCCGGAGGTGACGGCGCGTACCGGCCAGCGACGTGGGCTGCGCGTGGTGGAGGTGGTGCCGGGCAGCCCGGCCGGCATGGCCGGGATCTACCTGGGCGACATCATCCTCAACGCCGGCGGGCGTCCGGTGGTCGACGGCCAGGGCTTGCAGCGGTTGATGCTCGGCCCCGCCATCGGCACCCGCCTGCCGGTCACGGTTCTCCGCAAGGGCGCCTTCGTCGACGTCGTGGCGGTCCCCACCGAACTCACCCGCTGACCCCACGCCCACCTCTCCCCGCCCCGAAGCCGGGGCGGGGAGAGGGCGGAGGGTGGGTCAGCGGGCGCCGAGGTGGGCCAGAAGGTCCTGGCGGGTGAGGACGCCCTTGGGCTTGCCGTCGACGAGGACCAGCGCGGCGTCGGACTTCTCCAGCAGGCCGACGGCCTCGCTGACCGGCTGACCGCCACCGATCATCGGCAGCGGGTCACCCATGTGCCGCTCGATGGTGTCGTGCAGGTGGGCCTGGCCGGTGAAGAGCGCGTCGAGCAGGTCGCGCTCGGCGATGGAGCCGGCCACCTCGCCGGTCACCACCGGCGGCTCGGCCTTGAGCACCGGGAGCTGCGAGACCCCGTACTCCCGCATGTAGTCGATGGCGTCCCGGACCGTCTCGGTCGGGTGCACGTGCACCAGCTCGGGCAGCCCGCCCGGCTTGCCGGACAGCGCGTCGGCCACCGTCGGCTCGGTGCCCGAGTTGTCGAGGAAGCCGTACCGGGCCATCCACGAGTCGTTGAAGATCTTCGAGAGGTAGCCCCGGCCACCGTCGGGCAGCAGCACGACCACCACGTCGTCCGGGCCGGCACGGCGGGCCACCTCCAGTGCGGCGACCACCGCCATCCCGCAGGAGCCACCGACCAGCAGCCCTTCCTCGCGGGCCAGCCGCCGGGTCATCTCGAAGGACGCCTTGTCGGAGACCTCGACGATCTCGTCGGCCACACCCTGGTCGTACGTCTCCGGCCAGAAGTCCTCGCCGACGCCCTCCACCAGGTACGGCCGGCCGGTGCCGCCGGAGTAGACCGAGCCCTCCGGGTCGGCCCCGACGACCCGCACCCGACCGTCGGAGGCCTCCTTGAGGTACCGGCCGATGCCGGAGATGGTGCCGCCGGTGCCGACGCCCGCCACGAAGTGGGTGATCCCGCCCTCGGTCTGCTTCCACAGCTCAGGGCCGGTCGTCTCGTAGTGCGAGCGCGGGTTGGCCGGGTTGCTGTACTGGTTGGGCTTCCAGGCGCCGGGAATCTCCCGGGTCAGGCGGTCGGAGACGTTGTAGTACGAGCGCGGGTCCTCCGGCGCGACCGCGGTCGGGCAGACCACCACCTCGGCGCCGTACGCCCGGAGCACGTCCTGCTTGTCCTGGCTGACCTTGTCGGGGCAGACGAAGACACACTTGTAGCCCTTGAGCTGGGCCACCAGGGCCAGCCCGACGCCGGTGTTGCCACTGGTCGGCTCGACGATGGTGCCGCCGGGCTTGAGCAGGCCGGCGGCCTCGGCGTCCTCCACCATCCGCAGCGCGATGCGGTCCTTGACCGACCCGCCCGGGTTGACGTACTCGACCTTGGCGAGCACGGTGGCCTGGATGCCCTCGGTGACGTTACGCAGACGTACCAGCGGGGTGTTGCCGATCATGTCGACGACGTTGTCGTAGTACTGCACGGTGTGCCCTTCGTTGCGGCGCCGGCGACGGCGGCCGGGCAGACGTTTCCTCGCCGCCCAGGGTACGTGCCGTCAGGGCACCAGCCCCCCGGGGATGACCGAGCTGCGTCGCGCCTCCCACTCCAGGAAGCGGTCGGTCTCGGCGAGCACGCTGCCGGCCAACCAGGTGATCATGACGGCGTCGTCGGCCAGCCCGAAGATCGCCAGTGGGATCTCCGGGAGCAGGTCGATGGGCGAGACGATGTACGCCGTCGCCGCGGTCATCAGGGCCAGCCGGAGGCCACCGTCGTACTGCCCCTTGCTGGTGGCCCGGATCATCCGGGGCAGCGCCGCCAACCGGGCACCCAGCGAGGGCCCGCCCCGCGCCCCTGCCGCCAGTGCCCGCGCCAGCGCCGTGAATGCCGCGCTGCGCTTCAGTGTCTTCCCCATCGTCGCGCTCCTCTCCGCCGGATCATGGTGGCGGGTCGGCGCAAGTCGGCCGGCCTCCTCCGGACAGGTACCCCGTCGCGTCGGTTTCCAGGCACCCGCGAGCCGTCACGACGACAGCGGCGTGTCGGACCGGCGCGATAATCTCGCGGTATGGGGGTGGCTGGTTCCGTCGTACCCGTTGGTCCGCGTTGGCGACACGCCTGGCGGGTCGCCCGCCTGGCGGCCATCGGGACGGGTGCCACCGCGGCGGCCGTGATCGCGACCGGCGGGGTGCTGCTGGGGCAGGCCCGCCAGGCGCGGCGCACCATCCCGATGGCCGAGGCGCCTCCACCGCGCTGCGACGGGGTGTACGGCGGGAAGTTCCCCGGCCCCGCGCTCACCGTGGTCGTGCTCGGCGACTCGTCGGCCGCCGGCTACGGGGTGCACCGTCGGCGGGAGACGCCCGGCGCGCTGCTCGCCACCGGCCTGTCCCGACGGCTGCACCGGCCGGTCCGGCTGCACCGCTTCGCGGTGGTCGGGGCCATCTCGGCCGCGCTGCGGCACCAGGTGGAGGCCGCGCTGGACTGCCAGCCCGACATCGCGGTGATCCTCATCGGTGGAAACGACATCACCAACCGCACCCCGCAGGGGCTGGCCGTGCGCTACCTGGTCGAGGCGGTCCGCACGCTGCGCGACGCCGGCTGCGAGGTGGTCGTGGGCACCTGCCCCGACCTGGGCGCGATCCGCCCGATCCAGCCCCCGCTGCGCTGGCTGGCGCACCGGTGGAGCCGGCAGCTCGCCGCCGCCCAGACGGTGGCCGTCGTCGAGGCCGGCGGCTGGACGGTCTCCCTCGGCGACCTGCTCGGCCCTCGGTTCGCCGCCGAACCGACCCGGATGTTCGCCTGGGACCGGTTCCATCCCTCCGCCGAGGGGTACGCGGTTGCCGCCGCCGCACTGCTGCCGACGATGCTCTCCGCGCTCGGAGCGGGGCAGGAACGACGGGTCACACCGGTGCCGGGCGAGGGCGTACGGTCGCTGCCGGAGGCCGCGCAGGAGGCGGCCCGGCACGCCGGCACGGAGGTCAGCGGCACCCAGGTCCGGGGCCGCGACCGGGGGCCGGCCGGCCGGTGGGCGCAGCTGCGTCGCCGGGCGTTCTTCGGTGTCGGCGCGGTGCCGCAGCGCGGCTCCGCGGCGGACACTTCGACAGTGGAGGGACTGGCATGAACGAGCGCAGCGAGCGGGATGTGACCGCCGGCCTCCCGGGCCGACTGGGTCGGGCGGCGGCGCTCTCGCTGCTCGCCGGCACCGTGGGCGGCGCCGCCGTCCTGGCCGGTGAGGCGTTCGTCGCCCGGCACCGGCGCTACGCCCAACCGGAGCTGGGGCTGGCCCTGCGGGCCACGATCGGTCGAGCCGGCGCACCACCGTTGCGGCTGGTGCTGCTGGGCGACTCGTCTGCGCTGGGGGTGGGCGTCGACCGGCTCGACGACACCATCGGCGGGCAGTTGGCCAACCTGCTCGCCGAGGGTCCCACCGGCCGGCGGGTGCACCTGTCCAGCGTCGGCGTCTCCGGGTCCCGCTCGACCGACCTGTCCACCCAGGTCGCGCGGGCACTGCTCGGCGAGCGGCCCGACGTGGCGCTGATCCTGATCGGTGCGAACGACGCCACCGAACTGCGCCGGCCCGCCGAGGCGGCGGCGTACCTCGCCGCGGCGGTGCACCGGATGCGGGAGGCGCGGGTCGAGGTGGTGGTCGGCACCTGCCCGGATCTCGGTGCCGTGCGGGCGATCGCGCCTCCGCTGCGCCAGCTGGTCGGCTGGTCCGGGCGTCGGGTGGCCCGCGCGCAGACCACGGCCGTGCTGGACGCCGGCGGGACGGTGGTCGACCTCGCCACCGAGACGGGTCCGGTCTTCCGGGCCGACGCGGGGACGCTCTGCCACGACGGCTTCCACCCGTCCGCCGACGGCTACCGGGTGTGGGCCCACGCCCTGCTCCCCGCCGTCGCGGCGGCGGCGGCGGTCGCCTCCCGGCGATAGACGGGGTGACATTTCCCGCCGGGCCTGCTTCTTCCGCGCCAAGTTACCGACGCGTTAACGTTGGTTCATGCCGATTGAGTCGTCCCGCGACGCCGTCATCGTCGCCACCGCCCGCTCCCCCATCGGCCGGGCGCACAAGGGGTCCCTGCGCGACGTCCGCTCCGACGACCTCGCCGCGACCATCGTCCAGGCCGCCCTGGACAAGATCCCCCAGCTCGATCCGACCACCATCGACGACCTCTACCTCGGGTGCGGCCTGCCCGGCGGCGAGCAGGGCTTCAACATGGGCCGCGTGGTGGCCACCCTGCTCGGGCTGGACACCGTGCCCGGTGCCACGCTGACCCGCTACTGCGCCTCCTCGTTGCAGACCACCCGGATGGCCATGCACGCGATCCGCGCCGGCGAGGGCGACGTGTTCGTCTCCGCCGGTGTGGAGATGGTCTCCCGGTACGCCCGGGGCAGCTCCGACGGGCTGCCGCCCGACGCGCAGGCGCTGGTCGGCGGTGGCTGGGAGAACCCGCGCTTCGCGGCTGCCGGCGAGCGGTCGAAGCGCCGCGCCCAGGGCGGCGCCGAGGTGTGGACCGACCCGCGCGACTCCGGCGAGCTGCCGGACATCTACCTGACCATGGGGCAGACCGCCGAGAACCTGGCCCAGGTGTACGACGTCACCCGTGCCGACATGGACGAGTTCGGCGTCCGCAGCCAGAACCTCGCCGAGAAGGCCATCGCCGACGGCTTCTGGGCCCGGGAGATCACCCCGGTCACCACGCCCGACGGCAAGGCGGTGAGCACCGACGACGGCCCGCGTGCCGGCGTCACCCTCGACGCGGTCGCCGGCCTGAAGCCGGTGTTCCGTCCGGACGGCCGCATCACCGCCGGCAACTGCTGCCCGCTCAACGACGGCGCCGCCGCCGTCGTGGTGATGAGCGCCCAGCGGGCCGAGGAGCTGGGGCTGACCCCGCTGGCCCGGATCGTCTCCACCGGCGTGACCGCCCTGTCGCCGGAGATCATGGGTCTCGGCCCGGTCGAGGCGTCCCGGCAGGCGCTGCGGCGCGCCGGCATGACCATCGACGACGTCGACCTGGTCGAGATCAACGAGGCCTTCGCCGCGCAGGTCATCCCCTCCTACCGGCAGCTGGGCATCCCGGAGGAGAAGCTGAACGTGATGGGCGGCGCCATCGCGGTCGGCCACCCGTTCGGCATGACCGGCGCCCGCATCACCGGCACCCTGCTCAACGCGCTGGAGTGGCACGACAAGACCATCGGCCTGGAGACCATGTGCGTCGGCGGCGGCCAGGGCATGGCCATGGTGCTGGAGCGGCTCAGCTGAGTCGACGTCAGAGCGCGCTGCGGGTCGCCGTCACCTCGGCGGCGGCCCGTGCCAGCACCTCGGCGTCCGCTCCGGCGGCGAGCAGGTCCGCCGTCACCACCCGCACCTGATCGGGCAGGGCCAGGTCGTTGTCCAGCCGGGGCACCACCCGGCGGGGTTCCCCCTCGGCGTCGGCGGCCAGGTTGGCGATCTCCTGCACCAGCCGGTGCACCAGGTCGGCGCGGGACACGTTGCCGGTGGTCGCGACCGCCGCCCAACGCGGCTGCTGCCAGTGCCCGACCTGACGGACCAGCAACCGCACGGCCTGATCCAACTCCGCTGCGCTCATCGCCGCCGAGTCTACGGCCGGCACTGCGCACGCCGTGTCGGGCCGGTCAGCGGCGCAGGTAGCTGAGCAGCCGCAGCAACTGCCAGTAGAGGAAGACCAGCCCGGTGAGCAGGCCGAACGCGCTCAGCCACGCGTACCGGCGGGGTCGGCCGTCGCGCACCGAGCGCTCGACGAGGTCGAAGTCGAGGATGAAGCTGAACGCACCGGCGATGATGGCCACCACCGAGAAGGCGTACGGCAGCCAGCCGACCTCCCCGCTGACGCTGTACACCGCCAGCCCGGGCCGCCCGGAGATCAGGTACGACACGAGATTGACCACGCTGAGCACGGCGATGCCGAGCAGCGTGCCGATCACCAGACGGGCCAGCCGGGGCGTCGCCCGGATCACCCGCGCCCGGTAGAGCGCCGCCATCCCGAGGAAGACGCCGAAGGTGCCGGCCACCGCCTGCACCACGATGCCCGGATAGACCTGCTCGAAGGTGCGGCTCGCCACCCCCAGCAGCAGGCCCTGGAGCACGGCGTAGCCGACGATCGGCACCGGGTTGGTGATGCCGCGCAGCGAGATGACCAGGACCAGCGCGATCGAGGCGAGCGCGCTGCCGGCCAGCGCGGCGGGCAGCCAGGCCGCCTGGGGCACCACCGCCCAGGACACGGCCGCGGCCGCGCCGGTGATGAGCAGCAACCCGACGGTACGCACCACCACGTCGTCGACGCTCATCGGCTCGACGTCGCGGGCGCCGAGCACCCGGGCCTCCACCCGGCTGGTCTCGTCCAGCCGGTTGAGCACCGGGTTGTTGCTGCGCACCGCCGCCTCCTTCTCCCGCGTACCCCTCGCAGTCACTCTGCCCCGGGCGGGCCGGCGGCGGCGGGGAAACGGCACGGCCGGCGCAGACGACGGCGCCCGCCACCGCGGAAGCGGGGCGGGCGCCGGTCAGTAGCGCGGACGAGGTCAGTCGTCGCCCTGGAAGTAGCTCAGCAGTCGCAGGATCTCGATGTAGAGCCACACCAGGCTGACCAGGATGCCGAAGGCGGCCGTCCAGGAGTAGCGCTGCGGCAGGCCCATCCGGACGCCGTCCTCGATCTCCTTGAAGCTGAGCACGAAGCTCAGCGACGCGACCACGATGCAGACCAGGCTGAAGCCGATGGCCAGCGGGCTGCCGTCGCGCAGGCCGGTGTTGACGCCGAACAGGGCCAGCACCAGGTTGATCAGCATGACCGCGAAGAGACCGGTCATCACCGCGATCATGCCCTTGACGAAGGCCGGGGTGGCCCGGATGACCTTCGCCCGGTAGAGCATCGCCATCAGGAAGAAGATGCCGAAGCTGGCCGCGGCGGCTTGGAGCACGATGCCGTCGAACGCCGACTCGAACGCCTTGCTGACCATGCCGACGAAGACACCCTCGACGACCGCGTACGTGATGACCAGCGCCGGGTTGGCCATCCGGGAGAACGAGATGATCAGGCCGAGCACCAGACCGACGACCGCCGCGCCGATCCAGGCGGCACCGACCAGCGCGTCGGGCACGAGCACCCAGGCGGCCGCGGCGGAGATGCCGAGGATGCCGAGCAGGGCGACGGTCTTGACCACGACGTCGTCGACGGTCATGGGCGCCACGGTGGGCGGCGCGGCCGGGTAGCCGGCCTGGGACGGGTACTGCTGGGGAATACCGGGCTGTCCGTACGGCCCGGTCGGGGCGTACCCGGCGGAACGCTCCCGCTCGGCCGCCTGGCCGAGCCGGGCGAGCACCGGGTTCGAGGTCTTCACTGTCTGGCCTCCCTCAGGGGGTCGTTTGCACGTGAACGTGCCCTCCAAGAGTAAACGGCCGGAACAACTCCTGGTGATCACGAATGAGAATGGGCCACGCTGGCTGGTGCCCGGGGCGGGGGTCGAACCCGCACGCCTTGCGGCAGCCGCTTTTAAGGCGGCCGTGTCTGCCGTTCCACCACCCGGGCGGGTGGCACCGGCGCGCCGACACGCACGGTGCAGTGTCACCGTAGCCGGTCGATGGTGACCCGGCGTACCCCGTGGGCCGGGCCGCACTAGGGTCGATGGCGTGAGCAGCGCAGCCCCCACGGCCCCCGACGCCGCCCCTGAGCAGGCATTCCGCCGCTCCGATCAGATCAACCGCCGAGCCTGGGCCGTCCGGCTTCTGGCCGCCGTCCGCCGGCACCGGGCGGACCTGCTGGTCGCCCTGTTCTTCACTCTGCTGGCCGGCTGGCTGACCCACGGGCTGTGGCCCGACCCGGCCGGCCGGGTCATGGCGCTCAATCCCGAGGACCAGGCCCTCTACGAGTGGTTCCTGGCGGTCGACGCGCGAGCACTGCTCGGTGACTTCAGCCTGCTCACCGACCGGCTCAACGCCCCCGACGGGGTCAACCTGATGGCCAACACCACGGTCATCGCGCTCGGCATCGTCTGCGCACCGGTCACCCTGTTGCTCGGCGCACCGGTCACCTTCGCGCTGCTGGCCGCCGTCAACCTGGCCGGCACCGCCGTCGCCTGGTATCTGCTGTTCCGCCGGGCGCTGCGTGCCCGCCGGCTCGCCGCCGCACTCGGCGGAGGGCTCTGCGGTTTCGGCCCGGGCATGATCTCGCAGACCAACAGCCACCTGCACATGACCGCCCAGTGGCTGGTGCCGGTGATCGTCTGGCTGGTCGTCCGACTGCTGCGGGCGTCCGACCCGGGGCCCACGTCGCCGACCAGCCCGAACGGGACCGGGCTGGACCGCCGCCGGATGTTCAGCTCGGCCGCCGGGCTGGCCGCCGCGGTCACCGCGCAGGTCTTCATCGGCGAGGAGGTGCTCTTCCTCGCCGCCGTCACACTGCTGGTGATGGCGATCAGCTACGGCGTGGCCGACCGGGACCTGGCCCGACGGGCGCTGCCCGGCTTCGCCGCCGGGCTGGCGGTCGCCGCCGGGCTCGCACTGCTGGTGCTCGGGTACCCGCTGTGGTTCCAGTTCGCCGGGCCGCAGGGCGTCGCCGACGGGATGTTCAGCCCGGCCTACTTCTCGGCCGACCTGAGCAGCTGGTGGACGGTCTCGCCGTTGTCGGTGGCCGGGAGCGACGAGTCCGCCCGGCTGACCACCGGCCCGGCCGAGTACAACACCTTCCTGGGCTGGCCGCTGCTGCTGGTCGCGGCGGTGTGCGCGATCTGGGCGGGACGGCGCCGGCTGGTGTTCGCCTGCGTCGCGGCCGCGCTGGTGATGGGCGCGCTCTCGCTCGGCCCGGAGGTGGTGCTCGGCGGCACCAGGACGGCGCTGCCCGGCCCGTACGCCCTGCTGGCCGGGCTGCCGGTGGTGGACGGCGCGCTGCCGATGCGGTTCGGTCTGGCGCTGCTCCCGATCGTCGCGACGCTGCTGGTGCTGGCCGTCGACCGGGCACTCGGGAGCACCGGTCGGGCCCGACGGCTGGTGCCGGCGGCCGTCGCCGTGGCCCTGCTGCCGATCATCCCCACCCCCCTGCCGACCGCCGACCGACCCGCCGTGCCGGAATTCATCACCGGCGGGCACTGGCGGCAGTGCGTCCGCCCCGGCGGGGTGCTGGTCCCCGTGCCGCTGCCCACGCCGAAGGAGCCGTGGCCGATGCGCTGGGCGGCCGCCGCCAACGCCGGGTTCGGCCTTCCCGAGGGTTTCTTCATCGGCCCGTACGGCCGGGGCGGCACCGCGGCGATGGGCACGTTCAAGCAGCCCACCTCGGCCCTGCTGGCCGACGTGGCGCGGCGCGGCGACCAGCCGGCCATCGGCGACGAGCAGCGCCGGCAGGCCGCCCGGGACGCCGACTTCTGGGGCGCTTCCTGTGTGGCGCTGGCCGACGACGCGCCGCACGCGGACAGCCTGCGCGCCACCCTGGAGCAGCTCTACGGCCCCGCCACCCGGATCGCGGACGCCTGGATCTGGCGGGTCTGACCCGCACGCCGAACAGGGCCCCTCGCGGCACCGGGGTCGGTGCGGCGGGGGCCCTGCTCGTCGATCGGGTCAGACGCGGGGGGCGCCGACCGGCTGGGACGCCTCCACGAACTCCTCGCGCGGGTCGTGCAGCTGGCCCAGGGCGACCACCTCGCGCTTGAGGAAGAACGCCAGCGACCAGTCCACCACCACCCGGACCTTGCGGTTGAACGACGGGATCCGGCTCATGTGGTACGTGCGGTGCATGAACCAGGCCGGCCAGCCGGTCATCTTGATGCCGTACACCTGGGCGACGCCCTTGTGCAGGCCGAGGCTGGCCACGCTGCCGACGTGCTTGTGCTTGTAGTTGACCGGCTCGCGGCCCCGGATCACCGCCGCGATGTTGTCGGCCATGCGGGCGGCCTGGCGGACCGCGTGCTGCGCGCTCGGCGAGCAGAAGTTGCCCGGCTCCTTGGTCAGGTCCGGCACGGCGGCGCAGTCGCCGGCGCTCCACGCGCCCTCGACCACCCGGTCACCGTCGACCACCTGGAGGGTGGGCAGGCAGGTGACGCGCCGCCGGTCGTCGCGCGGGAAGTCCGTGGCGTCCAGCATCGGCGACGGCTTCACACCGGCCGTCCAGACGATCGTGTCGGAGCGGAAGGTGTCGCCGTCGGAGAGCTTGACCACCCCGTCGACGCAGGACTCCAGACGGGTGTCCAGCCGGATGTCCATGTTGCGCTTGAGCAGCTGCTGCACCGTGTAGGCACCCATGTCCCGATCCACCTCGGGCAGCACCCGCTGGGTGGCCTCGACCAGCACCCAGCGCATGTCCTCCGGCTTCAGCTCCGGGTAGTAGCGCAGGGCGTCGCGGGCCATGTCCTCCATCTCGGCGAGCGCCTCGATGCCGGCGTAGCCACCGCCGACGAACGTGAAGGTCAACGCCGACCGGCGCACCTCCGGGTCCGGGGTGACGGCCGCGACGTCCAGCCGGTCCAACACGTGGTTGCGGAGGTAGATCGCCTCGCCGATGGTCTTGAACCCGATGCCCTGCTCATGCAGGCCGGGGATCGGCAGCGTCCGGGACACCGAACCGGGGGCCACGATCACGTGGTCGTACGTGATCTCCCGGGCCGGACCGATGATCGGCTGGACGGTGGCCACCTTGCGATCGTGCTCGATCCGCGTGACCGTGCCCGCCACCACCTTGCACCGGCGCAACTCCCGCCGCAGCGGCACCACGGAGTGCCGCGGGGAGATGTTGCCCGCCGCCGCCTCAGGCAGGAACGGCTGGTAGGTCATGTGCGGCTGGGGGTCAACCACCATGACCTCAGCCTCACGGGAGCTGAGCTTCTTCGACAGGCGCAGGGCAGCGTAGAGACCGACGTGCCCGGCACCCACCACAAGGATCCGCTTCGGATTCACGTCATCTATCTTTCCCCGGCCGGCTCAGGTAATCCCGCTCGCGCCCCCCATCTGTGACGGAGCACAACCCCTGTGACCTGCGTAACCCCGCTGTCCCGCCGGTCTACCTGCGTCGCAGCAGCCAGCCCAGCAACGCGGCGGTCCCCACCGCCACCAGCAGCCCCAGCACGGTGACCCACTGGTGGCCGGTCTCGCCGCCCAGCCCGGCGACCTGCAACAGCAGCACCCCCAGCACCGCGGTACCCAGCAGCACCGCGGCCGCCCGCAACAACCAGCGGGTGATCAGCTCCGGGTCGACCACCCCGTCGTACGGCAGCAGCGCCGCCAGCGCACACAGGGTGTGCGCCAGGTAGAGCAGGGCGGCGAGGGCGAGCAGCCGCCACAGCGCCACGGGCCGGCCGTACCCGTCGGTGGCGAGCAGCCAACCACCGACCGTGACCAGCGCCGCGAAGGTCGGCCAGACCCGGCGCGGGCCCACGGCGGGCAGCAACGCGGCCACCGCCATGAAGAGGAGCGGCCGGCCGGTCAGCACCTCGGCGGGGAACGCCAGCGCGAACCCGGCCAGCACGGTGACGAAGATCCCGGCCCGGACCAGGAGCGGGGCGGGGCTCACCCGGGCGAGGGCGTCCTGAGCCGCCCGGACCCGGACGGCGACGGTGTCGATCATGTCTGCCCGCCCTCGTCGTTCGCGTCTCTCACCGGCCACCGACCCTCGGGGCCGTGGCCAACCGGGCAACGTCGCGCAGCACCTGGTCGAGGCTGCCGGCGCCGGCCCACCGCACCACCGGCACGCCGTGCTCACGGAGCTGCCCGATCATGGTCTCCCGGTCCAGCCGCCACAGCCGGTACGCCACCTCGGCCCACCCCCGGTCCTTCGGCGGCGTCAGGTCGGTCGGCAGCGTGTCGACCGCCACCACGAAACGCCCGGCGCGGGCCAACCGGGCCAGCATCTGCGCCGACCGCTCGTCCAGCAGCGGGGTGAGCACCACCACCAGCGCGTCCGAGGAGAGCTGCTGCGGGCCGAACACCTGGTCGTACGGCTCGTGGGGGGAGGAGTCGGCGCGCACGTCGAGCAGCCACTCCAGCACCGTCAGGTACTGCCGGCGGCCGGCGGCCGGGCGC
This sequence comes from Micromonospora yongxingensis, assembly GCF_052601155.1. Taxonomy (NCBI): domain Bacteria; kingdom Bacillati; phylum Actinomycetota; class Actinomycetes; order Micromonosporales; family Micromonosporaceae; genus Micromonospora; species Micromonospora yongxingensis. The sequence continues at coordinate 110,881 of NZ_JBQXEO010000003.1, forward strand.
AGCCGGCGGGCTGCCGGGCCGTACTCCAGCAGCGAGACCCGGTCGCCGCGGTGCAGGTAGTGCTCGGCGATCGCGGCGGTGGCCCGCACGGTGGTGTCCAGCACCGAGGCGGCGCCACCCACCCCGCCGGAGCGGCCGGCCTCGGCGAGCACGTCGAGCAGCACCACCACCTCCGCGTCCCGGTCGGAGAGGGTCGCCGCCACGTGCAGCTGCCGGGCGCGCAGCGAGACCCGCCAGTCGATGCGACGCAGCCGGTCGCCGGGGGCGAAGATCCGGACACCGGCCAACTCGCCGCCCTCGCCCGGCCGGCGCGAGTGGTGCGCCCCGACCAGACCGGCGGCCCGGGGCATCGCCTCCACCGCCTCGAACGGTTCGGTACGCGGATAGACCCGCACCCCGACCGGCTCCGTGATCACCGCCCGGGAGACGAGCAGGCCACCCGCCGTGGCGACCCGGGCACCGGCCGGGCCGACGGGATGCCGGCCCCAGCGCAGTGCACGGCCGGCCAGTTCCAGGTCGACCGCCGCGGCGGTCGGCACCGAGGTCACGAACGGCCGGTCGGCCACGGATCGGCCGCCGCCGCCGACTGCCGGTGTCACACGGCCGGCCGGCGCCGCACCGGTTGCCGGAGTCGCACCGGTTGCCGGAGTGTCGCCGTCGCGTGCGAAGCCAGCCCGTTCGATCCGCAGCCACGGCGAGACCCGGGACCGCAGCACCACCAGGTCGTAGTCGACCGTATCCGGGTTGCCGACGCTCACCGCCGCCGTCACCTCGCCGCCCTCGACCAGCGGCCCGTCGTCACCGGGCGTGATCCAGACCTGCGGCAACGCGGTGGGCCGACGACGCAGCGCGTACGCGGTGCCCAGCGCGAACGGGGCCGCCAGCACGATCAGGTCGACCCGGCCCAGCAGCACCCCCGCCACCAGCAGCAGGCCCGCGAGCAGCACCGCCCGGCCGAGCGCCCAGGTGGGCGCCCAGCCGGCGGCCGGCTCGGGCTCCGGCTCGACGGGTCGCGGCACGGTCGGTCCGGTCATCAGTGCCGGGGCCCGCCGGCGGCGTAGCTGGGCAGCGCGCCGCTGGCCGGCGCGGGAGTCGCCTCCAGTACCTCGCCGACCACGAACGCCGGGTCGACCCGGCGCAGCCACATCTCGGGGCGCAGGGTGATCCGGTGGGCCAGCGCGGGCGCCGCCACCTCCTTGACGTCCTCCGGCACCACGTAGTCCCGGCCGCCGAACACCGCGCGTACGCGGGCCAGCAGCAGCAGCGCCAACGAGCCACGCGGCGACGCGCCGACCAGCACCGACGGGTGCTCCCTGGTGGCCGCGGTGAGGGACACGATGTAGCGGCCGATCGAGTCCTCCACCACCACGTCCTCCAGGGCGGCCTGCATCGCCCGCAGGGTGGACGCGTCGACCACCGGCTTGATGTCCGCCTCCTCGCGGCGGCGGCTCATCCGGCGGCGCAGCACCTCCCACTCCTCGTCGTGCTGCGGGTAGCCGAACGAGACCCGGAGCAGGAACCGGTCCAGCTGCGCCTCGGGCAGCGGGTAGGTGCCCTCGTACTCGATGGGGTTGGCGGTGGCCAGCACGTGGAACGGCTCGTCCAGCTTGTACGTCACCCCCTCCACCGAGACCTGCTTCTCCTGCATCGCCTCCAGCAGCGCGGACTGGGTCTTCGGCGGCGTCCGGTTGATCTCGTCGGCGAGGAGCAGGTTGGTGAACACCGGGCCGGCCCGGAAGGTGAAGTCGCCGTTGCGCTGGTCGTAGAGGAACGAGCCGGTGACGTCGGCGGGGAGCAGGTCGGGGGTGAACTGCAGGCGGCGGAAGTCCAGACCGAGCGCCTGGGCGAAGGAGCGCGCGGTGAGCGTCTTGCCCAGCCCGGGCAGGTCCTCCAGCAGCACGTGCCCACCGGCCAGGATGCCGGCGAGGACCAGCTCCAACGCGTCCCGCTTGCCGACCACGACGGTGCCGACCGCGTCCAGGACCGCCCGCGCCAGGTGGCCGACCTCGGCGGCGGGCATGCTCCGGTCCACGTCGTTCATCAGATCTTCTCCAGTTCGGCGACGATCGCCGCGACGTCGCGCGGCGACGGGGGGCGGCGGGAGGGGGTGGCGAGGAAGCGCCAGAGCTGGTCACCGAGCAGTGCCCGGGCTCGGATCGGGTCGGAGTCGCGGGTGAGGCCGTGCCGCTGTCGCAACCGCTCGTCGGCCAACTCGCCGAGGCGCGGCAGGATCCGCTCGGTGAACCGCTCGCGGTTGCCCGACGACCAGTCCAGTGGCCGCTCCCAGCCGTTGATCGCCGCGCGGAGGGCGTCCCGGCTGCCCCAGTTGTAGCTGCCGTCCTCCTCACCCGTGGTGACCCGGGCGGCGGGCGGCGGTGGAGGTGGCGGCGCGAGCAGGGCGGTCACCCGGCGCACCGCCAGCACGGCGAGCACCCCGGCGACCAGCACGGGCAACGAGACCTTCAGACCGATCGCGCGGAGGCCGACGAGCAGCACCACGACGACGGCGGCGGCGATCGCGAGCGAGCGCAGCGCGGGGCCCACTCGGGAGCCGCGCGCCCGCGGACCTTCCGGCGCCGGCTCCTCCTCGAAGGCGAGCAGGTCGTCGATGCTGGTGCTGCTCACGAGAGCACCTGCGGGTCGGGAGCCACCGCGGCCAGTTCGTGGCGCAACCGGCGCAGCGCGGCACGGGCCTGGTCGCGGGTGCGCTCGTCGACCGGGCGGGTGGCGTACCGGGCCTCGCGGTAGACGTGCGCGAACTCCGCCAGCACCTCGGTGCTGACGATCGCCGGCACACCGGCCGACGGGTCGCCGCGCAGCAGCCGGCTGACCAGGTCGGTGGGGGTGTCCCCGGCCCGCCGCGGTACACCGGCGGCACCGGCGGCCTCCTCCAGGCGCACCCAGCAGGCGATCACCGCCACCCGGGGATCGGTGGCCTGGTCGTCGAGTTCCACCAGCCCGGCGTCGAGGGCTGCGACGACCTCCCGGGCGGTGCCCTCGGCCGTACGCCGGGACCACTGTGCGGGCAGCGAACGGGTGGCCCGGCGGCGGCGGAGACCCCGCAGCAGAATCCAGCCGAGGTAGCCGAGCGCCGCGAGGATGGCCAGCCCGAGCAGCACCATCGCCACCGTCGCGATCCACTGCGGGATGTGCGCCTGGGTAGCCTCGCCGGCGTCGCGCGGCTCGACCGGGATCGAGGGCGGCGGCTCGGCGGTCGGGTACTCGGGAACCCAGGGGACCTGCTCCACCGGCGGGATCCGGCTGGCCCCGATCGACGAGTGCGCGGCGGCGAGCGTGGCCCCGACGAGCAGAGCGGCGACCGCGCCCACCGGCCACCAGCGGCGGAGCAGGCCGAGCGCCGGGCGCAACACCCCCGCCTCGGCGACGGGGGACGGCGCGGGCGGGCGCGTTCCGTCCGTCATCGCCACCACCCCACGCGGTCTCAGTCCACTCCGGCCAGCTGCTTGGCCCGACCGAAGACGTCGTCCAGCATCGCTGGTGTCAGCCGCCCGGTGAAGGTGTTCTGCTGGCTGACGTGGTAGCAGCCGAGCAGTTCCGGTGCGGCCGTGCCGGACCAGTGTGCCCCATGGCCGAACGCCGGTCGCGGGCTGGGCGGGCGCTGCCCGTACACCTGGTGTAGCACCGGCCACCACGCTGCCCACGCGAACGCACCCAGCGCGACCACGACGCGCAGGGTGGGCCGGATCAGCGTGACCTCCCGGTGCAGCCAGGGCGCGCAGGTGTCCCGTTCCTCGGGTGTGGGCTTGTTGTCCGGCGGGGCGCACCGGACGGCCGCGAAGATACGGGTGTCGCGCAGGGCCAGCCCGTCGTCGGCGGCGACGCTGGTCGGCTGGTTGGCGAGGCCGGCCCGGTGCAGGGCGGCGAAGAGCACGTCACCGGAACGGTCACCGGTGAAGATCCGGCCGGTGCGGTTGCCGCCGTGCGCGGCGGGCGCCAACCCGAGGATGGCGATCCGCGCGTCGGCGGTGCCGAGGCCCGGGACCGGGCGACCCCAGTACTCCTGGTCCCGGAAGGCGGCCCGGCGGGTGCGGGCCACCTCCTCCCGCCACCGGACCAGCCGGGGGCAGGCGAAACAGTCGCTCACCGCGGCGTCGAGGTCCGGCAGGTCGGTCGCCCGCGCGGCGCGGGCGACCACCTGCTGCGGGGTACGGGGCTCAGCCAAGCTTGGCCCGGAAGAGTTCCAGGGTGCGTGCCCAGGCGCTGGCGGCGGCGCGCTGGTCGAACGCCTCGGGCCGGTCGTCGTTGAAGAACGCGTGCGAGGTGCCCGGGTAGTCGTAGAGGTGGCAGGTGCCACCGGCCTCCTCGATGGCCCGGCGGGCGGTCTGCACGCCCTCGGCGGTCGAGGTGCCGTCCTCTTCGGAGCAGTGGATGACGGCGGCCTTGCCGGCGTAGTCGACCCAGTCGGGGCGCATCGACTCCCACGGCAGCACGGGGTAGAAGCCCGCGGTGGCGACGATCCGCTCGGAGAGGGTCGCCGACCAGAGGGCGAGGCTGCCGCCCGCGCAGAAGCCCACCGCACCGACCTTGCCGGTGACCTCCGGTCGCCCGGCGAGATAGTCGGCGGCCCCGGCGATGTCCTTGGCCGCCTCGTCCATCCGCATGGCCAGCAGCAGCCGCTGCGCCTCGTCCGGCTCGCTCGTGGTCTCACCGTGGTAGAAGTCCGGCGCCAGGGCGACGAAGCCGGCCTCGGCAAACCGGTCCGCCACCGACCGGATGTGCGGGACGAGGCCCCACCACTCCTGGATGACGATGACGGCGGGGCTGGCCAGACCGCTGGCGGGTATCGCGAGATACCCCTCGCTGCTGCCCCCGTTGCTGCGGTAGCTCACCATCTCGCCCATCGGCCGTCCTCCTAGCGGTCAGTCATCGTTGGCTGGTCGCCCAGTGGTCCTACGTGCCGGTAGCCTGCCACGCCGCGCCGCCGCCGGGAAGACGCGGGAACAGTGGCATTCACCTCCCGTTCGCCCGGCGGTGACTCCGGGTACGCCGACGGCGGCGGGGAACGATCCCCCGCCGCCGTCGTCGGTGCTGCTGCTTCTGTCGGTGCTCCGGTCAGACCTTCTTGGTCAGGCACAGCAGGTAGCCCGTCTTGCCCGGCTTGATGCTGTAGAAGAGGTACCCCTCCTCGCCTTCCTTGAGGTACTGGTCACACGCGGTGCCGGCCTTGGCCTGGGTCTCGGTCTGCCCGTCCACCCGACCGACCACGTTGTACGCCGCGTCGGTGGAGGTGCACTCGACGACCTTGGCGCCGTTGACCTCCTCCTCCTCGGTACCGGTGACCTCGGGCAGCTCCGCGATGCAGTCGCCGGCCTTGGCGTCGGCGGTCTCGTCCTTGTTCAGGTAGTTGCCGATCGCCGAGCCGATACCGAACTTCAGACCCGCGATCACGAGGAACACGACGATCGCGCCGATGATGCCGAGCGCCTTCTTTCCACCGGACTTCTTCGCCTCCGGCTCGCTCGGCGGCGGCGTCGCGACGGCCGGCTGGGGCGGCGCGGCGTCGGACGCGGGGGGCGGTGCGACCTGCTCTGACACGGGGGTTCCTTCCGAGGGGTTGATGAGCAGACGACACCGTAACGATCATTGATTTCCGGCGTCGTCCCGCTCGCCTCGTCCGTTCAGCCAATTCCCAGACTCGTGTGCATGATCTGGTTCACACCGTCCTTCAGCCGGTCACGGTGGGAGTCGGTTCGCCGCTCGGCGTGCTGGTCGGCGTCACGGTCGGTGGCGTCGTCGGAGTCGCCGTCGGTGCCGGGCTCGGCGTCGCCGTCGGTTCCGGGGTCGGCGTCGTCGACGGCGTCGTGGTCGCTCCGGGCGCGCCCGGAGCGCGAGGCCCGAAGGGCGCCTGGTCCGGGCAGTACGGGTACGCCCGCAGCAGCGGCTTGCCGTAGACCTCGGCGGGGTCCGCACAGTCCGGGTAGCCGAGCCGGATCGGGTCGCCGTTCTGGTCGAAGAGCCGGGCGTTCTCCACGAGCCGGCCCTCGCTGTCGTAGACGAAGACGTCCCGGATCCGGTCGTACGGGTTGTTGACCGCCGTCGGGTCGTAGCCGTACTCGTCGTAGCGCATCCGGTCCTCCGCCTGCATCAGGGCGGCGAACGCGAAGACCACCAGCACCGCACTGCCGATCTGCAGCGCCGCACGCGGCCAGCGGGTCAGCCGGGCGGAGCGGCGACCGAGCCAGATCGACGCGAGCACGAAGGCGACCAGCATGATGAGACCGGCGAGCAGTTCGCCACCGAAGCGGGGCAGCAGGCCGAAGCTGCCGCCGGTGCTGATCACGGTGACCAGCATCGCCGCCAGGTATCCGCGCAGCACCCACCACCCGGGACGCAGCAGCCGGAGGAAGTCGCTGGCGGTCTCGTAGCCCAGCGGTGGGCCGAGCCGGGTGTCGACGGCGCGCAGCCGGCGGCGGAACCGGACCACGGTGGCGGCGACCCGCTGGTCGAGGTTGCGGGCGCTGGCCGGGGCACCGGCGGCGGCGCGCAGCTCGGCGGCGTACGCCTCGGGCTCACCCAGCCGCTCGACCAGCGTGCCGTCGGCCTCGGCGGCCACCTCGGCGAGGTGGTCGGGCAGGTCCTCGGTCAGCTCGTCGCGCCGGGTGGGCGGCAGGTCGGCCAGGGCCGCGCGGACCCGCGCCACGTAGTCGGTGATCTCCTGCTCCGTGACGGTCATGCCGCCATCCCCCGATCGTCGAGCAGACTGTCCATGGTGGTGGCGAACGAGCGCCAGAGCTTTCCGGAGCGGGTCAACTGGTCCCGCCCCGCTGCGTTGAGTGCGTAGTACTTGCGGTGCGGGCCGGATTCGCTCGGCACGACGTAGGTGGTGAGCAGGCCGGCGGCGAAGAGACGGCGCAGCGTGCCGTAGACCGAGGCGTCGCCGACCTCCTCCAGCCCGGCCTCCCGGAGTCGGCGCAGGATGTCGTAGCCGTAGCCGTCCTCCTCCCGGAGAACGGCCAGGACCGCGAGGTCGAGCACGCCCTTCAGCAACTGTGTGGTGTCCACGCATTGCACACTAGTGCGTATTGCGAAGTAGCGTCAACGCTATCGCCCAGCGCGTCCAGCCCTGCTTCACACGCCTGGTGCTACCGCAGACTCCAGGCGATGCCGTCGAGGATGTCGTGCTCCGAGGCGACCACCGACGGCATCCCGGCCCGCTCCATGATCACGCGGAGCACCAGCGCACCCGCGCCGATCACGTCGGCCCGGCCCGGATGCATCACCGGGTTCGCCAGCCGCTGCTCGCGGGTCCAGCTCAGCAGGTCCGTGGTCACCTGGGCCACCGCCTCGTACGACACCCGGGCGTGGTGGATCCGCTCCGGGTCGTACTCCCGCAGGCCCTGTGCGAGGGCGACGACGGTGGTGACCGACCCGGCGAGACCGACCAGGGTGGCCGCCTCCCGCCCGGGCACCACCGCGAGCGCCCGGTCCACCGCCGCCGCGATGTCGGCCTGCGCGGCGGCGACCTGCTCCGCCGACGGCGGGTCACCGGGCAGGTGCCGCTCCGTCATCCGGACACAGCCGATGTCCACCGAGATCGCCGCCCGCACCCCGCCGGCCCGGTCGCCGACCACGAACTCGGTGGAACCGCCACCGATGTCGACGACCAGGAACGGCTCCTTCGCGTCGGCGGGGAGCCCGCGCACCGCGCCGGTGAACGAGAGCCGGGCCTCGTCGTCGCCGGTGACCACCTCCGGCGCGACCCCGAGGGTGCGCTGCACCATGTCGGTGAAGTCGGCGGCGTTGGCGGCGTCCCGGGAGGCCGAGGTGGCGCACATCCGCACCCGCTCCGCACCCAGCTTCTCGATGTCGGCGGCGTACGACGCCAACGCCACCCGGGTCCGCTCGATCGCCTCCGGCGCCAGCCGGCCGGTCCGGTCCACGCCCTGCCCCAGCCGGACGATCTCCATGCGCCGGGTCAGGTCGACCAGCGGCGCCTGCGGCCCGGCCGACTCCTCGGGCAGGTCGGCGACCAGCAGTCGGATCGAGTTCGTACCGCAGTCGATGGCCGCCACACGCGTCGTCACGGCAGCAACCTTACGGCAGGACAGGCGGCCCCCCGGCGGCTTGTCCGGTCGGGGCGACGCAGCGGATCACGCCTCCGAACCCCCACCCAGCAAACCCGCACCCAGCGGCGTCACGTGGTGCCGGACGGCCCCGCCGTCCCGCTCACTGACGATCAGGCCGGCCTCCCGCAGCGCGCTGGCGTGCTCCGACGCCGACGAGAGACTGATCCCGACTGCCCGGGACAGCACGGTCGTGCTCAGCCCACCCTCGTCCGCGAGCCGCCGCAGCACCAGCGCCCGGGTCGCGCCCAGCAGCCGCCCGAGGGAATCCGCACCCGCCGTGGCGGCCTGGCGCGGCATCGGCGCCGGATAGACGAGCAGGACCGGGTGGCCCGGCTCGACCAGGACCCGGGGTCGCGGACCGGCCAACGGGGAGGGCAGCAGGACGAGCCCGTGACCGGTGCCGCTCACCTCCCCACCCCACCAGGTCCGTATCTCCAGCACCGGCTCCCGCCAACGGATCGCCGGGTGCAGCCCGGCGAAGAGCCCGTCCAGGCCGTGCAGTGCCAGTCGCCGGCTGGCGCAGGTCACCTGCCGGCGGTGCGTGGACACCAGATCGCTCCAGTGCGGCGCGAGGACGGCGTCGAACCACGTCCGTACCGCCCCACCGAACAGGTCCAGCACCTCCGGGTCGGCCGCCGCGAACCTCCGCCGCAGCGGGGTGGCGGCCGAGTGGGCGTACGCGTCGGTGACCTCGGCCCGGACCCGCCGCGCCGGCGTGGCCCGGATCGCCTCCAGACCGGCCGCCACGGACTCCAGACCGCCGAAGGGGGTGACGAAGTCCGGCAGACGCCCCCGGTCGGGCAGCAGGTGGCGCAGGATCGCCGTGGCCGCCTGGGCCTCGCCCGCTCCCTCGACCGCCGCCGCCCGCTCGGCCAGAGCCGGTGCCATCGCCGCGACCGTGGGATCACGCAGCCACTGACCCGCCAGCAGCGCGGTCCCGACCGGGTGCAGCCGGTCCGCGAACCGCACCCGGCACAGGTCCGCCGGCGCGAGCTGAAGGCGAAGCATGGAAACAGCCTGCCCGCCTTCGCCCTGGACCGAAAGGGTTGATCCACGATCGGAGCGCCTCCAGTGTGGACCTCGGGTCGACGAGGGGTGGCCGACGTGCGGCGGATGGTGGCAGTGCTGACGGGGCTGTGCCTCATCGCGGTGGCCGTGGCGTGTGCTGAGCGGGGGCGACCCTCGTCGACCCCGTCCGCCCAACCCTCGGCGTCCAGCGAACGCCCGGCGCCCGGCGACCACCGGCTCACCCTGCGGCACAACGGGTTGGACCGCACCTACCTGCTGCACGCGTCACCCGGGTACGACCCGAACCGCCCGTCCGCGCTGGTCATCGCCCTGCACTTCTACCCCGGAGCCGGCGCCCTGATGCGGGAGCTGGGCGGCCTCGACGCCAGGGCCGACCAGGACAACGTGCTGGTCGCCTACCCCGACGGGCAGAGCGGCGGCTTCAACGCGCTGGTCTGCTGCGGCACCCTGGACGACGTGGGCTTCCTCAACGCCCTCACCGACCACCTGGTGCGGACCTGGCGGGCGGACCCCAACCGGGTCTTCCTCACCGGCATCTCCAACGGCGGCGACATGAGCTTCCGGGCGGCGGTGGAAGGCGACGGCAGGTTCGCCGCGATCGGAGTGGTCAGCGGCGGCTACAGCGGAACGTTGACCAGGGCCGAGGACTACCTGCCGAAGAACCCGGTCTCCGTGATCACCTTCATCGGCGGCCAGGACCGGTACGCCTCGATCTTCCAGACGGGCATCCGGACCTGGCAGCAGCGACTCAAGTGCCGGCCGGTCCCGCAGAAGTCCGGGGCGCCGGGGGCGACCCTGACCGTGGCCCGCTGCGCCGACGGCAGCGACGTCAACGTCCACACCATCGCCGACATGGGCCACAGCTGGCCGGGGGCGGCATCCGGTCAGCTCGCCGCACCCGCCGCGGGCCTGTCGGCCACCGACCTGATGTGGGACTTCTTCAAGACCCACCCCCGCCGGGCCTGACTACAGGCGTAGCAGCATCCGGGTGTTGCCCAGCGTGTTCGGCTTGACCCGCTCCAGGTCCAGGAACTCGGCGACACCCTCGTCGTACGACCGCAGCAGCTGCTCGTAGACCGGCTGGGGCACCGGCGCTCCGTCGATCGCCTGGAACCCGAACGAGGCGAAGAACCGGGTCTCGAAGGTGAGCACGAAGATCCGCGCCACACCCAGCTCCCGGGCCGCGTCGATCAACTCACCCACCAGCCGGTGGCCGATCCGCCGGCCCCGACAGGACGGATCCACCGCCACCGTCCGAATCTCGGCCAGGTCCTCCCACATCACGTGCAGCGCGCCGCAGCCGACCACCGCGTCGTCCGAGGCCCGGACCGCCACCCGGAACTCCTGCACGTCCTCGTACAGGGTCACGGTGGCCTTGCTCAGCAGCCGCCGGTCGTCGGTGTACGTGTCGACCAGCCGCCGGATGCCCCGCACATCCCCGGTGCGAGCCCGTCGCACCAGGATCTGGCCCTCGGCACCCGCCACCGACGACACGGCGTCCGCGCTCATTCGGTCGCCGGTACGGCCACGCACGGGCCGGCCGTCCACCAGGGCTCGACCAGCTCCAGCGTCTCGTCGCCGAACGGGTTCACCCCGGGGCCGGCGCCCAACGCGTGCCCCAGGTGCACGTGCAGGCACTTCACCCTGCCCGGCATCCCGCCCGCCGAGATGCCGGCGATCTCCGGCACCTCGCCGATGGCCTCCCGGCGGGCGAGGTAGTCCTCGTGCGCGGCCCGGTAGCGGGCGGCCAGCTCCGGATCCGTCGTCAGCCGTTCGGCCATCTCCTTCATCACCCCGGCCGACTCCAGCCGGCTGCACGCCGCCGTCGCCCGGGGGCACGTCAGGTAGTACAGGGTGGGAAACGGGGTGCCGTCGGCGAGGCGGGGTGTCGTCTCCACCGCGTCCGGCAGGCCGCACGGGCAGCGGTGGGCCACCGCCTGGGTGCCCCGGGGAGGGCGTCCCAACTGCGCGGCCACCGCGGCCAGGTCGGCCTCCGTGGCCGGCTCCCGCTGCGGCAGGGGTACGGAATCCGCCGCCGACTCCGGCGGTGGTGCGACAGTCACGGTGCCCATCTCTCCTGGTGCGCTGGTGGGTGGATCACTTGCCCGGCTGCTGGCTGTCCGCCGCCTGCACGCTCGACCAGAGCGTGTCGTACCAGGTAACCGGCCCGGTCGGGGCGTCCGGAGCGGCCGACTTCCCGGCGTCGCGCGCGGCGCCCTCGGGGTCGTGCAGCACCACCATCATCTTCTCGCCCTGCCGGCCCATGAAGAACCGCTCCCGGGCCTGGGTCTTGATGTACTCGTCGTCCTGCCACTTGGCCGCCTCGCTGGCGAGCTTGGCGATCTCTTCCTCCTGCGCCGCCTGGGCGGCCTCCATCCGTTCGATGTCGGCCTGCTGATCCAGGTAGACCCGGACCGGGTAGGTGTAGGCGAGGGCGAGGGCGATCAGCACCGCGAACAGCACGGTGGCCCGGCCGGTGAAGCGACGGGGGTGGGGTGCGGCGAGCCGTTTGACGGAACCACCGGCGGCGGTCCGCCGGGCCGCGGCCGGACGGTTCGCGGAGCGGACCCCCTCGGCGCCCCGGGCAGCGCCCGGCGCCCGCCCGGCGGCACCCCGCGGCTCGGCGCGCACGCCGGCCTCCCGGACCGACCCCCGGTTGGCCCGGCCGCCGCCCGGCCGGCCGGACTGACCCGGCCGGCGGGCGGGACGCTGACCACCCGGTGTGCGGCGCTGCTGCATCGTCACACCCCTCCCCCGAGGTTTCGTGCGTCTCAGGCCGAACGGTAGCGCGGGAACGCGCCGGCGCCGGCGTAGCGCGCCGCGTCGGCCAGCTCCTCCTCGATCCGGAGCAGCTGGTTGTACTTCGCGACCCGGTCCGAGCGGGCCGGCGCACCGGTCTTGATCTGACCGCAGCCCGTGGCCACCGCCAGGTCGGCGATGGTGGTGTCCTCGGTCTCGCCGGAGCGGTGGCTCATCATGCACTTGAAGCCGGCCCGGTGGGCCAGGTCCACCGCGTCCAGGGTCTCGGTCAGCGAACCGATCTGGTTGACCTTCACCAGCACCGCGTTGGCCGCCTTCTCCGCGATGCCGCGGGCGATGCGCTGCGGGTTGGTCACGAAGAGGTCGTCGCCGACGATCTGCACCCGGTCGCCGATCGAGGCGGTCAGCGTCTGCCAGCCGCTCCAGTCGTCCTCCGCCAGCGGGTCCTCGATCGACACGATCGGGTACTCGTCGGCCAGCTTGGTGTAGTAGGTGCTCATCTCCTCGGCGGACTTCGCAGCACCCTCGAACGTGTAGGTGCCGTTGTCGAAGAACTCCGTCGCCGCCACGTCGAGCGCGAACACGATGTCGGTGCCGAGCCGGTAGCCCGCCTTCTCGACCGCCTCGGCGATCAGGTCCAGCGCGGCCGCGTTGGTCGGCAGGTTGGGAGCGAAGCCGCCCTCGTCGCCGAGCCCGGTCGACAGGCCCTGCTTCTTCAGCACCGACTTCAGCGCGTGGTAGACCTCCGCGCCGGAGCGCAGCGCCTCGCGGAAGGTGGGCGCGCCGATCGGCGCGACCATGAACTCCTGGATGTCGACGTTGGAGTCGGCGTGCGCGCCACCGTTGAGGATGTTCATCATCGGCACGGGCAGGAGGTGCGCGTTCGGGCCGCCCAGGTAGCGGAAGAGGCTCAGCTCGGCGCTGCCGGCGGCGGCCTTCGCGACCGCGAGGGAGACGCCGAGGATGGCGTTCGCGCCCAGCTCCGACTTGCTGTCGGTGCCGTCGATGTCGAGCATCTTCTGGTCGATCAGCCGCTGCTCGCTGGCCTCGTACCCGATGATCTGGTCGACGATCTTGTCTTCGACGTTGGAGACCGCCTTCTCCACGCCCTTGCCCTGGTAACGGTCGGTGTCACCGTCGCGCAGCTCGATCGCCTCGAAAGCGCCGGTGGAGGCGCCGGACGGCACTGCGGCGCGGGCCACCGTGCCGTCGTCCAGGCCGACCTCGACCTCGACCGTCGGGTTGCCCCGCGAGTCGAGAATCTCCCGGGCGACGATTCCCTCGATGGTTGCCACTGAGTCGCTCCTCGTTGTTGTTATCCGGTCCGTGGGTGGGCCGCGACGGTGCGGCTGAGGCAGGTGTTGCACGCAGCGTATCGGGCCACGGGAACGGGCACGGCGTCGCCCGCGTACCCGGCTCGCCCCGCACTGACGGACATTCCCGGATTTCCGGGCGTCAACCGGCAACGGGTTTGCGCTGCGCCGACTCGATCCACCAGGCTGGTCGCCATGCCCGCCGCCTCGACCACCCTCCGCATGTTCGCCGTGTCGGTCATCGCGTCGCTCACGGTCACCGGCTGTCAGACATTCGAGGACGCCGGACGAGCGATGGGGCGTTCCGACCTGGTCAACGACCTCGCCGCCCGGCTGGACCGCGCGCTGGAGTCGACCTACTCGGCCGACTACCAGCTCCCGGGCGGGGAGCGCGCGGCGATCGTGCAGGCGCAGGATCCGGCCCGCTCCGCGTACACGTATCCCGGTGGGCGACTCACCGTCACCCCGGAGGCGATCACGCGGTGCACAGCGGCCGACGGCCGCACGGCGTGCACCATCGTCGCGCCACCGACCCCGGCCAGCAAGCCCACCGTGGCGCTCTTCGACGAGGCCAACCGGCAGGGCCTGGTCACGCCGCCGGTGGTGGTCGGCCTGCTGACCGCCGCCGCGCTCGACCCGCAGGCGGTCATCCGGCAGAGCGACACCACCGTCGCCGGGCACCACGCCACCTGCGTGGAGGTCGAGCGGTCGGACGGCGACTTCACCGCCTGCGTCACCACCGAGGGCGTGCTGGGCAGCTTCACCGGGCCGGTCGACGGCAAGCCGATGGAGCTGGCGCTGAGCCGCTACTCCGAGACCGTGGCGAAGGACGCGTTCGACCCGCCCGCCGGCGCCGGCGTGGTGGACCGCCGGCCGGGCGGCTCGTGACCGGCCCGACCGTCGGGTCCACACCACGCGTCGGGTTCCAGCCGGGGGCAGACCTCGGCGGCCCGCCCGCACCCACCGACCTCGCCCTGCCGGTGCTCGGCGCGAAGCTGGTGACCACCACCGACGGGGCCGTGCCACGGGTGGCCGACCTGCCCGCCGACACCCGATGGGTGCCACTGGGCACCCTCGACGGGGTGCCCGCCTGGGCGACCGAACTGGCCACGGCCGACGAGTTCCCCGGCCGGGCGCGCGGTTGGGCCTCGCTCGCCGCCGAGGTGCCCGAACCGCTCGCCACGCTGGCCGGCCGCGCCCTGGCGGTGGTCACCTGGCGACGTACCCACCGGTGGTGCGGTGCCTGCCGGGCCGAGCTGACCGACCAGGCCGGCGAAACGGCCCGGCGCTGCCCCGACTGCGGCCTGTACGTGCCGATGCAGCTCTCCGCCGCGGTGCTGGTGGCGATCACCCGGCCAGGCCCGGAAGGCGGCGCCGACGAGCTGCTGCTGGTCCGGCACGCCACCGGGCCGACCGGGCTGTGGGCACTGGTCGCCGGCTTCGTCGAGGCCGGCGAGACCCTGGAGGCGGCCGTGCACCGGGAGGTCGCCGAGGAGGTCGGGCTGACCGTCGACCGGTTGGCCTACTTCGGCAGCCAGCCGTGGGCGATCTCCGGCCCGGGCGTACTGCTCGCCGGCTTCACCGCCCGTGCCGGCGACCCCCGGGCCGAGCCGGTGGTGGACGGGCGGGAGCTGACCCGGGCCAACTGGTTCGGCCTGGACGCGCTGCCGGCGGAGCTGCCGCCCGCGTACTCCATCTCACGCTGGCTGATCGACGCGACGGTGACCGCCGGACGCCGCCCGCCCGGGGCGGGCTAGAGCCCGAGCAGGGTGCGCAGGTGGCGCGGGGGCGGGCAGTCGTGGGCGAGCATCGCGTCGTGCCAGTCGCGCACCGACACCCCGTCCGGACGGGCGGCGGCGATCTCGGCAACCTCGCTGTACCCCACGAAGTAGGTGGAGAGCTGGGTGGACGTGAGCAGCGACCGGCGCCACTTGCCGGCGGCCTCGCCCTCCTCCTGGAAGCCGCGCCCCGTCATCAACGCCATCGCCTCGGCCTCGGGCAACTCCTCGGCGTGCACCAACTGGTCGAGCAGCGCGTTGATGGTCATCCGTAGCTGCATCTTGAGCTGCTGCAACCGCACCGGCAGGCCACCGAAGCCGAGCCCGGCCATCAGTTCCTCGGCGTACACGGCCCAGCCCTCGATGAACGGGCCCGACTCGGCCAGCGCCCGGACCCGGGTGCCGCCGACGTAGCGGCGGGCGTGGGCGAGCTGGAGGAAGTGCCCGGGCATGGCCTCGTGCACGGTCAGGTTGCGGATCATGTGGTCGTTGTACTCGCGGTAGAACGACTCGACCCGCTGGGCCGGCCACTCCGCCGGGGTGGGTGCGATGCAGTAGAAGGTCGGCAGGGTGGCGGTCTCCAGCGGACCGGGCGCGTCGCAGTACGCCACCGCGACCCCTCGGGCGAACTCGGGCATCTCCTGGATCACGCACCGGTCATCGACGAGCGTGACCAGGTCGTGCGCGCGGACGAAGTCGGTCGCCTCGTCCAGGGTCACCCCGGCCAGCTCGACGATCGTCGCGTCGTCCGGGTGCTCGGCGGCGAGCACGTCCAGCGCCCGCCGTACCGCCGCGTCGTCGGCCCGGCCGCCGACCAGCTCGACGGACGCCTCGCGGATCTCGGCGGTGACCCGGTCCAGGTTGGCCCAGGCACGACGCTGGATCTCGGCCGCGCCCAGCTCGGTGTCCAGGGTGTGCCAGAGTCGGGCCTCCCAGCGGCGGCGACCGAGCCGGGGATCACGGCCCGGGCCGGCGTCGGCGGCCAGGCCGACGCGCAGCCAGGCGACGAACTCCTCCAGCGCGGCGATGGCTCCGGTGGCCGCCGGCTCCACCCGGTCGAGGCTGCCGGGTGCCTGCGCGAGCAGCGCCGGCAGCTCGTCGCGGATCAGTGCGGCCGTGCCGGTGAACTGCCCGACCGCCGTCTCGGCGTGGATCCGCGGCATGTCCCGCAGCGTCGCGCGGGCGGTGGCCAGGGCGTCCGGTACGGCGGCGAGCCGGCCCGCCAGCTGGGTCAGTCGCACCTCGACCGGGGCGTACGGGCGGGCCAGCAGCGGATGCAGCAGCGGGCCGGGGTTGTGGCGCAGCGGGTCCCACTCGTGCGAGCGGATCTCGGTCAGCTCGAACAGCTCCCGATCCACGAAGGAGGTGAGCAGCGCGTGGTCGACCTGCTCCTCGATGTCGAGCGAATCGGGGTCCAGTTCGGACAGAGCGTTGGCCGCGTCGGAGAGCATCGCCCGGTCGGCGGCGAGAGCGTCCGCGGACAGGTCGGGCAGACGGTCGTCGTACCGATGGTCCCCGGCCGCGGTGGCGACCCCCGGCCGGCTCTCCAGTAACGCCTCGACAACCCGTTCCGCGAGAACCCCAAACGCTTCCACCCCCCGACCCTACCGACCGCCCCCTGCCCAGCCGCCACTTCCGTCGATCATGAACTTGTTGCCGTCCGCCTCGGCGCGTCGTGGCAACAACTTCATGATCAGCGGGGGTCAGTGGGTGGGGTGGGTGGTGGGGTGCGTTCGGCGGTGCGGACGGCTTCGGCGTAGGCCAGGGTGGTGCGGCGGAGGGCTGCCTCTGGATCCAGGTCGGCGTGGCGGGCTGCGGCGACCGTGGCCAGGAGGCTGGCGCCGAGTCGTGCCTCCTCGTCCACCTGGGAGTCGGCCAGTGGGGGTGGGACGGCCAGGCCGACCCGTGCCGCCCGGTCCAGGATCTTCGCGGCCAGGGCGAGGGCGGGCTGGCTCAGGGCCACACCGTCCAGCACCGACTCACGTGCCTTCTCGGCCTTCTTGATCCGCTCCCAGTTGGCGGTGATCTCCTCCAGCGTGCCCGTCTCCGCACCGGCGAAGACGTGCGGATTGCGGCGGATCATCTTGTCGACCAGGCCACCGGCCACGTCGTCGACGTTCCAGCGCTCGTCCTCGGGCAACTCCTCGGCGAGACGGGCGTGCAGCACCACCTGGAGCAGCACGTCACCCAACTCCTCGCGCAGCGCGTCCGTGTCACCGGCGCTGATCGCGTCGTAGGCCTCGTAGCTCTCCTCCAGCAGAAAACCGGCGAGGCTGCGGTGCGTCTGTGCCCGCTTCCACGGGTCGCCGCCCGGGGACGCCAGCCGGTCCATGACGGCCACCGCGTCCAGCAGCCGGGCACCCGGCGGGTCCCACGAGCCGTACATCAGCTCCAGCTCGGCCAGCCCCGGCTCCCGGGCCAGCCGCAGACCCAGCTCCCGCGCCAACGCCTCGTCGCCGGCCGGACCGGCCAGCCACACCGCAGCCCCGTGCGCCGCCACCGTGTCCAGCAGCGGCTGTGTCGCCGGGCCATCCACGACGGTGACCTCGGCGCCCGCCTGGCGCACGGCCGTGACCAGCTCGCTCTCCGCGCCGGTCAGCACCGGGTGCGCGCGTACGACATCCCAGGCAGCCGAGGTCATCAGGCCGGCCGGCAGCCGGGGTGAGGTGACCAGCAGGACGATCCGTGCCGACATGCTCAGCTGGCCGTGCCCTCGGTCTCCGGGGCGGCACTCGACGCCGCCGGCTCCGGGCTGGAGATGTCGGTGACCGGACCATCCTCGTTGATGTACGGAAGCGAGTAGAAGACCAGCGACTGGCCGGTGCTCACCACCGACGGCACCCCGACCGCCCGGTAACGCGGGTTGATCGAGACGTCGACCTTCGTCGCCTCCTCCTCCAGCGCGGTGCTGAGGGCGGTGGCGGCGCGGACGAAGCCGGCGTCGCCGAACGCTCGGCGGACGTCGGCCACCGGCATCCCGCCCTGGATCGCGCCGGTCTTCGTGAGGGCCTGGTAGACGGCCATCACCGAGTCGTCGCTCAACTCGGCGGGCGGAAGCTGCTGGTTGAGCACCTGGAGCAGGTCGATCCACTCGCCCCAGAGCTTGGTGTACTCGGTGCTGGCCGGCACCCGCAGGTTCTGCTCCAACTGCTGCGGGGTCACCTCGTCGGGCACCTGGAGGTTCTTCGCCGCCGCAACCCTCTTGCCCAGCTCCAGGCTGACCAGCAGGTTCACCACGTCCTGCCGGGTGACGGCGGACCGCAGCTGCTCCGGCGACGGCGTCGCACCGGCCTGACCGGCCTCCTGCCGGACGGCGTCGCCGTACTTCGCCTGCACGTCGGCGTAGATCTCGTCGACCCGCTGCACCGAGTAGGTGGCGTCACCGACGTACGCGGCGACGTCCGGTGCGGACTTCCCGCAGGCGGCGAGGGAGAGGACACCCAGGGCCGCGACGCTGGCGGCGGCGATCAGACGGCGAGCACGCATGCCCGTCACTCTCTCATGCTCTCTCCCGTGCTGTGACGGCCCCCACCTCACCCGGCCGCCACCGCCAGTGGGGCGGGGGCGCCCAGCACATCGGAGAGCAGTTGGGCGCACCACTCGAGCAGCGCCTGGTCGCGCAGCGGCTCGCCACCGACCCGACGGGTGGTCGGCCGGGGCACGCTGACCTGGTCGGTGGCCTGCTTGTAGACCGCGTCCGGGTGGTAGCGCTTCAGCCGCATCTGCTTCGAGTCGGGCAGCGGCAGCGGCCCGAACCGTACGTGCTTGCCCTGCATCGACACGTCGGAGAGGCCGTACCGACGGGCCAGCAGACGGAACCGGGCGACCGCCACCAGGTTCTGCACCGGGGCCGGTGGCTCGCCGTACCGGTCGGTCATCTCGGCGACCACCTCGCGCAGCCGCTCCTCGTCACGCGCCTCGGCGAGCTTGCGGTACATCTCCAACCGCAGCCGCTCCACGCTCACGTAGTCGTGCGGCAGGTGCGCGTCGACCGGCAGGTCGATCTTGACATCGGCCTCCTCCTCCGGACGCTCGCCCTTGAACGCGGAGACCGCCTCGCCGACCATCCGCACGTACAGGTCGAAGCCGACACCCTCGATGTGCCCGGACTGCTCGCCGCCGAGCAGGTTGCCGGCGCCCCGGATCTCCAGGTCCTTCATCGCCACGTACATGCCGGCGCCCAGCTCGGTGTGCTGGGCGATGGTGGCCAGCCGCTCGTGGGCGTGCTCGGTGAGCGGCTTCTCCGGCGGGTAGAGGAAGTAGGCGTACGCCCGCTCCCGGCCCCGGCCGACCCGGCCACGGATCTGGTGCAGCTGGGCCAGACCCAGCAGGTCGGCCCGCTCCACGATCAGGGTGTTGGCGTTCGGGATGTCGATGCCGGACTCCACGATCGTGGTGCAGACCAGGACGTCGAACTCCTTCTCCCAGAAGCCGACCATGACCTTCTCCAGGGCGTCCTCGCCCATCTGGCCGTGCGCCACCGCGACCCGGGCCTCGGGCACCAGCTCCCGCAGCCGCCGCGCCGCCCGGTCGATCGACTCGACCCGGTTGTGCAGGTAGAAGACCTGCCCGTCACGCAGGAGCTCCCGGTGGATCGACGCGGCGACCTGCCGGTCGTCCTGCGCCCCGACGAACGTGAGGACCGGGTGCCGCTCCTCCGGCGGCGTGGCGATCGTGGACATCTCCCGGATGCCGGTGATCGCCATCTCCAGGGTGCGCGGGATCGGGGTGGCGGACATGCTCAGCACGTCGACCGAGGCGCGCAGCGTCTTCAGGTGCTCCTTGTGCTCGACACCGAAGCGCTGCTCCTCGTCGACGATCACCAGACCCAGCTGCTTGAACCGGGTGGCGGTCTGCAGCAGCCGGTGGGTGCCGATGACGATGTCGACGGTGCCGTCGGCGACCATCTCCAGCGTCCGCTCAGTCTCCTTCGGAGTCTGGAACCGGGACAGCTGCCGGATCTCCACCGGGAACTGGCTCATCCGCTCGGCGAACGTGTTGTAGTGCTGCTGCACCAGCAGCGTGGTCGGCACCAGCACCGCCACCTGCTTGCCGTCCTGCACGGCCTTGAACGCCGCCCGGACCGCGATCTCGGTCTTGCCGTAGCCGACGTCGCCGCAGATCAGCCGGTCCATCGGGACGGTCTGCTCCATGTCCCGCTTGACCTCGTCGATCGCGGCGAGCTGGTCCGGCGTCTCCTGCCAGGGGAACGCGTCCTCCAGCTCCCGCTGCCACGGCGTGTCCGGGCCGAACGAGTGCCCCTTCGACGCCTTCCGGGCGGCGTAGAGCTGGATCAGCTGCGCGGCGATCTCCCGGACCGCCTTGCGGGCGCGGGCCTTGGACTTCTGCCAGTCCGAGCCGCCCATCTTGTGCAGTGTCGGCTGCTCGCCGCCCACGTAGCGGGAGAGCTGGTCGAGCTGGTCGGTCGGGACGAACAGCCGGTCGCCGGGCTGGCCCCGCTTGCTGGCCGCGTACTCGATGACCAGGTATTCCCGGCTGGCGCCGTTGACGGTGCGCTGCACCAGCTCCACGTACCGGCCGATGCCGTGCTGCTCGTGCACCACGAAGTCGCCGGCCTTGAGCTCCAGCGGGTCGATGGTGTTGCGCCGCCGGCTCGGCATCTTGCGCATGTCGCGGGTGGAGGTGCCCCGGCCGCCGGTCACGTCGTTCCCGGTCAGCAGCACGAAGCGGGACGCCTCGTCGACGAACCCGCTGCCCAGCGCGCCGCAGGTGACCACCAGCTCGCCAGGAACGGGCGCGGTCGGCACCTCCTCGGCGAGCCGGGCACCCAGCCCGGCGTCGCGCAGCACCTCGACCGCACGCTGGGCCGGGCCGTGCCCCTCGAAGACCAGCGCGATCGACCAGCCCTCGCCGGCCCAACGCTTGAGGTCGTCGACCACCCGTGCGGTCTCACCGTGGTAGAGCGGGGCCGGCTGGGCGGCCAGGGTCACCGCGATGGCGTCGTCCGGGGTGACAGCGGCCTGCTCGGGGGCGTCCTCCCAGGGCTGCCGCGGCTCGGCGGTGTCCGCCTCCGTCAGGCCGAACGGGGACAGCGTCCACCACGGCTGGCCCAGCTTGCCGGCGGCGGCGCGCACCTCGCCGAGCGTGCGGAAGGCGGCGGCCCCGACGTCCACCGGTGCCTGGCCGCCGACCGCCGCGGCGGCCCAGCTGGCCTGGAGGAACTCCTCCGAGGTACGCACCAGGTCGTGGGCCCGGGTGCGGATCCGCTCCGGGTCGCACAGCAGCACGTGGGTGCCGGTCGGCATGGTGTCGAGCACCAGCTCCAGGGAGTCGGGGCCGACGAGCACCGGCGCCAGCGACTCCATCCCCTCCACCGGGATGCCCTCGGCCAGCTTGTCCAGGATCTCGGCCAGCTCGGGGTGCTCCTGCGCCAGCGCGGCGGCCCGGGCCCTGACCTCGGGGGTCAGCAGCAGCTCCCGGCAGGGCGGTGCCCACAGCAGCGGGACCTGCTCGATGGTGCGCTGGTCGGCGACGGCGAAGGTGCGGATCTCCTCCACCTCGTCACCCCAGAACTCGACCCGCGACGGATGTTCGTCGGTGGGCGGGAAGACGTCGAGGATGCCGCCGCGCACCGCGAACTCGCCACGCTTGGTGACCAGGTCGACCCGGGCGTACGCCATGTCGATCAGCCGGCGGGCGACCTCCTCCAGGTCGGCCTCCTCGCCGGCGGCGAGCTGCACCGGCTCCAGGTCACCGAGCCCCTTGAGCTGCGGTTGGAGCAGCGAGCGGACCGGCGCCACGAGCACCCGCAGCGGCCCGGTGCGGCCGTGCGCGTCGGCCGACTCCGGGTGCGCCAACCGGCGCAGCACGGCCAGCCGGCGGCCGACCGTGTCCGAGCGCGGGGAGAGCCGCTCGTGCGGCAGGGTCTCCCAGGACGGGAAGACCGCCACCTGCTCGGCCGGCAGCAGCCCGCCCAGCGCGGCGGCCAGGTCGTCGGCCTCGCGGGTGGTGGCGGTCACGGCCAGCACCGGCCGGCCGGCGCCGCCAGCGACGCCGTCGGGGTCGGCGGCGACGGCGGCCACCGCGAACGGGCGCAGCGCCGGTGGGGCGGTGATGTCGAGGCCGTCGACCTGCGCGGCACCGGAGCGCGCCAGGTCACGCGCCCGGGTCAGCCCGGGGTCGGCCAGGGCGGCGGAGAACAGACCGGTGAGCATGTGATCACTTCCAGGGGAGTCGACGCACACGACGGCTGCCCCTCGTCCGGTCGGACGGGGGGTGCACGACGACCAGCCTATCCCCGTCGGCCGACACCCATCCCCTTCCGCCCAGGTCCGCCGCGCCGTACGCCCGCACCACCGAGATCCACACAACGTCGGGGATGTAGTGCCTCCGGCGCGCGGGAGGCCACTACAACCCTGAAGTTGCGCGAGCCGCGCGAGATTGATCTTGACCGGTCGCCGATCGGTGTGGTCGGGTTTCCGCATGAGCGAGCAGTGCAGGGCGCAGTTCGACGCCGAGGTGAGCTTCGCCAACGGTGGTGGGCTGCGGACCGAGGGGTTCCGGCTGGACATCCCGGGTCGGGAGATCACCGACGAGGACTTGGCCGCGCTGTTCGTCCGGCATCTCGGGCTGTTGATGGTCGCGGAGGTCCGGATCAGCGCGAAGACGATCATCGAGGAGCCGCACAAGGGCGGCCGGGGCGTCGCCGCCGGTGAACCCGGCACCGGCCGGCGGCTGGTCGAGCTGAGCCACGTGATCCGCGACGGGATGACCACCCTGCCCGGCTGGCCCGGCCCGCGGATCGGTGACTGGCTGACCTTCGCGGCGTCCCGGGCGAACTACGCGCCGGGCACCGAGTTCCGGGTGGCCCGGATCGACATGATCGCCAACACCGGCACGTACCTGGACACCCCGGCGCACCGCTGGGCCGACGGCGAGGACCTGACCAGGGTGCCCCTGGACCGGCTCGCCGACCTGCCGGGCGTGGTGGTCCGGGTGCCGGCCGGCACCCGGGCGGTGGACCGGCTGATGCTGGCGCCGTACGAGGTGGCCGGGCGGGCCGTGCTGCTGCACACCGGCTGGGCTGCGCACTTCGGCACCGAGCGGTACGGCGCGCCGGAGGCGCCGCACCTCACCGGGGACGCCGCCCAGGCACTGGCCGACGCCGGCGCGGTCCTGGTCGGCATCGACTCGATCAACATCGACGACATGAGCCCCATGGCTGGCGGAGAACGCCCCGCGCACAGCACGCTGCTCGCCGCCGGCATCCCGATCGTCGAGCACCTGACCGGCCTGGACGCGCTGCCGCCGAGCGGCTTCCGGTTCACCGCCGTCCCGCCCCGGGTCGCCGGCATGGGCACCTTCCCGGTCCGCGCCTTCGCCGCCGTCAGGGACTGAAGCGCGGTCGAGGGCCGACGGGACAGGTCAGTAGCGCACCGAGATGCGGCGCTCGACCGCGTCCACCAGGACCTCCCCGCCGTACGGGACGATCAGTTGCGGGTCGGTGTGCCCGAGGTCGACGTCGAAGACCACGACCGCGTCCGGGGCGTACTCGGCGCAGGCCCGGGTCACCGCGGCCCGCTGCGCCTCCGCGTACGCCCGGCGTTCGTCGAGGGTGTGCGGCCGGTCGAAGTCCCACGCCTTGGCCCGGCCGACCAGCACCGCCGGGAAGCCGGCGAGCAGGCCGCGCTCCCCCATGCTGCGCAGGATCCGGTAGACCTCGGTGGCCGGGGGCAGCTCCTCGGAGGTCTCGACCAGCAGCACCGAGCCGGCCAGCGACGCCGTCGGGGCGACCCGGTCGGCGGCGAGCAGCCAGTTGAGGACCTCCAGGTTGCCGCCCCAGGTGCGTCCGCGCACCACCCGCGCCGGCCCCTGCCAGTGCCAGCCCTCCCCCGGCAGCATCACCGGCTCCTCGGCGAGCGTGGCCGGGTCGCGCCAGTCGCGCGGCTCGTCGCCCCATTCGGTGGCCGGGGTGAGGTCGTACCAGTCGGTGGTGAAGAGCGCCGCGCGCAGTGAGTCGAAGGTCAGCGGGTGCGGCACGCCCGGCCGGCCGAGGTGCACCAGCACCGACCCGCCGTGGTACGCCACGATCCCCAGCCGGTGCAGGTGGTTGAGCACGTTGGTGTTGTCGGAGTAGCCGAAGTAGGGCTTGGGGTTGGCCCGCAGCACGTCGTCGTCGAGGTGCGGGGTGACGGTGAGCAGGTCGTCCCCGCCGACGGTGGCGAGCACCGCCGTGATGGCCGGGTCGGCGAAGGCGGCGGTCAGGTCGCGGGCCCGGTCGCGCGGGTCGGCCCCCATCACGCGGGTGGTCGGGTACTCCACCGGCTCCAGGTCGAACTCCTCGCGCAGCCGGCGCAGCCCCAGCTCGTACACGTGCGGGAAGAGGCCCGGCAGGCCGGCTGAGGGTGAGACGACGGCGACCCGGTCGCCCGGCTTCGGCTTGGTGGGATATCGCGGAGCGTCCATGATCGAACGGTAGCGGTCCGGGCCAGCGGATTTCCGCCCCGAGAAACGCTACAAACAGGGCAAACGTCACCCTAGGCTGACCTGGTGGACGAGGCGCCGGAGGTCCGGGTACGCGACTGGCTGCCCCGTACCGTCGGCCTGCTGCTCGGCACCCTGGCGCTGGCCACCGCGTTCATCGCCGCCTATGTCGGCGCGTTGCACCAGCCCAACCCCCGGGACGTGCCGGTCGGCGTGGCGATGGGCGACCAGCCCGCGCGCAGCGTCCTGACCGCCGTGCGCGACCGCACCAACAAGATCAAAGCCGTCGGGTACGACGACCCGGGTGCCGCCAACGATGGCCTGACCAGCCGCGAGGTGTACGCGGTGCTCACCTCCACGCCCGACGGCGGGCTGGTGCTCACCACCGCCAGCGCCGGCGCGCCGGCCGCCACCGAGCTGGTCGTCCAGGTGCTCACCAGCGCCGCCCAGCAGGCCCGGCTGCCGCTGCGCGTGACCGACGAGGTGCCGGTGGCCGGCAGCGACCCGCGCGGCCTGGTGCCGTTCTACCTGGCCATCGGGTACGTCCTCGGCGGCTACCTGGCCTCGACCGCGCTCGGCATCTCCCTCGGCACCGCACCGCGCACCCTGCGCCGCGCCGGCCTGCGGATCGGCGCGCTCGCGGTGCACAGCGTGGCGCTCGGCATCATCGGCGCGGTGATCGTCGGCCCGGTGCTGGACGTCTGGGACCACGACCTGCCGGCCGTCGCCGGCGCCGGCATGCTGGCCGCCTTCGCCGCCGCGATGGTCGCCGCCGCGATCCAGGGCTGGCTGGGCGTGCTCGGCACGGGGCTGGTCATCCTGCTGCTGGTGGTGCTCGGCAACCCCGGCTCCGGCGGCATCTACGCCCCCGAGTTCCTGCCCACCTGGCTGCGCGGGATGCACCGGTGGAACGTGCCCGGGTTGGCCACGGATCTGATCAAGTCGGCGGTGTACTTCGACCGGCGCTCGATCGGCTGGCCGGCCACCGGGCTGGCGATCTGGACGGTCCTCGGGCTCGTCGCGCTGATCGCCGCCACCCTGGTCCGGGGCCGTCGGGCGGCACCCACGCGGGCCGTTGAGTGATCTCCGAGGTGTTCCGCGTCACGGCGCGCCATCCGGGGAGCCCCTCCTGCCATCCGGCTCCGCGCGGATACCATCCAGGGAGTCGGACAGCGCTGTCCTTCGTACTCACGTAAGGAGCGCATCGTGACCGACCAGCACGACCACGACGGCCCGGACGCCGCGCTGCGCGCCGACATCCGCCGGCTCGGCACCCTGCTCGGCCAGACGCTGGCCCGCCAGGAGGGCCGGCCGCTGCTCGACCTCGTCGAGGAGATCCGCGCCCAGGTCCGCACCGACGCCCCGGCGGCCGCGCAGCGGCTCGGCGGGCTCGACGTGACCACCGGCACCAAGCTGGCCCGCGCCTTCTCCACCTACTTCCACCTGGCCAACATCACCGAGCAGGTGCACCGTGCCCGGGACCTGCGCCGCCGCCGCGCCGTGCAGGGCGGCTGGCTGGACCAGGCGGCCAAGATGATCGCCGAGCGCGGGGTGCCGGCCGAGGAGATCGCCGCCGCCGCCCGCCGGCTGGCGGTCCGGCCGGTCTTCACCGCGCACCCGACCGAGGCGGCCCGCCGCTCGATCCTGTCCAAGCTGCGGGCCATCGCCGACGAACTGGACACCGAAACCGCCAACGCGATCCTCTACGGCGCCAGCGACGAGGGCCCGGCGAACCGCCGGCTGGCCGAGCTGCTGGACCTCATGTGGCAGACCGACGAGCTGCGGCTGGACCGGCCGGACCCGACCGACGAGGCCCGCAACGCCATCTACTACCTGCGCGACCTGTACGCCGAGGCCGCCCCACAGGTGCTCGACGACCTCGCCGACACGCTGCGCACGCTGGGCGTGGAGACCTCGCCGACGGCCCGTCCGCTGAGCTTCGGCACCTGGATCGGCGGCGACCGGGACGGCAACCCGTTCGTCACCCCGGCGGTGACCCGCGACGTGCTGGCCATCCAGCACGAGCACGGCATCGCGGCCACCGAGAAGGCGATGGACCACCTGATCAACGAGGTCTCCGTCTCCCGTCGGCTGCGGGGCGTGTCACTGGATCTCTCCGCCAGCCTCGCCGCCGACCTGGACGCGCTGCCCGAGGTGGCACCCCGGTTCCGCCGCGTCAACGCCGAGGAGCCGTACCGGCTCAAGGCGCGCTGCGTGAAGGCGAAGCTGGCCAACACCCGGCAGCGGTTGCGGCAGGGCACGGCGCACGTGCCGGGCCGGGACTACCGGGGCTCCGCCGAGCTGATCGCCGATCTGGAGCTGCTGCGCGCCTCGCTGGCCCGCAACTCCGGGCAGCTCACCGCCGTCGGCCGGCTGGCCTCCACCATCCGGACCGTCTCCGCGTTCGGTCTGCACCTGGCGACCATGGACGTCCGGGAGCACGCCGAGGCGCACCACGCGGTGCTCGCCCAGCTCTACGGGGCCGTCGGCGAGATCACCGACTACCCCGCGCTGACCCGGCTGGAGCGCACCAAGCTGCTCGCCGACGAGCTGACCGGACGTCGACCGTTGTCCACGGTGGACACGCCGCTCTCCGAGTCGGCCCGCAAGACGTTCGACGTGTTCGGCACCATCCGGGAGGCGCAGGACCGGTTCGGCGGCGAGGTGATCGAGTCGTACATCATCTCGATGACCCTGGGCGTCGACGACGTGCTGGCCGCGGTCGTGCTGGCCCGCGAGGCCGGCCTGGTGGACGTGCACAGCGGACGCGCCCGGATCGGCTTCGTGCCGCTGCTGGAGACCCCGGCCGAGCTGAACGCCGGCGGCGAACTCCTCGACGAGTTGCTGTCGCTGCCCGCGTACCGGGCGCTGGTGACGGCCCGGGGCGACGTGCAGGAGGTCATGCTCGGCTACTCGGACTCCAACAAGGAGGCCGGGATCACCACCAGCCAGTGGTCGATCCACCGGGCGCAGCGCGCGCTGCGCGACGTGGCCGCCCGCCACGGTGTGCACCTGCGGCTGTTCCACGGCCGGGGCGGCACGGTCGGGCGCGGCGGCGGGCCGACGCACGAGGCGATCCTGGCGCAGCCGTACGGCACGATGGACGGCGCGATCAAGGTGACCGAGCAGGGTGAGGTGATCTCCGACAAGTACACCCTGCCGTCGCTGGCCCGGGAGAACCTGGAGCTCACCCTCGCCGCCGTCCTCCAGGCGACGCTGCTGCACACCGCTCCCCGGCAGCCTGCCGAGATGCTCGAACGGTGGGACGCCACGATGGACGTGGTCTCCTCCTCCGCGTACCGGTCGTACCGGTCGCTGGTCGAGGACCCGGACCTGCCGGCGTACTTCTGGGCGTCCACCCCCACCGAGCTGCTCGGCGCGCTGAACATCGGCTCCCGGCCGGCGAAGCGCCCGAACACCGGCGCGGGGCTGTCCGGCCTGCGGGCCATCCCGTGGGTGTTCGGCTGGACGCAGACCCGACAGATCGTGCCGGGCTGGTTCGGTGTCGGCTCCGGGCTGGCCGCCGCCCGGGAGGCCGGGCTGGCCGACGTACTGGCCGAGATGAACCGCAACTGGCACTTCTTCCGCACGTTCCTGTCGAACGTCGAGATGATGCTGACCAAGACCGACCTGAGCATCGCCCGCCGGTACGTCGAGACGCTGGTGCCGAAGAAGCTGCACCCGATCTTCGAGCAGATCGAGCAGGAGTACGAGCTGACCAAGCGGGAGGTGCTGGCGGTGACCGCCTCGCCCGCGCTGCTGGAGAACTCGCCGGTGCTCCAGCGCACCCTGGCCGTGCGGGACACGTACCTGGAGCCGCTGCACCACCTCCAGGTGGCGCTGCTACGGCAGTACCGCGAGTCCGGTGCCGCCGGACGGGCGGTGGCCACCGCCCCCGGCGGCCGGCGCGCCCCGAGCGACGGCACGGCCCTGGAGCGGGCGCTGCTCACCACGGTCAACGGCATCGCCGCCGGGATGCGCAACACCGGCTGAACGACGACGGAAAAGGCCCCGGTCACGCTGACCGGGGCCTTTTCCGTGTCACTCACCGACGGTCAGAAGTCCCCACCGCCGAAGTCACCCCCACCGAAGTCCCCACCGCCGAAGTCACCCCCACCGAAGTCGCCACCCGCGTAGTCGCCCCCGCCGACGTCACCGCCCTGGTCACCACCGTCGAAGCCCTGGTCACCGCCGTCCCCACCCTGGTCGACGCCGTCGCCGAAGCCCTCCTGGTAGCCCTCGTCGTAGCCGTACCCCGGGTCGGCGAAGGCGGGCGAGAACAGGGCGTCGGCGATCAGGATGCCGCCGAGTACGCCGGCGCCGGTGCCCAGCGCCGTCTTCCACCACGGCGTCGAGTACCAGCCGGCCGGCACGGGCCGGCCCTGATACCGCCCACCCGGGTAGTAGTAGGGCGTTTCCCGGCCGGGCTGAGGGCCGGCCCGGAAGGTCTGCCCCTGCACGTCGACCTCGCGCTCCCTGGTGAGCTGCCCGACGCCGCGCGCGGCGGCCAACTGCGGCAGTTCGGGGCCGGGATCGATGCCCAGCGCCGTCCGTGCCGCCCGGATGTACGCCAGCCCCTCCAACGCGGTCTCCCGGGCCAGCGCGAACTGGTTCGGGGTGCGCGCCTGCTCCAGCTGCGAGCCCGCCGCGTTGTACCGCTCACCGGCGTCGGAGAGCGCCTGGCGGACCGCCGGCTCGTCGCCGTGCAGGTTCATCAACTGGCCGCCGAGGCGCTCGTACCAGCGCTGCGCCTCCGCGCGGGCGTCGCCCAGCTCGGTGCGTCGACGGGCGGTGGTCTGCGCGCGGATGAGCGCCGCGGCGCCCAGTGCGCCGACCAGCACGATGGCGAGGCACAGCACAAGTTCCATGTCTTCGAACGTACCCCCGGGTGTCCCGTCGTATCCGTCTGGCAAGCTCCGGTGATGGACGTCTCGACGCTGCTCCTGGTGATCGTGTGCCTCGGCGCCGGCGGGGCGGTGGGCTGGTACGCGGCCCGGTCCCGATCGGCCGCCGACATCGCCCGGCTGGACGCCACGCTGACCGCGACGCGGGAGGGCGAGGGCCGGCTGGAGCAGTCCATGCGGGCGTTGAGCTACGAGGCGACCGCCCAGTCCCAGGAGGCGGTGGCCCGCGCGGTGGCGCCGCTGCACGACACCCTGCGCCGCTACGAGCAGCGGGTGGCCGAGCTGGAGCACGACCGGATCGACGCGTACGCCGAGCTGCGGGAGCAGGTCCGCTCGATGAGCGCCGTCTCCGGCGAGCTGCGCACCGAGACGAAGCAGCTGGTGGCGGCCCTGCGCGCGCCGCAGGTGCGGGGCCGTTGGGGCGAGCACCAGTTGCGCCGGATCGTCGAGGCTGCCGGCATGCTGGAGCACTGCGACTTCTCCGAGCAGGTCACCGCCGACGCCGACGGGCAGGTGGTCCGCCCGGATCTGGTGGTCCGGCTGCACGGCGGCCGGTCGGTCGTCGTGGACGCCAAGGCGCCGTTCGACGCGTACCTCACCGCGATGGAGGCCCGCGACGAGCGCGGCCGGGACACCCACCTCGACGCGCACGCCCGGCACCTGCGCGGGCACGTCGACGCGCTGGCCGCGAAGTCCTACTGGTCCGCGTTCGACAGCTCACCGGAGTTCGTGGTGCTGTTCGTCCCCGCCGACCCGTTCCTCGACGTGGCGCTCCAGCGTGACCCGACGCTGCTGGAGCACGCCTTCGCCCGCAACGTGGTGCTCGCCACGCCGGCCACCCTGGTCGCCCTCCTACGGACGGTGGCCTACTCCTGGCGGCAGGAGGCGCTGGCCCGCAACGCCCTGGCCGTGCACACGCTGGCGAGGGAGCTGTACAGCCGGCTCTCCACCCTCGGTGACCACGTGGGCAAGCTCGGGTCGTCGCTGGCCGGGGCGGTGACCGCGTACAACCGGGCGGTCGGCTCGCTGGAGGCCCGGGTGCTGGTCAGCGCCCGCAAGCTCGCCGAGCTGGGCGTCTCGGACGAGGAGCTGGCCAGCCCGGCCCAGGTCGAGCTGACTCCCCGCCAGCCGCAGGCACCCGAGTTGCTGGACGACGCCGTCCCCGCCGACCGCGACCGCTGACCGGCCGGCGGGGGCCGCGGGCCGGGGTCAGCTGCGGCGCGCCCCCTCCACGACGAACGGCGTGCCCTGCTGGCAGGTGGTCATCATGCCCGGCTCGACCCGGCCGGTGACGGTCACCCGCGCGCCGGCGGTGAACACCTCGCGGGGGCCGCCGATCAGCAGGTAGCCGTCCAGCAGCACGCAGTTCGGTTCCACCCCGCTGGTGATCGTGCCGGTCAGTTCGGTGGCCCCGACCGGCGGCGGGATGCTGGGTCCACCTGACGGTGGCTTGGGCGTCGCGGTGGGCACCGGTGTCGCCGTGCCGGGGGTCGACGGGACGGACGCGGACGGGGTGGGCTGCCCGGTGACCGGTGACGGCCCACTCGGGGTGGGGGTGGCGGGGCCGTCCGTGCCGCCGCAGGCACTCAGCGCCGCGCAGGCGATCAGGGCGGGGACGACGAGCCGAAAGGTCCTCATGCCCGGTTCGACGTGGCGGGGCGGCGGAGCGTTCCCGTGGCGGCCCGACCCGGGCTGATCAACCGCGTGCCGCCGCGGCCTTCATGTCCCGCTTCAGCTCCTGCGGCAGCGAGAAGGTGAGCCGCTCGTTGGCGGTGGTGATCTCCTCGACGTCGCCGAAACCGCGCGCGGCCAGGTGGTCCAGCACCTCGCGCACCAGGTCCTCCGGGACGCTCGCGCCGGAGGACACGCCGACCGTGCGCGCGTCGGCCAGCCAGGCGTCGTCGATCTCGTGGGCGAAGTCGACCAGGTGACCGGCGCGGGCGCCGGCGTCCAGGGCCACCTCGACCAGGCGCACCGAGTTGGAGGAGTTCGTCGAGCCGACGACGATCACCACGTCGCACTCCGGGGCGATCTCCTTCACCACGTGCTGGCGGTTGGAGGTGGCGTAGCAGATGTCGTCGCTCGGCGGGGACTGGAGCAGCGGCAGCCGCTGCTTGAGCCGGGCGACCGTCTCCAGCGTCTCGTCCACCGACAGCGTGGTCTGGGAGAGCCAGACCACCTTCTCCGGATCACGAACGGTGATCTTGTCGACGCCGTCGGGGCCGTCCACGAGTTGGATGTGCGCGGGAGCCTCACCGGCGGTGCCGACGACCTCCTCGTGCCCCTCGTGACCGATCAGCAGGATGTCGTAGTCCTCGGCGGCGAAACGCTTCGCCTCCTGGTGCACCTTGGTGACCAGCGGGCAGGTCGCGTCGATCGCCTTCAGCGACCGCTGCTTCGCCTGCTCGTAGACCTCGGGGGCCACGCCGTGGGCCGAGAAGATGACGGTGGCGCCCTCCGGCACCTCCTCGTTCTCCTCCACGAAGATCGCACCCTGGGCCTCCAGGGTCTGCACGACGTGCTTGTTGTGCACGATCTGCTTGCGCACGTAGATCGGGGCGCCGTAGAGCTTCAGCGCCTCCTCGACGGTCTGCACCGCCCGGTCGACGCCCGCGCAGTAGCCGCGGGGCTTGGCCAGGAGCACGCGCTTACCGGTCTGGGGAGTCGCCTGAGCCTCGGTCACCCGCCCATCGTACGTGTCCGGTTCCCCAGCGGCAGCGCCTGCGACCCGCACCACAGCGCCCGCCCACCACCCGCCCGCCCCTCGGTGATCAAGAGCTTTGCGTCGGAAACGCGCCTGGGACCGACGCAAACCTCTTGATCACCGCGAGGGTCCGTAGGGTGGGCGGGTGAGCACGGGTGATGGGGCGCGCAGCAGCGCGGAGGAGCCTTGGCCGGTCCGGGTCGTGAGCCAGAAGGTGGGCGCCTGGATCGCGAAGCTCGGCTGGGTGTGGGTGGACGGGCAGGTCGCGCAGATCAGCCGGCGGCCCGGCGCCAGCACCGTCTTCCTCACCCTGCGTGACCCGTCGGCCGACCTGAGCCTGACCGTCACCACCAACCGGGACGTGCTGGACCTCGGCGCGCCGGAGTTGCGCGAGGGCGCCCGGGTGGTGCTGCACGCCAAGCCGGAGTTCTACGCCGCCCGGGGCACCCTGAGCCTGCGGGCCGACGAGATCCGCCAGGTGGGGCTCGGTGAGCTGCTGGCCCGGTTGGAGAAGCTCAAGAAGCTGCTCGCCGCCGAGGGGCTGTTCGACCGTGCCCGCAAGCGCCGGCTGCCGTTCCTGCCCGGCCGGATCGGGCTGATCACCGGCCGGGCGTCGGCGGCCGAGCGCGACGTGCTGACGAACGCCCGACGGCGCTGGCCGGCCGTGGAGTTCCGCACGGTCAACGTGGCCGTCCAGGGCCCGTCGGCGGTGCCGCAGATCATCGACGCGCTCAAGGTGCTGGACGCCGATCCGACCATCGACGTGATCATCATTGCCCGCGGCGGCGGCGGCATCGAGGACCTGCTGCCCTTCTCCGACGAGGCGCTCTGCCGCGCGGTGTTCGGCTGCCGTACCCCGGTGGTCAGCGCGATCGGCCACGAGACGGACGCACCGTTGGTCGACTACGTCGCCGACGTGCGCGCGTCCACCCCGACCGACGCGGCCAAGCGGGTGGTCCCCGACCTCACCGAGGAGGTACGCCTCATCGGCCAGGCCCGGCATCGGCTCCAGCGGGCGGTGCGCAACCTGGTCGACCGGGAGTCGCACCGCCTCGACGGGCTGCGTTCCCGGCCGGTGCTCGCCCGCCCCCAGGTGATGGTCGAGCAGCGGGCGACCGACCTGACCGCGCTCCGCCAGCGTGCCGGACGGTGCCTGGACCACCGGCTCGGCGCGGCCGACGACGAGCTGCGGCACACCCTGGCCCGGCTGCGCGCCCTCTCCCCCGCCGCCACGCTCGACCGGGGGTACGCGATCGTGCAGCGCGCCGACGGCCACGTGGTCCGCGCTGCGGCCGAGGTCGGCAAGGGCGACCCGCTGCGGGTCCGGCTGGCCGACGGCGAGCTCGCCGCCACGGTGGACGGCTGAGTGGCGGGCCGCGGCGGCCGACGGGTGGTGTGCTGAGATGGACGCGATGACTGACGACACGAAGGCCGGGCCGGACGAGCGGCTCAGCTACGAGCAGGCCCGCGCCGAGTTGGCCTCGGTGGTCGAACGGCTGGAGGCCGGTGGCACGTCCCTGGAGGAGTCGCTGGCGCTCTGGGAGCGCGGCGAGGCGCTGGCGGTGATCTGCCAGCGCTGGCTGGACGGCGCCCGGGCGCGGATCGAGGCGGCCCGGCAGGAGCCCGCCTCCTGACCGCCGGTGGGGCGACCGGAGTCGCCCCACCCGCGTACGACCGTCAGCCGAACAGGCTGTACAGCTCGGCCGGCGCCTCGACGACCTGGTCCGCCGGCGGCTTCTGCGCGGCGGTGGCCGCACCGTAGTCGGAGTACGTCATCCGGATCTCCTGCGCGGCGGTCTGCCCGGCGGCCGGCAGTTGCAGCACCAGCTCGCTGAGCCGACCCTGCGGGTCCACCTTCGCCGTGAACGGGACCGTCTTCGCCTGCGTGCCGAGCGCGGCGATCGTGGCGGCGTTCAGCGAGCCGGCCTCGGCAGCCTTGGTGACGTCGATGGTGCCGGCGTACGTGCCGGTGCCGGTGCTCCGGACCTCGGTGATGCCCTGGGTCAGTACGGCGCTGCCGGCGGGGTCGACCTTCTCGAAGTCGAAGCCGAGGCTGCGGTTGCCCTTGATCCGGGTCTGGTCCAGGTGCTGGTACTTGCCGAGGTTGAGCTGCTTGATGGCGGGCAGGCTGTTGGCGGTGGGGCCGGTCAGCTCCAGCTTCACCCAGCTGTCCGGCTTGAAGTGGATCACGTCGAGCTTCATGGCCAGGTCGGATGAGGGGCCGCCGATCGCGATCTTCATGGCCGCGCTCTGACTCGGCTGGTGCACCTGGCCCTCCGCCGTGGAGCCGGCTCCGGCGAGGGTGAACCGGAAGTTCCCGTTGCTGATCTCCCTGGTGGAGTCGAGCAGCGCCTGCTTGGCGTCGCCCGCCACCGGCGTGCCGGACGCGCTCGCCGTGGCGGAGGCGCTCGCCGTCGGGGAGGCGGTCGATCCGGCCGTCGGTGTCCCACTGCTGTTGCAGGCGGCCAGGCCGGGCGTGAACAGAGCGGCGGCGACCAGGCCGGCGCTGAGTCGTCGAACAGTCATGTGTGTCTCCCAAGGGGGTCACCCGACGACCTGGACGGCGCCGGAAACCGGGCGACGCAGCAGCACCGTCGGCTGCGCCGCGCGACCCGGGCCGAGCAGGGCGCCCGGGTCACTCCCTCTCTGTTCCCTGTCGACGCGTCGGACAACCGCCCTTCCGTCCTATTCCTGCACCGACCTCAGCTCAGGGCGCCGGCGAGGTGGCGCAGTTCGTTGTCCCGGGCGTCGCCGACGACGATGACCGTGCGGGTCGGCTCCAGCAGGACCAGCGCCTGCTGGTTGCCCCGGGCGGTGTAGCGCTGCCAGGTGCGTCCGGCCAGCTCGGTCGGGCCCTGCGGCTGGGCCTGGCCGGTCAGCTCGGTCGGGAGCAGCCGCTCCGCCGGCACGCTGCTCTGCAACAGTTGGACGCCCCGCCCCTCCGGGGTGAGGTAGCCGATCCGCAGGTGCGCGCCACCCTCGACGGTCTGGTAGCGGGCGTTGACCGTCCGCCAGCCGGAACCCAGCCCCTCCGGCTGGCTCACCGGGAATGTGTTCGCCGCGCGGGCCTGCTCGATCGCCGGTGCCGGATCGACCGTGGCGGCCTCGTCGCCGCCGAGGAAGCCCCGGTAGAACGCCAGCAGCAGCGCGATCGGGACCAACAGCACCAACAGCGAGATCGCCATGTCCTTCGGCGACCGCTCGGATCGCGCTGGCTTCTCCAGGCGCGGCGGAGGTGCCGGCAGCTCGCCGGTCTCCGAGCCGCCGACGGCGGTGACGGGCCGACCCGGCACCGGTTCGTCCACCGGCGGCGCGGCGGACGGATACGACGCGACGAGGGCCGGCTCACCGACCGGCGGCGTCGTCGGGTCGGTCGCGGCGGGTTCCCCACCGGTGCCGGCGGGAAGGTCGGCCGGCGGCTGGCCGCCGGGCGGCGTGCGGTCGGCGGGTACGCGGTCGGCTGGCTGTGCGGGTTCCACCCTGCCATCTTCGCAGCCGCCCGACCGGCGGTATCCGGCCCATCACCGCCCCGCGCCGACGCCGGTTCCGCCATCGTGTGAGGATCAGCGACAAAGCCGGCAGCGGGGAACGCCCTGCCGCCGGTCGTCCCCGCACCGTCGCGAGGAGGAGCAGCCGTCATGACGAACACCAGGACGCGGATCCCGCAGGATCTCGACCGTAACCTTGCCCTCGACCTGGTCCGGGTCACCGAGGCCGCGGCGATGGCCGCCGGCCGCTGGGTCGGCCGGGGCGACAAGGAGGGCGGCGACGGGGCAGCCGTCGACGCCATGCGCAAGCTGATCAACTCGATCCAGATG
The DNA here is from genome assembly GCF_052601155.1 of Micromonospora yongxingensis. Classification (NCBI taxonomy): domain Bacteria; kingdom Bacillati; phylum Actinomycetota; class Actinomycetes; order Micromonosporales; family Micromonosporaceae; genus Micromonospora; species Micromonospora yongxingensis. The sequence goes on from NZ_JBQXEO010000003.1 coordinate 146,718, forward strand.
CGCGGCGTGGTGGTGATCGGCGAGGGCGAGAAGGACAACGCCCCGATGCTCTTCAACGGCGAGCAGGTCGGTGACGGCACCGGCCCGGAGGTGGACGTCGCCGTCGACCCGGTCGACGGCACCACGCTGATGAGCAAGGGAATGCCGAACGCGCTGGCGGTGCTCGCCGTCTCCGAGCGCGGTGCGATGTTCGACCCGAGCGCCGTCTTCTACATGGAGAAGCTCGCTGTCGGGCCGGCGTACGCCGACGTGGTGGACATCAACGCCGGGGTGGCCGACAACCTGCGCCGGATCGCCAAGGTCAAGGGCACCGACGTCTCCGAGGTGACGGTCTGTGTGCTGGACCGCAGCCGCCACGACGACCTGGTCACGCAGATCCGCCGGACCGGCGCGGGCATCCGGTTCATCTCCGACGGGGACATCGCGGGCTCCATCGCTGCGGCCCGGGGCGAGTCGGATGTGGACGTGCTGATGGGCATCGGCGGCACCCCCGAGGGCATCATCTCCGCGTGCGCCCTGAAGTGCATGGGCGGGGCGATGCAGGCCAAGCTCTGGCCGCGCGACGCCGAGGAGCGGGAGAAGGCACTCGCCGCCGGGCACGACCTGGATCGGGTGCTGGGCACCGACGACCTGGTCACCGGGGACAACTGCTTCTTCGTGGCGACCGGGGTCACCTCCGGCGACCTGCTGCGCGGGGTCCGCTACCGGGCCGGCGGCGCGTACACGCAGTCGATCGTGATGCGGTCGAAGAGCGGCACGATCCGGGTGATCGACTCGTACCACCGGCTGGAGAAGCTGGCGCTCTACTCGGCGGTCGACTTCGACGGCCGGCCACTGGCCGAACAGGAGTGACCGTCACCGGCACTGCGACCCCGCAGTCCCTCTCGGCCGCCCGCCGGATCACCGGTGTCGCGCTGGCGTCGGTCTCCGGGGTCGCGGTGGCGGTGCAGTCCCGAATCAACGGCGAGCTGGGGGTACGCCTGGCCGACGGTTTCGCCGCAGCGGTGATCTCGTTCGGCGTCGGCCTGGTGGTGCTGCTGGTGCTGGTTCCCGCCATCCCCGGTGGGCGGCGCGGTCTGGCCGCGCTGCGGCCCGCCCTCAGGTCGGGCGCCCTGCGGCCGTGGCAGTGCCTGGGCGGGATGTTCGGTGCGTTCCTCGTGGCCACCCAGGGGCTCACCATCGGCTCGTTGGGCGTTGCGGTCTTCACCGTGGCGGTGGTCGCCGGCCAGACCGGCAGCAGCCTCGCCGTGGACCGGGCCGGCATCGGGCCGACCGGCCGGCAGCCGATCACCCGGCAGCGGCTGGCCGGAGCGGTGCTCACCGTGCTGGCGGTCGGCCTGGCGGTCGCCGACCGGCTCGGTGACCCGGGCACGCTGGCGCTGGCCCTGCTGCCCCTGCTGGCCGGGGTGGGTATCGCCTGGCAGCAGGCGGTCAACGGCCGGGTCCGGGCGGCGGCGGACAGCGCCCTGACCGCCACGCTGGTCAACTTCGCCGTGGGCACGGTCGCCCTGCTCGTCGCGTTCGCGATCGACATCGCGGTCCGCGGGTGGCCGACCGGCAACCTGCCGACCGAGCCGTGGTTCTACCTGGGTGGCCCGATCGGCATCGTGTTCATCGCGATCGCCGCCGCGATCGTCCGCTTCACCGGGGTGCTGCTGCTCGGGCTGGCCACCATCGCCGGCCAGATCGTGGGAGCCGTCCTGTTGGATCTGGTGCTGCCCACCGCGGCCTCGCATCCCAGCGTGAACACCCTGCTCGGTGCCGCGCTGACCATGGTGGCCGTGCTGATCGCCGCGCTCGCGCCACCCGGCCGCCGCTGAGCGGGACCGGCCCGACCGGGTGGCGGGCGGGGTTCAGCGACGCAGGGCCTCGACCGTCTCCTTCACCACCTGCTCGACGGGTGTCGGCTGGACACCGAGGGTGGCGGTGGCCGCGGTCGAGTCCATCAGGTACGGCCGGTCGAACTGGTAGGCGGTCTCCCGCAGCTCACGGATGAACGGGTCGGTCAGGCCGCCCAGCCACAACACCGGGTACGGCATCCGCGTCAGCTTGGGCGCTGGCGCGCCGGTCAGCGCGGCGGCCCGGTCGGCCAGCTCGCGCATCGGCGTGGCCGGGGCGCTGGGCACGTGCCAGGCCCGCCCCCATGCCCGCGGGTCGGCGGCCGCGGCGACGAGCGTGCGGGCGACGTCCGGGATGTACGTCCAGGTGTGCGGGGCGTCCCAGTCGACGGGCAGGAAGACCCGCCGCCCGGCGATCACCCGGGGCAGCACCATCATCGCCAGCGACGTGCCGGCGGCGCCGACGTAGTCGGAGCCGCGCACCTCGGTGACCCGGACCCGCCCGGCCCGGTGGGCGGCGAGAGCGTCGGCCCACATCCGGTTGCGCACCCGGCCCTTCGTGCCGGTCGCGGCCAGCGGGGTCTGCTCGGTCATCGGGCCGTCGACCGGCCCGTACCCGTAGAGGTTGCCGACCGTGGCGAGCACCGCGCCGGCCCGCTCGGCGGCGGTGAGCAGCGCGCCGGCCAGCGGCGGCCAGTCGGTGGCCCACCGGTGGTACGCCGGGTTCGCGCAGTTGTACAGCGCTGCGGCCCCGGTGGCGAGTTCGGTGAGGCGGTCGGCGTCGGCAGCGTCGGCAGCGACCCGCTCGATGGCCGGGTGCTCCGGTCCGTTGCCCCGGCGGCTGATGACGCGGACCTGCTCGCCGCGCTCCGCGAGGAGACGTGCGGTGGCGGTGCCGACCGGACCGGTGCCGACGATCACGTGCAGCGACATGAGGAAACCTTTCGAAGCAGGGGTACGAAGCGAGAGCAGTGCTCTCTCTGTGCACCACCACCATGCACGCCGGTCGACCCGCTCGTCAAGAGCAGTGCTCTCTATTTTGATTGGCGCTCCGTCTCGTGGCAGAGTGATCCCATGTCCGCTTCCTCGATCCGCGCCCGCGTCCGCGCCGAGATGATCGACGAGATCAAGGCGGTGGCCCGCCGTCACCTGGCCACCGACGGCGCCAACCTGTCGCTGCGGGCCGTCGCCCGGGACATGGGGATGGTGTCCTCCGCCATCTACCGCTACGTCCCGAGCCGCGACGACCTGCTCACCGCACTGATCCTGGAGGCGTACGACGGGCTCGGCGACGCCGTGGAGGCTGCCGACTCCGGCACCGACTCCGACGACCTACGCGGCCGCTGGCACGCCGTGTGCCGGGCCGCGCGGGCCTGGGCGCTCGCCCACCCCGCCGAGTACGCGCTGCTCTACGGCAGCCCGGTGCCCGGCTACGCCGCCCCCGCCGACACCGTGCTACCCGCCCAGCGTCCCCCGCTGACCCTGGTCGGCATCCTCCGCGACGGCCTGACCGACGGTCGGCTCACCGTCCCCGCCGAAGAACTGCCGGAGCCGGTACGCGCCGACCTGACCGAGCTGGCCGACGCCTTCTTCCCCGGGATGCCCAGCGCCCTGCTGGCCCGGGGCATGGCCGGCTGGACGCAGCTGTTCGGGCTCATCAGCTTCGAACTGTTCGGCCGGTTGAACCAGACCATCTCGCACCGGGACTCGTACTTCGAGCATCAGGTCGGGTTGATGGCCGACCTCATCGGCCTACCCCGACCGGAGTGACCGCACGGGCCGCGGACCGATCCGGTGCCGCGGGTCAGCCGGCGTCGGAGGAGTGCCCGGGGAACAGGTGGGCGCTCGGGTCGATCGCCACGGCGGCGTTGTTCACCGCCGTCGCGGCCTCGCCGAAGCCCGTGGCGATCAGCCGCACCTTGCCCGGGTACTCGGTGATGTCACCGGCGGCGAAGACCCGCGGCAGGTTCGTCGCCATCGCGCTGTCCACCAGGATGTGGCGGCGGTCCAGCCGCAGCCCCCACTCCGCGAGCGGGCCCAGGTCGGCGGTGAAGCCGAGCGCGGCCACCACGATGTCCACCGGAAGCGTCTCGGCCGCGCCGCCGCGCACGGTCACCTCGGCACCGGTGACCGCGCCATCCCCGATCAGCCGGGTGACCTCGGCGTTGACCACCACCCGCACCGGCAGCGACAGCACCCGGGCGACCGTCGAGGCGTGCGCCCGGAACTTCTCCCGCCGGTGCACGAGGGTCACCGACCGGGCCAGCGGTTGCAGCGTCAACGCCCAGTCGAAGGCGGAGTCGCCGCCACCGACGATCAGCACGTCCCGATCGGCCAGCTCGGCCGGCTCGGTGACGAAGTAGACGATCCCCGAGCCGGGAGCACCGTCGGCGCAGGGCAGCGGCCGGGGGCTGAAGCTGCCCAACCCGCCGGTGACCACGACCGCGCCACAGCTCAGCTGCTCACCGCCGGCCAGGCCGAGCACCGGCCGGTCGTCGGCGTACGAGAGCTTCTCGGCCCGGGTGCCGAGCAGGTACTGCGGCCCGAACGGGGCGGCCTGGGCCACCAGGTTCGCCACCAGGTCACGGCCCTTGACGGCGGGGAAGCCGGCCACGTCCAGGATGAGCTTCTCCGGGTACATCGCCGTGACCTGTCCGCCGGGCTCCGGCAGCGCGTCGATCACCGCCACCGACAACCCTCGGAACCCCGCGTAGTACGCGGCGAAGAGGCCGGCCGGACCGGCCCCGATCACGGCGATGTCGACCTCGCGCATGGCGTACCGTCGCTTTCCGCTCACGGATCAACGCTTGCTGATCTCGACCGTAGGCGGGTGACAGCGGGCGGGCAAGCACGTCCCAGAGGCGCGCCGAGGAACCGGTCAGGGCAGGCTGAGGGTGGACCCCGAGTAGTCGGAGCCGCCAGCGACCGGGCGGCGACGGCGGAACAGGATCGCGGCCACCACGCCGCCCAGCAACCCGAACAGGTGCCCCTGCCAGGAGATCCGCTCGTCGGTGGGGAGGATGCCGACCAGTTGCCAGCCGTAGAGCAGGCCGACCAGCAGGAAGACCGCGAAGTTCCACCAGCTGCGCTCGACGATGCCCCGGGTCAGCAGGATGCCCAGGTAGCCGAAGATGACCCCGCTGGCGCCGACCACGACGGAGTTGGGCGAGCCGGTGAACCAGACCCCGAGCCCGCTGACCAGGATGATGATCAGGGTCGACCAGAGGAACCGGCGGGCGCCGGCCGCCAGCACGAAGGTGCCCAGCAGGATCAGCGGGATGCTGTTGCTGTAGAGGTGGTCGAAGCCGTGGTGCAGGAACGGGGAGAAGAAGACCCCGTCCAGCCCGTCGATGCGCTTCGGGATGATGCCGGCGGTGGCGTCCAGGCCGAACGCCAGGCCCTGGTCGGCGGCCTCGATGAGAAAGAGGAACGGGACCACCGCGCACATGGCGACGAAGGCCCGGCCGAGCGCGGCGTAGAACGCCTCGGTGCCGAACCGGTAGGGGTCGCCGTTTCCAGGCTGCAGGGTCACCCCACAACTGCTATCAGCAAAAGGGGCCGACCGCCACTCACGTCCCGCCCGCTCCGCCGGGTACGCGAAGGCGGGGCGAGTGCGCCTTCCACCCGCCCCGCCTTCGACACCGTCAGTAGTGGCCGTTGTTCTGGAAGTAGCTCCAGGCGCCACAGGGCGTCTTGTACCTGCCCTTGATGTAGCCCAGCCCCCACTTGATCTGGGTGGCCGGGTTCGTCCGCCAGTCGTCCGCGATCGAGCCCATCTTGCTGCCCGGCAGCGACTGCGGAATGCCGTACGCGCCGGAGGAGGAGTTGCTGGCCTTGTGGTTCCAGCCGCTCTCCTTGGTCCAGAGCTTCTCCAGGCACGGGAACTCCGCGATGCCGAAGCCCGCGTCGATCATCAGAGCGCAGCCGATCTTCCGGTTGCCGCTGTACTCCTCGCAGGACGCCGGGATCGGCCCGTCGTACGGCTTGGCTGCGGCGTTCTGCGCTTCACGCTCGCGCTTGCGGGTCGCCGCGGCGGCCTCGGCCTTGCGGGCACGCTCGGCGGCCTCCTTGGCGGCCTGCGCCGCCCGGAGCTTGGCCTGGTACTCGGCGGCTCGCTGCTTGGCGACCTTCACCTGGTGGGCGGACTGCCGCTCGCGCTGGTAGGCGAAGTCGACGCGGTCGACCTCGGCGCTCACCTGCGCGGTCAGGCCCTGTTGCTGGGTTTCCCGGTCTTCGCCCAGGTAGAAGCCACCGGCAACGCCCACAGAGAGCAACGCGACAGCAGCCGTACGGGCGCCCAACCGGCTCCACAGCCGACTCACGAAGTGGTCCCTTCGTCGGGGGCAAGGACGCGGCGCGGCGTCGGGCCACAGGAGGGCCGTCGGCCGTACCGCGAGCGCCCCGACCGGTACCGGTCGCGCCGACGCACCGACCTTCGCCGATGTCCGCCCGTCTCGGGACGAACGATCACCAACGATGCCTGTGGCGCGTGGGCGCTCGTTGGACACCATCGCGCACAGTGAGGCTGATGGGAAACCAACCGAGCCGTTTGTGATCTGCGCCACACATAAAATACGGATAAACCCCTATAAAAGCACCATCACAGCGGGATGTCCTCCAACAGATCCGTCACCATCGCTGCGATCGGAGACCGCTCCGAACGGCTGAGCGTGACATGCGCGAAGAGCGGATGGCCCTTGAGTGCCTCGATGACGGCGGTGACGCCGTCGTGCCGGCCGACGCGCAGATTGTCGCGCTGGGCCACGTCGTGGGTGAGCACCACCCGCGAGCCCTGCCCGATGCGGGACAGCACGGTCAACAGCACACCGCGCTCCAGGGACTGGGCCTCGTCCACGATCACGAAGGCGTCGTGCAGGCTGCGCCCACGGATGTGGGTCAGCGGCAGAACCTCCAGGATGCCCCGGGAGGTGACCTCCTCCAGCACGTTCTCGTGCACCACCGCGCCGAGCGTGTCGAAGACCGCCTGGGCCCACGGCGACATCTTCTCCGACTCCGAACCGGGCAGGTAGCCCAGCTCCTGGCCGCCGACGGCGTACAGCGGGCGGAACACGATCACCTTCTTGTGCCGGCGGCGCTCCATCACCGCCTCCAGCCCGGCGCAGAGCGCCAACGCCGACTTGCCGGTGCCGGCCCGGCCGCCCAGCGAGACGATCCCGATCGACTCGTCGAGCAGCAGGTCGAGGGCGACCCGCTGCTCGGCCGAACGGCCGTGCAGCCCGAACGCCTCCCGGTCGCCGCGGACCAGCCGGACCGACTTGTCCGGCAGCACCCGGCCGAGTGCGGAGCCGCGCGTCGAGTGCAGCACCAGGCCGGTGTGGCAGGGCAGACCGGCCGCCTCGTCGACGTCGAGCGCCTCCCCGGCGTACAACCGGCCGATCTGCTCCTCGCCCAGGTCCAACTCGGCCATGCCGGTCCAGGTCGGGTCGCTGGCCTGCCCGTGCCGGTACTCGTCGGCCCGCAGGCCCACCGAGGCGGCCTTGACCCGCAGCGGCATGTCCTTGCTGACCAGGGTGACCTCCCGCCCCTCGGCAGCGAGGTTGAGCGCCACGGAGAGGATCCGGGCATCGTTGCTCTCGGTGCGGAAGCCGGGCGGCAGCACACCGTCGTCGGTGTGGTTGAGCTCCACGCGCAGCGTGCCGCCGACGTCGTTGGCGGGCACCGGCCGGTCCAGCCGACCATGCTGGATCCGCAGCTCGTCGAGCATCCGCAGCGACTGCCGGGCGAACCAGCCCAGCTCCGGATGGTGCCGCTTGCCCTCCAGCTCGGTGATGACCACCAGCGGCAGGACCACCTCGTGCTCGGCGAACCGGTGGAACGCCGCCGGATCGGAGAGCAGCACGGACGTGTCCAGGACGAATGCCTGGCCGGCTGGTCGCGGCTCCTTGGGGTCGGCCGGCGCGGCGGCCGCCGTACGGCGGCTCCGGGTGGCGCGGCGGGTCGTGGCAGTCGCGGCCGGGGTCTGGTCGGCACCGGCGGTGGTACGGCGAGTCGTCACAGGCCTGCTCCGACGGATGGGCACCCGGCCACCCGTGTTCCGCCTCGTCCGGTGCCCGGGTGACACGGGGTCGGATGCGGGCCCCGTGCGCGAGGTCGCAGGTCCGGGCGGGCCGGTTGGCTCGGGAGAACCCCGTGCCATGCCTAGACGCTAGCGGCGGCGGACCGTCCCGGCTAGAGGGCGATCGTGGATCTCCGGAGACGGCCGTGTGAACAACCCGGCGACTCAGGCGACGGGCACCGGGCGCCGCCCAGCCGCTGGGCGGTGGACGCGGCGAAGCCGGCCGGGATGCATGCCCCCTGCGCGCATCCCGGCCGGCGGGGCCACCGTCACCGGTCTGACGTGGCCCCGACGGTGCGTGTCCGCCGCGGACGACGCACCGCGCTCGTGGCGTCGGTCGGCGGGGCCGCCCGGGGCGGCCCGCCGGCCGACCTCAGCCGGTCCGTCGGACGAGCGTGCCGGTCGGGTGCCGCCCGGTGATCGGGGCGGCCGGCGCGGTGAACGACGAGCCGGTGTAGGTGGTGCCGGGGCCGACCACAGCGCCGGAGCGGGCAGTGGCGCCGGGGCGGGCGACGGTGCCCGCGGAGCGGACGACGCCCGCCGGCGAGACCGACAGGGCGGAGGCGATGGCGGCCTGGGCGTCTCGGCGCCGCCGGTTCCAGGCGCCCCGGTCGCCGTCGAAGTAGCCCTGCCGGTAGCCGAAGCGGTAGCCGATGCGGTAGCTGAGCTGCCCGTGCAGGCGGCCGGCCGCATAGCTGGTCGCACCGAGCACCAGGACGAGGAAGACCGCCAGGAACGGGCTCATCGGGCGGCTCCGGCCGGTCCCGGACGTCGCGTCATCGTTCCTCCGGCTCGACGGTGGTGGGATCCGCGACCAGCAGGCGGTCCAGGTCGTCGGTGCTGACCTCCTCGACCAGCTCGACGCTGATCCGGCAGCCGTCCAGGACGACCTCGGCCACGGACGAACGGCGGATCTCGCCGCCGGCGTCGTAGACGCGGACGCTCAGCTCCGGGCAGCCGAGATGGGTACGCCAGGCGTTCCACTCGGCGCGGTCGCCGACGCTCAGCGACAGGTAACGGCAGCCTCGGGCGAGGTAGAGGCGCCAGGGAGCGCACAGCCCCGCGGCCACCCCCTCGGCGATCAGCCCGAAGGCCTGGGCTCGGGTGGCGAGCTCGGTCACCACACCTCCCTGGCAACGGAGGTGTGACGCATGTGAGCACCAGTCGTCTCATGCACGAGACACACCGTAGATTGTCCCATGAGCGTGACAGTATCAGCTTTTCGGCCGTTTACCGCCACCACTACGGGCATCTATTCTGCCCGGGTGACACCCCTCAAGAGCGGCACTGGATCGTTTACCGGAAATCCGAGGAATCCGTCACGTTCGCGTGACAGCAGCGCGCCGGGTCGCGCGGGCGCGGCCGAGTGGCCGTACCGTCACGGGGTGACCGAGACGGCCAATGCGCGGAAGATCGCCTTCGCCACCTTCGTCCGACGTGCGCTGGAAGAGGCGCGGGCGACCCGGGCCTGGAGCGGCACCGAGGTGTCCCGACGCACCGGCGTCTCGCGGCAGACCATCAACCGGTGGGTCCGCGGCGACTGGGCCAGCGACCCGGAGGCGGAACGGGTGGTCGCCTTCTGCGAGGGCCTGGGGCTCAACCCGGCCGCGGCCTTCGCCGCGCTCGGCTGGGACCGCACGGCCGCCGGCCCGCGCGCCGGTCAACCCGCGCCGCCGATGGACCCGGACGTGGAGGCCCTGCTGCGCCGGCTGATCGACCCCAACGTGTCGGACGCGGAGAAGTTCCACATCCGCGAAACCATCCGGTACCTCGCATACCGCCCAACGTTGCCGGTCGATGTCCGAAAAAGAGGGAATCAAGCAGGGTAGTTCCTCAGATGGCGAAAGAACGCCTGGTCGGGTTCATTCGTTTGCCTCCGGGGCCGGAACGGGCACGCTAGCGTCCCTATTCGTACTGCTTGGGCTCGTCGTCGGCGGGGGGACGGGACAAGGCCGAACCCAGCCCTGCGGGACAGAAGGAGGGGTCTGTCCATGACCCTGAAGTGGTTGGCAGTCGTGGTCGCCACGGTGTCCATGACACTGTGGGTGACCGGCAACGTGGTGACTCTCGCGGTCAACGGCGGGCAGCTTCCGCTGCTCGTCAACCTCCTCGTGCTCACCAGTGCCGGCACCGCGGTCATCCTGGCCGTCGTCGCCGAGCTGCACGAGCGGCTCAACGACCGGATCAGCGCGCTCACCGAGTTCCTGGTCGCGCGGCTCAACGAGATCGAGAACCACACCGGTGATCGCAACACCGGGTTCGTGGAGGGATATCTCCTGAGCCACGGACAGGAGGCGGCGGTGGTGCCGTTCGGCCGCCGCGGGCGAGGAGCCGCCGAACGCTGACGATGCGCCGCCGGGCGGGCCGGCTCGGCCAGGAATGAGCCCCGATCGCCGGGGTACGCTGACGCGCGTGCCGCCGTTGAATCTGGGCAATCAGACGCCGAGGACCCCGTTGAACGCCGACCAGGCATGGCGGATAACCGCCGGCCGGGCCGCGGGGACCGTGCTCTTCTTCGACTTCGACGGCACGCTCGCGCCCGTCGACGACGATCCGACCGCGGTACGCCCCGCGCCCAAGGCGCTGGCCGCCATCGAGGCGCTGGCCCCGGTGGTGCAGCGTGTCGCGATCGTCTCCGCCCGACCGGTGGAGTTCCTCCGGGACCAGCTCGGCGGGCTCGCCGGGGTGGATCTCTACGGCCTCTACGGGCTGGAGCACAGCCACTCCGGTGGCGAGACGGTCACCGAACCGGCCGCGCTGCCCTGGGTGCCGACCATGGCGGAGCTGGCCGACCTGGCCCGGGCTGAGCTGCCGCCGGGCACGCTGGTCGAGTACAAGCGGCTCTCCGTCGCGCTGCACTGGCGTACCGCGCCGCAGCTCGGTCCGACCGTGCAGCAGTGGGGGCAGGCGCAGGCCGACCGGCTGGGGCTGCGGGTGCAGGCCGGGCGCATGGTGCTGGAGCTCAAGCCGCCCGTCGACCGGGACAAGGGCATGGTCATCGGCGAGGTGATCCGGGGGGCCACCGGCGCCTGGTACTTCGGCGACGACGTCTCGGACATCAAGGCGTTCGCCGCGCTGCGCGCCCGGGCCGCCGCCGACCCGGACTTCCTCGGCGTCTGCGTCGCCGTGGCCAACCCGGAGACCGGCCACGAGGTGGCCGACGCCGCGGACCTGACCATCGAGTCCCCCGCCGCCCTGGGCGACTTCCTCACCCGGGCGCTGACGCACCTGCCCTGAGCAGGCCGACAGCACGTCCGCTACGGGTGCCTGTGCGGTGTGTCCGCTCAGGCGCCGTAGCGGCGTTGCCGGGTGGCGTACGACCGCAGTGCGCGCAGGAAGTCGATGTGCCGGAAATCTGGCCAGTTGAGCTCGCAGAAATAGAACTCCGAGTGCGCGGACTGCCAGAGCATGAAACCGGACAGGCGCTGCTCGCCGCTGGTGCGGATGACCAGGTCGGGATCGGGCTGGCCGCGGGTGTAGAGGTGCTCGGCGATGTGCTCGACGTCCAGCACCTCGGCCAACTCCTCGATGGTGCCGCCGGAGGCGGCGTGCTCCAGCAGCAGCGAGCGGACCGCGTCGGTGATCTCCCGCCGGCCGCCGTAGCCCACCGCGATGTTGACCTCCGCGCCGCCGCTGCGCTCCCGCGTGCGCTCCTCGGCGCCCTTGAGCGCCGCCGCCGTCTGCGCGGGCAGCAGGTCGAGCGCGCCGACGATGCGCAGCCGCCAGGGGTTGCCCTCCTCGGCCAGCTCCACCACCAGATCCTCGATGATCTTCAGTAGCGGATCCAGCTCGCTGGCCGGCCGGCGCAGGTTGTCCGTGGCCAGCAGGTAGAGCGTCACGTGCCCGATGCCGGCCTGGTCGCACCAGCCCAGGACGTGTTTGATCTTCGCGGCGCCGACCCGGTGCCCGTCGTTCGGGTCGACGTAGCCCATCTCCCTGGCCCACCGGCGGTTGCCGTCGCACATCACCCCGACGTGTCGGGGCACCGGCTTACCCGCGAGCTTCGCCGTGAGCCGGCGCTCGTACACGGAGTAGATAAGGTTCCGCAGCGTCATCACCTAGCAGCGTAGCGACCCGCCGGACGGATCACCGCCTCGGAGCCCCATCCCCGCCGGGGAGCCCGATGCCGATCATGGCCAGGGTACGGGCGGTGAGCCGCCCGTCGCCGAGCCCCAACTCGACCACGTCGTCGAACACCCGGTCGTCCCGACGGGCCGCCCGGACCGCCGCGTCGACCACTCGCCGGCGTCGCGCCAGCCAGGCCGCAACCGAGCTGTGCCGCAGGTGGGTGCCGAGCCGACGGCGCAGCCCGTCGGCGTAGCGGCGGGCGGCGCTCTCGGGTGCCCGGGCCGCCGCTGCCCCGGCCAGCGCGCCGGAGAGCAGCGCGTAGAAGATGCCCTCCCCCGTGAACGGATTGATCAGCGACAGGGCGTCGCCGACCAGCAACGTCCGGCCCCTCCCGGGTGCGGGCCGATGGGTGGACAGCGGCAGGTGGTGGGCGCGCAGCGCGGTCACCGTCGCCAGGTCGGTGCCGGGCAGCAACGCGGCCAGCCGGTCCAGCAGGTATCCCCGGCTCAACGGCTCGCCGCGCAGCACCTCCCCGTACCCGACGTTCGCCCGCCCGTCGCCGATCGGGAACGACCAGGCGTACGCCGGCCAGCGCGCGTGCGAGGTGACGATGAGCTGCTCCGACGGGCCGGGCAGCGCCGGCGCGTACCCCCGGATGGCCAGCGCCAGGTGCCGGTCGGGGTTCACGGGATGGCCGAGCGCACGGCGGACCACCGACCCGGCGCCGTCCGCGCCCACCACCACCCGTCCGGACAGCTCACCGTCGAGGACCACCCGGTCGGCGCGCGGCTCGACCCGCCGCACGGTGTGCCGGCGCAGCTGCGCGCCGGCGGCCACCGCCGCCGCCACCAGCCGCGCGTCGAAGACCTGCCGGGGCACGGTGTACGCCGGTCGGGGCAGGGCGCGGGCCACCGCACCGCCGCCGGGGGCGATCATGCGCAGCGCCGGCAGCGGGGCGTAGCCCGCCACCGCCCCGGTCACACCCAGCTCGGCGAGTACGTCCACCGAGTGCGCGGCGATCCCGTCGCCACACGCCTTGTCCCGGGGAAAGTCGGCCCGGTCCAGCAGCAGCACGCTGGCACCCGCCCGGCGGGCCGTCAGCGCGGCGGCCGCCCCCGCCGGCCCCGCTCCCACCACCACCACGTCGAATTCGTCGCTCACGCGCGCCTCCCTCCGCCGACACGGCCCGGCCGTTCCCGCCCGCCCGGCGAACCGCCTGCGCCGCCGACGCCGGCCGCTGTGACCGACGCCACCCGCCATCCTGCCTCCTGCCCGCTCGCGTCGACCGGGTTCAGGCCGGGGCGGCGTCGGCGGCGCGGGAGGCGCGCCAGAGACCGTGCAGCGTCAGCGCGGCGGCGGCGAGCAGCGGGGCGCCGTCCCGGACCAGGCCGTCCACGCCCAGCAACCACCAGCACAGCGGCAGGTCCACGGCGAGCACGACCACCGTGACGACGACCAGCAGCCCGCGAGCCCAGCTCTTTCCGCGCATGAGGAACGCGGTGCAGAACAGCACCGCGTAGCTGGCCGCGATGCCGGCGCCGAACCAGAACAGCACGGCCGGCACCGCCTCCAGCCGGTCGTCCAGGATGGAGCCGCCGGCCACCAACGCCGGCACCAGCATCAGCGGGCTGTAGGTGAACGCGGCGACCCGGCTGGTCAGCAGCCAGGCGCTGACCTGTGGCCGGCGCGGCGGGGTCTCCCGCCAGGAGATGCCGGCCCGGTCGATGACCAGTCGCGGCCGGTGCCGAACCAGGTGACCGGCCAGCGCCGACGAGCGGTAGAGCATCCACACCACCGCCGCGCAGAGGGCGGTGAGCGCGGCGAAGCCGAGCAGGCCGGGCAGCGGCGGCACCCCCTGCCGGGGCACGATCAGCCGGCCGACCGCGAAGACCGTGGTGACCGCGAGGATCAGTCCGAAGGGGCGGGCCACCGTCCGCCCCCGGTGGACGTGCCCGATCAGCAGCAGGAAGCCGAACGAGCGCAGCATCGCCCAGCCGGTCCGCACCGCCAGGCCGAAGCCCTGCTCAGGGGCGTACCACCAGTTGAGCAGCTCGACCACGACGGTGGCCGCCGCGGTCGTCGCGAGCAGGATGGTGAGCACCCGGACGGCGGACGGCCGCCGGACCTCGGTCTCGGCGGCCGTCCTCATGGGATCCGATGATGCCCGTGACGGGCTCGTCTCACACCTACCGCTGCGGCTGCTCGGCGTCCAGGCGTGCCCGCAGCGCGTCCAGTTCGGCCCAGAGCACGCCCGGCAGCTTGTCACCGAACTTCTCGAACCACTCGGTGACCAGCGGCAACTCGTTGCGCCACTCGTCCGGGTCGACCTTCAGCGCGATCCGGACGTCCTCCGGGGTCATGTCCAGGCCCTCGACGTCCAAGGAGTCCGGCGCGGGCACCATGCCCACCGGGGTCTCCACCGCGTCGGCCCGGCCCTCGAGCCGCTCGACGATCCACTTGAGCACACGCGAGTTCTCGCCGAAGCCCGGCCAGAGGAAGGAGCCGTCCGGGTCCTTGCGGAACCAGTTGACGTAGTAGATCTTGGGCAGCTTGGCCTCGTCGCCGTCGGCGCCCTTACCCATCTCGATCCAGTGCCGGAAGTAGTCACCGGCGTGGTAGCCGATGAACGGCAGCATGGCCATCGGGTCGCGGCGGACCACGCCGACCGCGCCGGACGCGGCGGCGGTCGTCTCCGAGGAGAGCGTGGCACCCATGTAGACGCCGTGCACCCAGTCGCGGGCCTCGGTCACCAACGGGATGGTGTCCTTGCGGCGGCCGCCGAAGAGGATCGCGTCGATCGGCACCCCGTTCGGGTCGAAGTACTCGTCGGCGAGGATCGGGCACTGGGTGATCGGGGTGCAGAACCGGCTGTTCGCGTGCGAGGAGAGGCTGTCGCTCTCCGGCGTCCAGTCGTTGCCCTTCCAGTCGATCAGGTGCGCGGGGGGCTCGCCCATGCCCTCCCACCAGACGTCCCCGTCGTCGGTGAGACCCACGTTGGTGAAGATGGAGTTGCCCCGGTCCAGCGTCCGCATCGCGTTGGCGTTGGTCTTCCAGTCGGTGCCCGGCGCGACACCGAAGAGGCCGTACTCCGGGTTGACCGCGTACAGCCGGCCGTCCTGGCCGAACCGCATCCAGGCGATGTCGTCGCCGATGGTCTCGACCTTCCAGCCCGGGATGGTCGGCTCGACCATCGCCAGGTTGGTCTTGCCACAGGCGGACGGGAAGGCGCCGGCGATGTGGTGGACCTTGCCCTCCGGCGAGGTGATCTTGAGGATCAGCATGTGCTCGGCGAGCCAGCCCTCGTCACGCCCCATCACGCTGGCGATCCGCAGCGAGTAGCACTTCTTGCCGAGCAGCGAGTTGCCGCCGTAACCGGAGCCGAACGACCAGATCTCCCGGGTCTCCGGGAAGTGCGAGATGTACTTCGTCTCGTTGCACGGCCAGGCCACGTCCTGCTGGCCGGGGGCGAGCGGGGCGCCGATCGAGTGCAGCGCGTGCACGAAGTCGGCGTCGTTGCCCATCGCCTCGAGGACGGACGCGCCCATCCGCGTCATGATGCGCATCGAGGCGACCACGTACGGGCTGTCGGTGATCTCGACGCCGAACATGGGGCTCTCGGACTCGACCGGCCCCATGACGAACGGGATGACGTACATGGTGCGACCGCGCATCGAGCCGCGGTACAGGTCGGTCATCGTCCGCTTCATCTCGGCCGGCGCCATCCAGTTGTTGGTGGGGCCGGCGTCCGCCTCGTCGACGGAGCAGATGAAGGTGCGCTCCTCGACCCGCGCGACGTCCGTCGGGTCGGTACGCGCGTAGAACGAGTTGGGCTTCTTCTCCGGGTTCAATCGGATCAGGGTTCCGGCCTCGACCAGCTCGTCGGTGAGGCGGCGCCACTCCTCGTCGGACCCGTCCACCCAGACGACACGGTCGGGGGTTGTCAGTTCCGCGACCTCACGGACCCAGGCGAGCAGTTTCGGATGGGACGTCGGGGCCTGATCGATACCCCGCACAACAGCCGGAGCAACCATGACACATCTCCTTGGTGGTCGACGCTGACCGATCTATGGGATGCACGAGTCTCAGCGGCGCGATGCGTCGCCTTCGTGGAAACCTGGGATTGGCCTCAGCGTAAACCGGGCAGCCTTCCGAGTCAGTGGGACAGGTTGTGAAGAACTGCACAAGGTACGGCCACGCTGCGGCATCACGATCTGATACCCGCTTTCCCGCGCAGTTTCACGCAAATCTTGTTGTGCACCCCGGCCGACGTGAGTGGCGGTCGGGCCGTGGACCGGTCCCGCCGACCGGTTGAGTGATTCCCGTTCCGCAGCGCGTCAGTCCTCCTCATTGGTTACGCTGCGTTCAACAACGGCGCACCCGACGGAGGGTCGGCACCAGTGACGACGCCTGCTCGCCGTTGCTACCCCGCTGACTGGTCAACAGCCGGTAGGCTCGGCCCGTGGCCGCGACAATGACCGGGGAACAACCGGGTCCCCGGCAGACCCGACCGGGTCTGGTCCGCGCACTGCTCGACCGTTTCGGTCACCTCGTCCGCGAGTTGAGCAAGTTCGCCACGGTGGGCGGCATCGCCTTCCTCCTCGACTTCGCCCTCTTCAACTACCTGACGACCGCGCGCGGCATGGAGCAGGTGACGGCGAAGACGATCTCCACCGTGATCGCGGCCTCCGTCGCGTTCGTCGGCAACCGGTTCTGGACGTGGCGGCACCGCCAGCGCAACAACCCGGCCCGGGAGTACGCGCTCTTCTTCTTCTTCAACGCCGTCGGTCTCGGCATCGCGGTGGCCTGCCTCGCGATCAGCCGGTACGGGCTCGGCAGCATCTGGCCGGCCGTCTTCCAGACGCCGCTGGCCGACAACGTCGCCAGCTTCGTCGTCGGCACGGGCCTCGGCACGCTGTTCCGATTCTGGTCCTACCGGCGGTTCGTCTTCGTCGAAGCGGGAACCCCGACCGTTCCGCAGGTGAAGCACGACCGTGACCACGGGGCGTGACCTGCCGCCCACCTCGTTCGGCCGGTGATCGCCGGCTTCACCGACTGACCTAAGGTGTTTCGCATGCGTCTTGTCCGTCTGCTGCCTGAGCGCTGGCAGAAGTTCATCCACGAGGCGCTCAAATTCGGCATCGTCGGCGGCATCAACACCGTCATCAATTACGCGGTGTTCAATGCACTTGCACTCACGGTCTTTGCCGACGGACAACTGAAGGCCACCGTGATCGCGACCATCGTCGCCACGATCACGTCTTATCTAATGAATCGTCACTGGACGTACCGGGATCGCCCGAAATCGGCGCTCAGACGCGAGTACGTCCTGTTCTTCCTGTTCAACGCGACCGGCCTGATCATCGAGCTGGGCGTTCTGGCCGCGGCGAAGTACGGGCTCGGCGTGCACGGCCTGCTGGCGCTGAACGTGGCGAAGACGGGCGGCGTTCTGCTGGCCACGCTGTTCCGGTTCTGGTCGTACCGGACCTTCGTCTTCCAGCCCGTCGAACCGGCCCAGGCCGACGCGAAGCCCGAGCCCACCTGGCACAGCATTCCGCGCGACGAGTGGGACACGATGGCCGAGATGGACCCGGTCGCCGAGCTCGCCGAATCCGTCTCCGAGCTGGAGGAGGCGCAGGCTGACGAACGCCCCGCGCCGGCACCCAGCCCGAACGGCGCTCCCACCCAGGGGCGGTCCATGCCGTTGACGACCGGCCTCACCGCCGACCTGGACGCGGAACTCGCCGCGGAGCTGCACGCCGGCACCCGCCGCTCGCCCCGCCGGTGACCGCCCCCACCACGCGCTCCGGCACCGGGGCCCCCGCCGCACTGTTCTTCGAAGATCTCGTGCCGGGTCTCACGGTCGACCTGGGCGTTGTCACCGTGGACGGCGACGAGATGGTGGCCTTCGCCCGCCGCTTCGACCCGCAGTGGTACCACGTCGACGCGGAGCTGGCCGGGGAGAGCCGGCACGGCGGCCTCATCGCGAGCGGCTTCTACACCGTCAGCCTGTTCATGCGGGCGTACGTCGACCACCTGCTGTCCCGCGCGGCGGCGGACGCCTCGCCCGGCCTGGAGGAGCTGCGCTGGCTCGCCCCCGTGCGTGCCGGAGACCGGCTCGCCGTCCGGGTCGACGTGATGGGCGCCCGGCCGTCCACCGCCCGTCCGGGCCTCGGCACCGTCAGCCTCACCGGCACCATGCTCCGCCTCGGCCCCGACGACCGGCCCGAGCAGGAGGTGCTGCGGACCCGCTTCCGTGGCTGGTTCGCGCTGCGCCCGACCGAGCCCGCACCCGAGGATGAACCGCCCGCGGCGGACCCGTCCGGGAGCCCGTCCGACTGACCCGCCCCGACCCGTCGGCCGGGGCGGTCACCCGTCCGGATCAGGTCGTGGTGTCGCGCAGCGGCTTGCCCTCGCGCATGTCGGCGAGGATGTCGCGCATCTCCCCGTCGCCCAGCGAATGCTTGTCGTGCTGCGCCTCGACCAGTTCGTACAGCTTGGTCTGCACCCGGCCGACGCCCGGGACGTCCGAGAGGACCGACTGGCCCCGCTCGCCGGCGGACTCGATGGTCAGCGTGCCGCAGCCGAGCACCCGCTCCAGGAACCGCTGGTTCATCGAGTGGTCGTTGATCCGGGTGAGCGGGATGTCCCGCCGATCCCGGGAGAAGACACCCTGCTGGAGCAGCACCCGCTCATCGGTGAACAGGTAGTGCGTGGTGCGCCAGACCAGGAACGGCCACAGCCCCAGCCAGAGCGCCGCCACCAGCGCGATCACGCCGATCACGGCCAGCGCGATCGACCCACCACCGCTCGAGGGCAGCAGCAGCACGCCGGCCACCACCGCGGCGACGGCGAGCACCAGCACCGCGATCGGCCGGATCAACGCCTTCCAGTGCGGGTGCAAGTGCAGCACGACATGCTCGTCCTCGGTGAGCACGTCTTCGGGGAACGCCACGGCAACCTCCAACGGGGAAACGACGCGCTGACCGTAAACCCCCCACCCGGGTAGACAACATCCGCCACGCGGCCACCCACCCACTCTTCGCGATCTTGCACTTTCGGTCGCCGTTGTGCGGCTTTCGACCTTTTCACCCAGGCAGCAACTGCAAGATCGCGGAGAGTGGGCGACGGGTCAGCGCAGGTGGAGGACGTCGCCCGCCGCTAGGACGCGGTTGCCGGTGGGGGTGGTGATGAGGAGTTGGCCGTCGGCATCGACGCCGGTGGCGGTGCCGGTCACGTCGTCGCCGTTGGGCAGCAGGATTCGCACGTCACGGCCGATCGTGGCGCAGGCCGCCAGATAGGCGTCGCGCAGGCCGCTCGCCACGGCGTCCCCGCCGGCGGACCGCCAGCGGTCGTACCAGTCGGCCACCGCCCGCAGCAGCGCCCGGAGAAGCGGGTCCCGGTCGGTGGCCGCCGCGCCGGCCAGTTGCAGCGAGGTGGCCGGCAGCCCGGTCGGGTTCACCGGCAGCTCCTCGGCGCGCAGCGTCACGTTGAGGCCGATGCCGAGCACGATGGCCGGCGGCTGGGCCGGCGAACGCCCGGGAATCCCCTCGGCCAGCACGCCGGCGCACTTGGCGTCGCCGATCAGCAGGTCGTTGGGCCACTTCAGGGACGCCTCCAGCTCGGCCAGCCGGGCCACCGCCTCGACCAGCGCGACGCCGGCCAGCAGCGGCAGCCAGCCGTACCCCGTGGGCGGTGCCGCCGGCCAACCGCGGTCCGGCACGGCCTCACCGGGCCGCAGCAGCACGCTGGTGGTGATCCCGGCCCGCGGCGGTGACTGCCAGACCCGGCCGCGCCGGCCACGCCCGGCGGTCTGCCGCTCGGCGACCACGACCAGTCCCTCCGGCTCGCCGGCCCGGGCCGCCTCGGCCACGTCGGCGTTGGTGGAACCCGTCTCGGTGAGCAGGTCCAACCGGGCCCACGGGCCGTGCGGCGCGACCAGCGCGCGCCGCAGCCGGGTCGCCGACAGTGGCGGGCGGTCCAGATCGGTGTACGGGGAGCCCGGCATGCCGCCAGCCTACGGCGGCGCCCGCACCGCACTGAGGTGTACTGCACAGCGGCGGCGACCTGAACCATCGTTATATTCCCAGGGTGACTACCGAGACCGGGACCAACATGCACAGCACCGCGGGCAAGCTGGCGGACCTGGAGCGCCGCGTCGACGAGGCGGTGCACGCCGGATCCGCACGCGCGGTCGAGAAGCAGCACGCGCGCGGTAAGAAGACCGCCCGCGAGCGGATCGAGATGCTCCTCGACGAGGGCTCCTTCGTCGAGCTGGACGAGCTGGCCCGGCACCGGTCCACGGCCTTCGGGCTGGAGAGGAACCGCCCGTACGGCGACGGTGTGGTCACCGGCTACGGCACGGTGGACGGCCGGCAGGTGTGTGTCTTCGCGCAGGACTTCACGGTCTTCGGCGGTTCGCTCGGCGAGGTCTTCGGCGAGAAGATCATCAAGGTGATGGACCTGGCCATGAAGATCGGTTGCCCGGTGGTCGGCATCAACGACTCCGGCGGGGCGCGCATCCAGGAGGGCGTGGTCTCGCTCGGCCTCTACGGCGAGATCTTCTTCCGCAACGTCCGGGCCTCCGGGGTCATCCCGCAGATCTCCCTGGTGATGGGTCCCTGCGCCGGCGGCGCGGTCTACTCCCCCGCGGTCACCGACTTCACCGTGATGGTCGACCAGACCTCCCACATGTTCATCACCGGCCCCGACGTGATCAAGACGGTGACCGGCGAGGACGTCGGCATGGAGGAGCTGGGTGGCGCCCGGACGCACAACTCGCGCAGCGGCAACGCGCACTACCTCGCGAGCGACGAGGAGGACGCCGTCGAGTACGTCAAGGCGCTGCTGTCGTACCTGCCGTCGAACAACCTCGACGAGCCGGTGGTCTACGAGGCTCCCGCCGAGCTGGCGATCAGCGACGAGGACCGCGAGCTGGACACGCTGATCCCGGACTCGGCCAACCAGCCGTACGACATGCACCGGGTGATCGAGCACGTCCTCGACGACGGGGAGTTCCTGGAGGTCCAGCCGCTCTACGCGCAGAACATCGTGGTCGGCTACGGCCGGGTCGAGGGGCGTCCGGTCGGGGTGGTGGCCAACCAGCCCATGCACTTCGCCGGCACCCTGGACATCGCCGCCTCGGAGAAGGCCGCACGGTTCGTCCGCACCTGCGACGCGTTCAACATCCCGGTGCTGACCTTCGTGGACGTGCCCGGGTTCCTGCCCGGCACCGGCCAGGAGTGGGACGGCATCATCCGCCGGGGCGCGAAGCTCATCTACGCGTACGCCGAGGCGACCGTCCCCAAGGTCACCGTGATCACCCGCAAGGCGTACGGCGGGGCGTACGACGTGATGGGCTCCAAGCACCTGGGCGCGGACCTGAACTTCGCCTGGCCGACCGCGCAGATCGCCGTGATGGGCGCGCAGGGCGCGGTGAACATCCTCTACCGCTCCGAGCTGGCCGGCGCCGAGGACCCGGCGGCGGTCCGCGCCGAGAAGATCGCCGAGTACGAGGACACCCTGGCCAATCCGTACGTGGCGGCCGAGCGCGGGTACATCGACTCGGTGATCCCGCCGCACGAGACGCGCACCCAGATCGTCCGGGCGCTACGAATCCTGCGCACCAAGCGCGAAACCCTTCCCCCGAAGAAGCACGGCAACATCCCCCTCTGAGCGCGCTCGGGGCCTGCGCAACTTCAGGGAAAGAGTGGCCTCCGGGCGCCCGGAGGCGCCTACATCCCTGAAGTTGCGCGGATCGGGAACCGGCTCACGTCAGCACGGCGGGTTGGCGGCGAGGCACATGCGGCGGGCAGCCACCTCGGCGAGGCGGCTCAGCTCCGGCTCGGTGCCGTCCCGTCCCAGGGTGAGCACCGCGACCACATCGCCCACCCGCACCACCACCGTGCTGGTCGGTCGGGGCGCGTCGCCAATGATCTCACCGGTCTTCTGGTCGCGGACCGGCGACTGGGTGTGACGCACCATGGCGGCTCCGTCGCCTGCGAAGCCCCGCTGGACGACTGTCCAGTTGTGCACGGCCTCCGCGGTCACCGTCTGTTCCGCCGTCGTGTAAGGCCCGGCGCTCGCCCAGTCGGCGCAGGTGGCGAGCAGTCGGTCGAGGTCGGCGAACAACGACGCACCCGTCTCCGGCGCCACCCGGTACAGATCCTGCTTGAGCAGCAGGTCACCGACCGTGTGGTCGACGCCGACGGGGCGTTCCCGCAGCAGGGTCTGCGACCGTGACCAGCGGGACATCGGCCAGGTCGGCGTCATCCCCCGGCTCTGCCCGCAGTAACCCAGCATCGGATCCACCCGGATCGGCTGCGCGAAGTCCGACTCGCCGAGCTGCACCTGCGCCGGCTGCGCCAGGTCGCCCGGCTGCACCAGGGACTCGGCGGCGATCTCGCCACGGGCGGCTGGGGTCGGGGAGGCCGAGGCCGCCACCGGAGGCGGCACCGACTCTCCACCCCCTCCGGTCGCGACGAAGGCGGAAACGCCCGCGAGCGTCAGCACGACCGTCGCCGCCACGGCGGTGCGTCGGCCGCGCCGCCGGGCCCGGGCCCGGATCTCCTGCGGCTCTGGCCATCGCACGTCCTCCAGGTCACGGCGGACCTGTTCGACGAATCCCAGGTCGTCACGCATCGGTAGCCTCCTCCAGATCAGAGACGGCGAGCAGCCCGGCGAGCGCGGCGCGCCCCCGGGAGAGCCGGGCCTTGACCGTGCCGACCGGGGCATCGGTCTCCCGTGCCACCTCGGCGACCGGCATGCCGACCAGGTAGTAGAGGGCGATGGCGACGCGTTGCTCCTCGGGCAGCCGGCGCAGCGCGGCGACCACCTCGACGGTGTCGGTGCCCGGGCCGGGAACGGTCTCGGTGGCCCCGTGCCGCAGGTACGCGCGGGCCCGACTGCGCAGGCTGCGCCACCGGCTGACCGCGATGCGGCTGGCCACCACCCGCACCCACGCCTCCGGCTCGTCGTACTGGCTGACCGTCGACCAGCGCTGCCATGCCCGGATGTACGCCTCCTGCACGGCGTCCTGCGCCTCGACCCGGTCGCCGGTGAGCACGTAGACGAAACCGAGCAGCCGTTGCCGGCTTCCTCGGTAGAACTCGTCGAACCCGTCGACGTCCGGCACCCACTACCTCCCCGTGTCGGTCGCAGGGAACACGCGCCGGGCGGGGCCGTCGGTTGCCACGATCAGGCGAGCATCTTCTCCAGCTCGGCGAGCGGGAACGCGCCGGCCGCGATGCGCTCCCGGACGGCCCGGCGCACCGCGCGCTGCACAGCCACGTTGGCCGGCGTCGGTACGCCGTGCAGCCTGCCCAGCAGCGTGATCTCCCCGTTGAGGTGGTCCACCTCCGTGGAGCCGGTGCCCCGGGCGAGACTCTGCCAGGTGGAGCCGCCGGAGCGACCCTCGCCGTCGACGGGCCGCTGCTGGACGAGGTCGCCGCGTTCGGCCTTCTCCTCCTCCGGCGAGGTGTGGGCGATGCTCGCGGCGGCGAACGCGGCCAGGCCCTCGGCGCGTACCCGCTCGGCCAGCGCCTCCGGGATGTCCCGGCCGAGCAGCGCCTGCAGGCCGTTGCCGAGGTTGCTGAGCAGCTTGCCGTACTTCCAGCGCATCACGTCCGGCCGGATCGGAGCGACGAACCCGGCGGCGGTGAGGTCCGCGGCGACCCGTTGATCGGTGTCGTCGGCGCCGGACGGGTACCGCCCGACATGCAGCATCTCGGGGTGCGGGTATCCGTTCGCCACCACCACGCCCGGCTCCAGGTGGGTGGCCGGCAGCCACACGCAGACCGGATGCACGTCGGCGAAGAGTCGCAGCGCGGCGCGTTCGTTCGCCACCCCGTTCTGCGCGGTGACCAGCGGCAGCCGCTCGCCCGCCGTGCCGCCGCCGGCCACCGGCGCGTCCACCCAGGCGGCCAGCGCGCCGGAGGTGTCCTGCGACTTGACGGTGAGGACCAGCACCGTGTCGGCGGGCAGCGGCTGGTCGCCGGGGCCGTCCACGGCGGCGAGCCGGGCGGTGACCTCGCCGTCGGGCTGGCGCAGGGTCAGACCCCGCGCGCGGATCGCGTCCAGGTGCGCGCCCCGGGCCACCAGGGTCACGTCCCGGCCGGCCTGGGCCAGCCGTACGCCGATGGTCCCGCCGACCGCGCCCGCCCCGATGATCACATATCGCATGGCCTCATTCTGCCCGTCCCGGCGACGTGGCAGAGCCGGCGCTGACCGACCGGCGGTCGGGCTCTGCGATCAGATGGTCAGGCCGGCGTCGCTGAGGATCGGGCCCGCCAGCAGCAGGGCTCCGGCGACGAGCGCGACCACGTTGACCAGGGCGAAGAAGGTCACCCAGAAGAACGCCGGGAACGGGGTGAGCCCGGCGAGCTGATCGGCGTCGGAGGCGGGCATCCGGCCGCGGGAGCGCAGCCGTTGCAGCTCCACCACCGGCCGCAACCCGCCGAGCAGCAGGAACCACACCCCGGTGTACGCGAACGCGGCCTGCACCTGCGGGGTGGCGTACCACGAGACTGCGAGCACCAGGGCGCCGGTGACCAGCAGCGACACCACGCCGAAGGCATTGCGGATCATGACCAGCATGGCGAGCAGCAGCGCCACCGCGACCCAGAGCAGCAGGGTGATCCGGTTGCCGCCGAGCAGCCAGGCACCGGCCAACCCGACCAGCGGTGGGGCGACGTAGCCGGCGAGCAGGGTGAGGATCATCCCCGGCCCGGTGGGTCGGCCGGCGGAGAGCGTCAACCCCGACGTGTCCGAGTGCAGCCGGATGCCGCGCAGCTTACGGCCGGTGAGCAGGGCGATCAGCGCGTGCCCGCCCTCGTGGGCGATGGTGATGGCGTTGCGGGCGATCCGCCACGGCAGTCGGGTGCTGACCACCACCAGCGCGACGGCCGCGGTGATCAGCACCAGCAGCGAGGGCGGGTCCGGCTGTGCGCCGAACAGCGTGTCCCACAGGTCGCCCAGCCCGTCGATCGACATCATGGGGCGCGAGCCTACCGGCGGCGTTCGGTGTCGGTCCCGGGCCACCGCCTCGTATCGTGTGAGACTGATCGGGTGGCGAGCGGAGCGGGAGCTGAGCGCACGTGAGCGCAGCGCCCCTGGAGCCGCATGTCGGACTGTGGACCGAGGCCGACTACTTCGCCCTGGGCGAGACGCCTGACCGGATCGAACTGCTCGACGGGAGCCTGCTGGTCAGCCCTGCCCCGAGCCGACGACACCAGCGGGTGTCGCGTCGACTGGCGAACAGCATCGAGACGGCAGCAAATCCTCACGGTCTATCGGTCTACGATGTGATCAACGTCCGGCTCGGCATCGATCGGGTCGTCATTCCGGATCTCGTCGTGACTGATGTCGACGACGAGGGCACCTTTCTCGACGCCGATCGAGTGTCTCTCGTCGGTGAGGTCGTCTCGCCGGGTAACGCCGCCGCCGACCGCCTGCTCAAGATGCAGCTCTACGCCATCGCGCGGATCCCTTGGTACCTGCTGGTCGAACAGGACGGCGACTGGCACTCCCTGCGGCTGTTCCGGCTCGACGGCGGGCACTACGTCGAGGACCAGGTGGCCAAGCCCGGCGAGACGCTGACCATCGTGGAACCGTTCCGCTGGCAGCTCGACCCAGCCGCCCTGCGCTGACCCGGTTCACCGCGAAGTCGCCGGGCCACCGACACCCGTCGGTGAAAGTTTCTTCAGTAACTCTTGTGATCTAGGGCACTAACCTCCAAAGATGGGCGTCAATAGAAGACGTCCTTGGAGGCAGCCATGGCCCGTACCAGATCACCGCTGCGCCGCGTGCTCGCGGCCGGCCTCACCGTCCTCGCCACCGCCGCGGCGGCCCTGGTCGCGACCGCCGGTCCGGCGGCCGCGGCGACCACGCCCGGCATCGACGTATCCCGCTACCAGGGCACCATCAACTGGACGAGCGTCCGCAACGCCGGCATCCAGTTCGCCTTCATCAAGGCCACCGAGGGCACCAGCTACAAGGACCCGAACTTCAACGCCAACTACGTCAACTCGTACAACGCCGGGGTGATCCGCGGGGCGTACCACTTCGCCCGGCCGAACATCTCCGCCGGTTCGACCCAGGCGAACTACCTCGCGTCCAACGGCGGCGCCTGGTCGGCCGACAGCCGGACGCTCCCCGCCGCATTGGACCTCGAAGCCAACCCGTACGCGGGCGGCTACTGCTACGGGCTCAGCACCACCGGCATGCGCAACTGGGTGCAGGACTTCCTGAACACCTACCGCTCCCGCACCGGCCGCTACGCGGTCATCTACACCACGACCAGCTTCTGGAACCAGTGCACCGGCAGTTGGACCGGCCCGTGGGCAAACCACCCGCTCTGGCTGGCCCGCTGGTCGAGCACGCCTGGCACGCTGCCGGCCGGCGCTCCGGTGTGGAGCTTCTGGCAGTACACGAGCACCGGCGTCGTCTCCGGGATCAGCGGCAACGTGGACCGCAACTACTGGAACGGTGACCGCACCCGGCTGATCGCCCTGGCCAACAACACGCCCTGATCCACACGGTCCGCCCGCCTGGGGAGGCAGTTGGCGGCAGCGGGATCGGCTGTCACCTCACGGTCGACAATCGGTCCGGCTGCCGCCACGCCACCGGTACGGGGTCAGGCCCGCCGTCGGCTCATGACCGGCACCGCCACCGGCGCGTCCTCACGCACCAGAGCGCCCCGCCGGGTCAGCTTCCACACGCCCACCCCGCAGACGGCAACGGTCACGACGCTGAGCAGTGCGATGAACGCCCCGATGCCCGCGCTGACCAGCAGCAGGACCACGTCACCGAGTGCGACGAGCATCCACAGTGCCAGCCGGGGCCGAGCGTCCCTCCGTCGGTAACCCATGTCGTACCTCCTTCCGTCGTCGAAGGTCAGGTACCCAGGACGACGGAAGGTCATGCGAATCAGTTTCGTACCGGTGCGAATCCCGCCGCTCAGTCCTGGCGGTCGGGCACGAACCCCTTGGCGATCCGGTCGAAGTTCGGCAGGTTGGCCTGCCAGTCCTTCTCGGCGATCTCCCACCGCAGGGCGTACCCACGATTGCTGGCCGTCACGAAACCGCGGTTGCGGACGTGGATCCTGGTCCCGTCGCGGGTCTCCAGCCACTCCCAGTCCGCGCAGGTCTTCCAGAAGTCGCAACGCCTGATGTCGATGTACTGGTAGTCGTTGACGAGGTTCTTACGAGATCCCTCAAGGCTCTTCCAGTCGGCGTACGCGTCCTTCTTCGGCGTCGGCGTCCACTGCACGAGCAGCTCGCCCGGCCCGTTGGACTGGTCGAAGACGATCGTGTTGCCGTCGACCTGTCGGCGTACCCAGCCGTCGGGCAGCGGCAGGCTGAAACCAACGGGGTCCCGGTGCAGCTTCCAGCCCGGCGGCAACGCGTTCGGATCGACCGAGGGAGTTGCCGACGGCGTGGGACTCGGAGCGCTGCTGGTGGGCGGGGGCGCCGCCGGCGCGGACGTCTGCGCGGGCGCCGACGTCCCGGCGGCCCCGGTCGGGCCGGCCTGCGGGGTGTCCTCGTCCTTGCCGCCGAGCTTCGGCACGATCACCGCGAGGCCGATGAGCAGCAGGACCACCACGGCCCCGATCAGCAGGTTGCGTCGGTTGTTGTTCGGCTTCGTGCCGTCCGACGGCGGCACCGCCGCGCGCCCGACCGGGTCCACCGCCGCAGGCATGACCGACGTGGGAGTGGTCGGCCTGCGCTGCTCCGGTGCCACCGGTGGGCCGTCGACCGCGGTCGGCTCGTCGTCGGCCACCGTCGTACCGCCGCCGGGTGAGTCGTCCGGAGCCGCGGCGCTCGTCGCCGGCTCGGCGGCTGAGACCTCCGGGCGGTCGATCGTGGCGGTCGGTTCCGCGGGCACGGCCGCGGTCGGGTCAGCGTCCGCGCCGGAATTCACGACGGCCGTCGGCGTCGCGTCGGCGGCGGAGGTCGCGGCGGGGGTCGCGGCAGCAGCCGCCGGCGGCGGGGTGGGCGCCGGCGGTGACACCGGCTGGTCGGCGCGGTCCTCGGCAGGTCGCGGTGCCGGCACGTGCGGCGGGCGCGGTTCGCGTGGACCGTTCGGCCCTGGCCGGCGTACGCCATCAAGCAGCGAGATGCTGCGCGCCCGCTTGCCCCCGGCGCGGCGCAGAAGCCTCTCCGCCACCTCGGCGGTGATCCGCTCGTCCGGGTCCTTGCGCAGCAGTCCGTTGAGCACGGCCTTGAGCGGGCCGGCGTTCTTCGGCGGCGGTATCGGCTCGGTGGCCAGCGCGGCCAGCGTGCCGATCGCGGACGGGCGGGCGTACGGCGACTTGCCCTCGACCGCCGCGTAGAGCGTCGCGCCCAACGACCACAGGTCGGCCTCCGGCCCGGCGGTGCCGTCCCGGGCCCGCTCCGGCGAGATGTACGCGGGCGAGCCGAGCACCATGCCCGTGCGGGTGACGTTCGGGTCACCCGGAATGGTGGCGAGACCGAAATCGGTCAACACCACCCGCCCGTCGTCGCCGAGCAGCACGTTGCCCGGTTTGACGTCGCGGTGCATGACGCCCGCCTTGTGCGCCGCGTTGAGGGCGCCCAGCACGCCGAGCCCGATCTCGACCGCGCGGGCCGGCGACACCGGCCCGTCCTCGGCGAGGGTGTCCTGCAACGACTTCGACGCCACGTACTCCATGACGATCCACGGGTCGCCGTCGGTGCGCAGCACGTCGAAGATGCGCACGACATTGACGTGGTTGAGCCGGGCGATGGCCCGCGCCTCCCGCAGCGAGCGCTCGCGCATCTCGCGGCGCTCCTCGTCGGTGAGGCCGGGCGGCGGCACCAACTCCTTGATGGCGACGTCCCGGTGCAGCACCTCGTCGCGCGCCTTCCACACCCGACCCATGCCGCCCTGGCCGAGCGGCGACAGAAGCCGGTATCGGTCAGCGACAAGTTGGGGAAGCGCGTTCGACATCGGTGAGACGGTACCCGGAGCGCCCGACTGTCACACCGCCGGCACGCCACTGTGCGTTCCCCGCAACTTCGCGCCGCGTACCCTGGCGTCATGTCTGCCGAAGAGCCCCTGTTCCGGGTCGTCCGCGGCGTGCCCACCGCCGAGGAACTCGCGGCCCTGGTCGGGGCGATCGTCGTCCGGTCCCGCCCGGCCGCCGCCCCCTCGCCGGTGGCCGCGTCCACCTGGGCGCGCAGCGGTCGACCGGCCGGCACGGCGCTCGCGGCCGGTCCCGGCGGGTGGCGCTCCGCCGGCCTGCCCCGCTGACCCGAACCGCCGCGCGGGGGCTGCCAGGGTCGCTCCCAGCCGTTAACCTCACTCAGGGAAACGGTGCAGTGACGGTAGGGAGGATCGATGATCCCCGAAGAGGACCAGCCGACGGCCTGGCTGCGTAACTACGGCGGCATCGAGGCCGACATCCGACAGCTCCGGGAGTTCGCCGACCGGCTCGCCGCCGAGGTCGAGAGCAACTACGCGCCACACCTGTCGTACATCGCCGACGACATGTCCGCGAAGGTGCCCAACCCCTGCGACGCCTTCATCGAGCTCGTGACGTTCCTGCACGCACACCACGAGACGCAGCAGGCCACGACCGA
Organism: Micromonospora yongxingensis; assembly: GCF_052601155.1. Lineage (NCBI taxonomy): Bacteria > Bacillati > Actinomycetota > Actinomycetes > Micromonosporales > Micromonosporaceae > Micromonospora > Micromonospora yongxingensis. The sequence continues at coordinate 176,276 of NZ_JBQXEO010000003.1, forward strand.
CATGGTGTACGCGGTCCGCGGCGCCACCGGCCACCTGGCCGCCGCCGCAGACCGGGTCGCCACCCAGTACGCCGACACCGACGCCTTCTCCGCCGCCCGGGTGGGGGACGTCCAGCGGGCACTCGCCGACCCGACGACGGTCCTGCCCGGCGGCCCGACGCCAATGCTCAGCGATCCAACCGGCCCCGGCAGCGAAAGGCCGGTGGTCCTGCCGTGATCGAACGGGGCAGCGGCCGCACCTCCGGCGTCACCGACTGGCAGCTGATGGACGTCAACAGCATGTGGGCGTGCCTACAGGACCACGACACCGCCAACCACTGGAAGCAGGTCGCCGGCTGGCGCAAGGTCTGCGACCTGGCGCAGATCCACCTCGGCCGCCTCCAGGAATACCGGCGCGGCCTCGCCGAGGCGTGGCCACCGCAAACCAGCGCCGCCTCCAGCACATACCTCGCCCAGCTCGACGAGCTGATCGACAAGGTGCGCCGCACCCACGACGCCGCGGCCGCCAACTACACCGCACTGTCCGCCGCCACCCAGGCCATCGGCACCACCCGCGCCGAACTCCGCAAGGTCTACGAGGAGTACGCGGCCAAGCTCCAGCAGAAGCAGGCGTACGAGGCGACGGCCGCCGACCCGAAGGCGATCATGGGCAGTCGGGTCACCGAATCACCCGTGGCCGACGGTGAGCTGGAACGGCTGAACACGCAGGCCCGCGCCATGATGTTCAACCTCAGTGGCGAACTCCAACAAGCCCAAGCCACTCTCCAAAAACCACCAGCGCGGCCTGCACCCCGAGTTGACGAACAGCTCTCTACTACGGCAGCAGATACAGCTCCGATAATCCCTCCGATTGTTCCGGTTCCCTTGTCGGCATCGAAGCCCAATATGGCGGTCGACCCGCAGTCGAGTACCCCGCGTGTCGAGCGAGTGCCGATCGCGACTGGAATGGGGCCCGTACTTGGCGGTGCCACTGCGGCACCAGCGACGCCAATCCAAGACCTGCCCCGCACCCCACAATTGGGCTCCGTTAACACACCATCTAGTGTGGGTCCGCCCTCAACGCTCGGACCTATGCCCAAGGTGCCGAGAGCGCTCAGGCCGTCAGCGGAGCAACGCGGGCCGATGGGACGATCAATGCCCGAGACCACGAAGGGTGGGGCCAACCCGACGGCATCACCCCGCCCGATGCCGCCAGGGGGTTTGATCGGTGGAACACCTGGGCTAGGGCTTGGCCAGCCAGGCATAAACCCTACGTCGCCTCGTCGCGTCAATCCCATAGGTGGTGTCATCGGTGGCGGCGGCGCTGGCACGGCGCCGGCAGGAGGAGCAGGCTCACGGCCTAGCGCTCCTCGCACTCACGGTGGCATGAATGGCTTTGCTCCCCTTGGCGGCTCCCCTGGCATAGGTACCGGATCAAGCATTAATAGCCCACATGGTCGACCTAGCCAGCGGGATCAGCGTGACGGCGACGGCGAGCCCCATCGGTGGGACCCGGACCACCCGTGGAAAACGGACCAAGGAGTAGCCCCAGTGGTACGCCCGCCGGAGGAGGACGGCCCAATCGACCCTGGCCCCGCCCTCGGCCTTCCTCGGTGAGATCCCATCTCGTCCTCACCCTTCTGGTTGCGTTGGGCCTTCCGGTGGGAGCCGCAACACCGACGTCACAACCGGCTCGCCAGATCAATGAGGACCAGTGGCACTTGAACTACCTCAAGGTTGCCGATGCACACAAGATTAGCCAAGGCGAGGGGGTAACCGTTGCGCTTCCTGATAGTGGCGTGGAGTTACATCAGGACCTGCGGGATAATGTCCTGATCGGAAAGGACATAATCGCTGGAGGCAGCGGCGATGGCCGGACAGACAGAGATGGCCACGGCACGGGGATGGCCGGTCTAATTGCCGCGCACAGCGAACGGGGCTTAGGAGCTTCCGGTGTCGCACCCAAAGCTAAAATCTTGCCAATCTTTTGCTCGCCCCCAGGCTTAGATGGAGACACAGACGCACTTGCGTCTGCGATCGAATATGCAGTCAGCAGCGGCGCGGATGTCATCAGCGTTTCGATTACTGGAGGATCTAGTGCACGACTGCAGCAGGCGGTCAGAATCGCCGCACAAGCTGACGTCATTGTCGTGGCCGGAGCCGGAAACGCACCTCGGGAACAGCTTGTCGGTTACCCTGCACGATACCCAGAGGTGATTGCTGTCGGTGGGATAGATCGAGACGGTAATCATGCTGCGATCTCCGTGACTGGACCGGAGATCGATGTGGTCGCGCCGGCGGTTGACATCTACAGCACGAGCATCAACGGCAAGTACCGCAAGGGCACCGGCACCTCCGACGCGACGGCCATCGTGGCGGGAGCCGCAGCCCTCATCCGGTCCAAGTACCCCTACCTGCCCGCGCAGGAGGTGGCGCACCGCCTGACGGCCACGGCCGTCGACAAGGGTCCGCCTGGGCGCGACGACGAGTACGGCTATGGCGTGATCGACCTGGTGGCGGCGCTGACGGCAGACGTACCCCCGTTGGGGTTCGAGTCGGCGAGCGCGCCGGCCGGCGGTGGCCCGACCACGACGGCCGCCGCCCGGCCGGGCGACGACGACGGCGCGACGGTGCGGGGTCTGGCGACCCTCGGCGTGATCGTGGCCGCCGGTGCGGTGTGGGCGCTGGCGGTGCGGCGGCGTCGGCGCGGCGACGATCCGCCTCCCCGAATCAGTCGCTGAGCGGGAGATGGCGCGGCGATCGACTCGGGATCATTGATGTCGGGGTGTCAGGGGTGGTGGGACAGCCCGATATCAAGGAAGTGGAGTGGATCATGGCGTGGGCGTGTATAGCGGGAGTGGCCGCGACCGCAGCCGGTTGGAAGGTCGTGGCGGGCGGGGTGGCCGGGGTGGTGAGCCGGTAACGTCGGTCGGGTGTCTGTTTCCCTGCCGCTCCGCCTCGTGCTCGCCTCGGCGAGCCCTGCCCGTCGCAAGTTGCTCCAGGCCGCCGGCATCGAGCCGGATGTGCTGGTCAGCGGGGTGGATGAGTCCCTGGTAGTGACCGAACGAGCCGAGGACCTGTGCCTGGAGTTGGCTCGGCTCAAGGCGCAGGCGGTGCTGACCCGGCTGAGCCCGGCCGCCGACCAGCGGACGCTGGTGATCGGCTGTGACTCCGTGCTCGCGTTCGATGGGGAGATCCTCGGCAAGCCGGCCGATCCTGCGGACGCCACCCGGCGGTGGCAGCGGATGCGGGGCCGCAGCGGCGTTCTGCACAGTGGGCACTGTCTGATCGACGTCGCCGCCGGGCGTCGGGCGGAGGCGGTCGCCTCGACCACCGTCCACTTCGCCGACATCAGCAACGACGAGATCGCCGCGTACGTGGCCAGCGGTGAGCCGCTGGCGGTGGCGGGCGCGTTCACCATCGACGGGTTGGGTGGGGCGTTCGTGGAGCGGATCGAGGGTGACCCGGGGACGGTGGTCGGGCTGTCGATGCCGCTGCTGCGCCGGCTCCTCGCCGAGTTGGGTCTACGGGTCACCGACCTGTGGACGAAGGTCGCGCCGGGCGGCCAGACCGTCGAGCCGCTCGGTAACGTCCCGTCATGACCACCAAGTCGATCCCGCTCACCGACGAACTGCACGCATACCTGGTCGCGCACGGCTCCCCGCCGGACGAGATCATCCGGGACCTCGCGGAGGAGACCCGGTCGGTGCTGCCGGAGCACGCCACCATGCAGGTGGCCCCGGAACAGGCCGCGTTCCTGACCTTCCTCACCAGGCTGCTCGGTGCGCGACAGGCCGTCGAGGTCGGCACGTTCACCGGGCTCTCGTCGCTGGCGATCGCCCGGGGCCTGCCCGAGGATGGGCGGTTGACCTGCTTCGACATCTCCGAGGAGTTCACCGGCATCGCCCGGCGCTACTGGTCCCGGGCGGGGGTGCAGGACCGCATCGACCTGCGGATCGGCCCGGCCGGGGACACCCTGCGGGAGTTGCCCCACGAGCGGTACCTGGACTTCGCGTTCATCGACGCGGACAAGACCGGCTACCCGATCTACTGGGCGGAGCTGGTGCCCCGGATGCGTGCGGGCGGGGTGATCGCCGTCGACAACGTGCTGCGCGGCGGCCGGGTGATCGCGCCGCAGAACGAAGCCGACCGGGCCATCGCCGCCTTCAACGACGAGGTCCTGGCCGATGTGCGGGTTGACCCGGTCATGTTGCCGGTCGCCGACGGACTGACCCTGGCCCGGGTGCGCTGAGCGCCGGTATCCCCTCAACGCGGATATCGGGGTGTCCCCGTGTGAGGACACCCCGATATCCAGTGAAAGCCAGAAGGCATGCGTCAGCGGACGCTGCGGGCGAACTGGCGGGCGGCCCAGACGACCCCCGCCGCGGCGAGCACCGCCGTGATGCCCAGGCCCTGCCAGACCTTGTCGCTGCCCAGGTCGCCGGCGAACAGCGCCCGGGTGCCGTCGACCGCCCAGGAGAACGGGTTCCAGTCGGCGATGCCCTGCAACCAGCCGGGTGCGAAGGTCAGCGGCAGCAGGATGCCGGAGAGCAGCAGCACCGGCTGCGCCACCGTGTTCATCAGCGGGGCCAGGGCGTCCTCGCTCTTGACCTTGAGCGCGACGCCGTAGGAGACGGCCGAGGTCATCAGCGCGATCAGAGCCAACATCAGGTACGCCAGCAGCAGGTCCCCGATGAACACCCGCAGGTCGAACAGGAGCGCCAGCAGGGTGATGATGACGGCCTGCGCCATGAGCGAGACCACATCGCGCAGCGAGCGGCCGAGCAGCAGTGCGAGCCGGCTGATCGGGGTGACCCGGGAGCGTTCGATGACCCCGGCGCGCAGCTCGGCGATCAGGCCGAAGCCCTGGAACAGGCCACCGAAGATGGCCAGCAGCACCAGCAGACCGGGTACGAAGATCTTGTAGGCGGCGGCCTGGGTGGGCGCGTTCAGCGCCGGCTTGAGCAGCGGGGCGAAGAGCAGCAGGTACATCACCGGCTGGAAGACGCCGACGAAGACCCAGACCGGGTTGCGCAGCAGCAGCTGGGTCTGCCGCTGGAAGATCAGCCAGGTGTCACGGGCGAATTTCATGAGTCGTCTCCGGGTGGTCAGGACTCGCGCAGCGAGCGGCCGGTCTTGGTGAGGAAGACGTCGTCCAGGCTGGGCCGGTGCAGCTCGATCGAGCGCAGGTCCAGCCCGGCCTGGTCGAGCCTGCGCAGCACCTGCGGGATCGCGGTGGCGCCCTCGTCGACGTAGAGGCGCAGGCCGCCCTCGTCGGCGGTCTCCAGCTTGTTGACGTACGGCTCGGCGTCGAGCAGCTGGGCGGCCTGTGGGGTGGCGGCCAGGTCGAGGCCGACCAGCACCACGTCGCCGGAGATCTCCCGCTTGAGTTCGGCCGGGGTGCCCTCGGCCACCACCTCGCCGTTGTCCATGATCGCGATCCGGTCGCAGAGCGCGTCGGCCTCGTCCAGGTAGTGCGTGGTGATGAAGACGGTCATCCCGTCGCGGCGGAGCCGTCGGATCTCATCCCACATGTGCGCGCGGCTCTGCGGGTCGAGGCCGGTGGTCGGCTCGTCCAGAAAGACGATCTTCGGCTCGTGGATGATGCCGAGCGCGATCTCCACCCGCCGTCGCTGACCGCCGGAGTAGGTCTTGCACTTGCGGTCGGCGTACTCGGTGAGCTGGAAGGCGTCCAGCGCGCGGGAGGCGCGCTGTTGCGCGTCGGCCTTGCCGATGCCGTACATCCGCGCGTGCAGCACCAGCTCCTCGCGGGCGGTCGACTCGTCCCAGGTGCTGCCGCCCTGCGGGACGTAACCGATCCGGCGGCGCACCTCGGCCGGGTCCTTGCGCAGGTCGGCGCCGGCGATGGTGGCCTCGCCACCATCGGGCTCGATCAGCGTCGCGAGCATCCGCAGCGTGGTGGTCTTGCCGGCGCCGTTCGGGCCGAGGAAGCCGAAGATCTCACCCTCGGCGACCTCGAGGTTGACGCCGCGCACGGCGTCCACCGTCTTCGTCTCTCGACCCGCGCGGGAGCGGAACGACTTCCGCAGCCCCCTGGTCTCGATCATCTCTGCTCCTGGTCGTCCGGGCCGGCGGCGGCCGGCCGTCGAGAGGGGACGACGCCGGACGGCGCACTCCCCCGCTGTGCCGACAGCAGGCTAACGCGATATAGCTCTTATGGTCAACGTTGATTATTTCGCGTCGGACGCTCCGTCGGTCCACTGCGGCCAAACCTCGGCGTTCTCCAGCTCAGCAGGCAGGTACGACACTCCGGATTCGATCTTCTCGGCGATCCGCTCGCACCAGGCCATCTCCGCCTCCGCCCGCGCCGACCAGAGCTCGAACATCCACCCCACGTGTACGGGCTTGGTGTTGCGCACCCAGTCCGACTGCAGGGAGGCGCGCATCGACTCGATGCCGGCGCGCAGCAGGTTGGCCCGGTTGCGCAGGGCCGCCGCCGCCTCCGACCGCGGCATCGCGGGCAGGAAGGAGAACGCCGCCGTGAACGGGTCCACCGGCTCGGAGAAGTTCCACCAGAGGTTGCGCAACAACGTCTCGAACTCGTCCTCCCCCTTGGCGGTCACCTCGTAGGTGGTACGTGCCGGACGGGCACCCACCTGCTCGATGGCGACGGCACGCAGCAGCCCTTCCTCGGTGAGTTTGCGCAGCGCGTGGTAGATCGACCCGGGCTGCACGTTGGCCCACTTGTCGGCGCTCCAGCTCAACAGCTCGCGGCGCACGTCGTAGCCGTGCACGGGCTGCATCCACCGCACCAGCCCGAGGATCATCATCCGAGTCGCAGACACCGCACAAGCGTATTAGCCAAGTTTGACTAGGGGCGGCAGGGACAGTGCGGCATCCCACACTGAGCGATCGTTAGGGCCGCCAGGGTGGCCGATACACTCCCGGTCAGTAACCTGCCGGGAGGAGCCACGAAGGTGCGCAAGGTACTTATCGCCAACCGCGGCGAGATTGCCGTCCGGGTGATCCGCGCCTGCCGCGACGCCGGCCTGGGCAGTGTCGCGGTGTACGCGGACTCCGACCGCGACGCCCTGCACGCCACGCTCGCGGACGAGGCGTACGCGCTCGGCGGGGACAGCGCGACCGAGACGTACCTGCGCATCGACAAGCTGCTCGACGTGGCCGCCCGGGCCGGCGCCGACGCCGTGCACCCCGGCTACGGCTTCCTGTCCGAGAACGCCGACTTCGCCCAGGCCGTCATCGACGCGGGGCTGACCTGGATCGGCCCCACCCCGCAGGCGATCCGGGACCTGGGTGACAAGGTCACCGCCCGGCACATCGCCCAGCGGGCCGGCGCGCCGCTGGTCCCCGGCACCCCGGACCCGGTGGCCAACCCGGACGAGGTGATGGCGTTCGCCGTCGACCACGGTCTGCCGGTCGCCATCAAGGCCGCCTTCGGTGGCGGCGGGCGCGGCCTCAAGGTGGCCCGGACCATGGAGGAGATCCCCCAGCTGTTCGAGTCGGCGACCCGGGAGGCCGTGGCGGCGTTCGGCCGGGGCGAGTGCTTCGTCGAGCGCTACCTGGACCAGCCGCGGCACGTCGAGGCGCAGGTCCTCGCCGACCAGCACGGCAACGTGATCGTGGTCGGCACCCGGGACTGCTCGTTGCAGCGCCGGCACCAGAAGCTGGTCGAGGAGGCACCCGCGCCGTTCCTCACCGACGCCCAGCGCGCGCAGATCCACGACAGCGCCAAGGCGATCTGCCGTGAGGCCGGCTACCACGGCGCCGGCACGGTGGAGTACCTGGTCGGCGCCGACGGCACCATCTCCTTCCTGGAGGTCAACACCCGGCTCCAGGTCGAGCACCCGGTCACCGAGGAGACCGCCGGCATCGACCTGGTCCGCGAGCAGTTCCGGATCGCCGACGGGGAGAAGCTGCGGATCACCGAGGACCCGACGCCGCGCGGGCACTCCATCGAGTTCCGGATCAACGGCGAGGACCCGGGCCGCAACTTCCTGCCCGCCCCGGGCACCGTCACCGCGTTGCGGCTGCCCACCGGCCCCGGCGTGCGGGTGGACACCGGCATCTCGGCCGGGGACGTGATCGGCGGCAACTTCGACTCCCTGCTGGCCAAGGTCATCATCACCGGTGAGACGCGGACCGAGGCGCTGGAGCGGGCCCGCCGCGCCCTCGACGAGATGGTGGTCGACGGGATGGCCACCGCGCTGCCGTTCCACCGGCTCGTGGTGCGGGACGAGGCGTTCACCGCCGAGCCGTTCACCGTGCACACCCGGTGGATCGAGACCGAGTTCCACAACACCGTGCCGCCGTTCGGCGCCGCAAGTGCCGCCGAGGCGCCGGCCGAGCGCGAGACCGTCGTGGTCGAGGTGGGTGGCAAGCGGCTGGAGGTCAGCCTTCCCGCCGGCTTCGGCGGGGGTACGACCACCGCGGCGCCAGCCACGCGCAAGCCGACCCGGCGCGGCGGCGGGGCCAAGGCCGGCACCCCGGTCGGTGGCGACGCGCTCACCTCGCCGATGCAGGGCACCATCGTCAAGATCGCAGTCGCCGACGGTGACACCGTGGCCGAGGGTGACCTGGTGGTGGTGCTGGAGGCGATGAAGATGGAGCAGCCGCTGCACGCCCACAAGGCGGGCACGGTCAGCGGGCTCACCGCCGAGGTCGGTGCCGTGATCACCGCCGGCGCCGCGATCTGCACCATCGCCTGAGCTGTCCGGAAGGCCCCTGACGGCCCCGGCGGAGGTCGGCCCGACGTACCGGGCGGGAGGCGTCGGCGGTCAGCGGAGGGTCTCGGCGGCGACCGCGCGGACGGCGGCGGTCAGGGCGTTCAGCACGTCCGACTCCAACCTCCAGTGCTGCCAGTAGAGCGGGACGTCCAGGTGCCGGCCCGGCGCGAGGTCGACACAGCGACCGGCGGCCAGGTCGGCCTCGGCGATCTGTTCCGGCACCAGACTCCAGCCGAGCCCGAGCCGGATCGCCTCACTGAAGGCCGGCACGGACGGCACGTAGTGCACCGGCGGGTCGAGCGGCCGGCCGGCCACCGCCCGGATGAAGCGGTGTTGCACCCGGTCCTTCCGGTCGAAGACGACCATCGGCGCGCCGGCCAGCGCGTCCGGGGTGAGCCCCTCGGCGAAGTGGGCGGAGGCCAGCTCCGGCGTGGCCAGCGCGCGGTAGCGCATGGCGCCCAGCGGTAGCACCCGGCAGCCCTGCACGGCCTCCCGTTGGGCGGTCACCGCCGCCGTCACCGAACCGTCCCGGAGCAGCTCGGCGGTGTGGTCCTGATCGTCCTGACGCAGGTCGAAGAAGAGCCCCGCCCGCTGCGGCAGTCGGGCCAGGGCGGCGGGAAACCAGGTGGCGAGCGAGTCCGCGTTGACCACCACAGCGACCCGGATGCGTCCGCCTCCGGCCAGCGGACCGCGGGCGTCGGCCAGCGCCTCCAGTTCGAGCAGCGTGAGCTGACCGGCCAGGCGCAGCAGCGGCCGGCCGGCCTCGGTCGCCACGCAGGGTCGGGTCCGGCGGACCAGCACCTGGCCGACGGTCTCCTCCAGTGCCTTGATCCGTTGGCTCACCGCGGACGGCGTGAGGTGCAGCAGCCGGGCCGCCGCCTCGAAGCTGCCCTCCGCGACCACCGCGGCGAGCGTCCGCAACTGCGCCGAGTCGAGACCTTCCATCAGATCAGCTTAAGCTACGTAAAAATGTTTAGCTGGACTGCATTCGCCTCGCGGTCCTAGCGTCGATGCGTGCTCACCTCCGCCGTCGCCGGCTTCTCGATCTCCATCGCGCTCATCGTCGCCATCGGCGCCCAGAACGCGTTCGTCCTGCGTCAGGGTCTGCGCCGAGAGCACGTCGTCGCCGTTGTGCTGACCTGCGCCGTGTCGGACGCGCTGCTGATCGCGGCGGGCGTCGCCGGGATCGGCACGCTGGTGACGGGCCGGCCGGGCGTGCTGACGGCGATCCGGTGGGGCGGCGCGGCGTTCCTGCTCTGCTACGCGGCGCTCGCCGCCCGCCGTGCCCTGCGTCCCGGCGCCCTGGTGCCCACCGAACGGCCGCCGGCCACGCTGGGGGCCACCCTGCTCACCTGCGCCGCCTTCACCTACCTGAACCCGCACGTCTATCTCGACACCGTGCTCCTCCTCGGCGGGGTTGCCCAGCAGCACCCACACCGCTGGGTCTTCGGCGCCGGGGCGGCCCTGGCCAGTGTGGTCTGGTTCACCGCGCTCGGCGTAGGCGCGCAGCGCCTCGCCCCGCTGCTGGCCCGTGCCGGGGCCTGGCGGGTGCTGGACGCGCTCATCGCCGTCGTGATGACCGGGCTCGCCGTGGCGCTCCTGCTGGGCTGACCCCCTGTGGCGGGGCGACGACGGCGGGAGTGTTTTCCGTGACCACCGGCGGCAGGACGGGCCACGAGCGGGAATGATGGCCAGGTGCAGTTCCTTCACGGCGCGGTCCCCGCGCACGACCTGACCTACACCGACGTCTTCATGGCGCCGGGCCGCTCCGACCTGGGTTCCCGACTCGATGTCGACCTGTCCACCGGCGACGGCACGGGCACCACCATCCCGTTGGTGGTGTCGAACATGACCGCGGTCGCCGGCCGGCGGATGGCCGAGACGGTGGCCCGGCGGGGCGCGATCGCGGTGATCCCGCAGGACATCCCGATCGAGGTGGTCGCCAACGTCGTCGCCTGGGTCAAGCAGCGGCACCTGGTCTACGACACCCCGATCACCCTGGGCCCGACCGAGACCGTCGGCGACGCCATCCACCTGCTGCCGAAACGCGCACACGGCGCGGTGATCGTGGTCGACGAGGCAGGCCGCCCGATGGGCGTGGTCACCGAGGCGGACACCATCGGCGTGGACCGGTTCGCCCAGTTGCGGCACGTGATGTCCACCGAACTGCACACCGTCCCGGCGGACGCGGACCCGCGTACCGGCTTCGACCTGCTCTCGGCGGGTCGGCGCCGACTCGCACCCGTGGTGGACGCCGACGGCCGGCTGGTCGGGGTGCTGACCCGGCAGGGCGCGCTGCGGGCCACCCTCTACACCCCGGCGGTGGACGACCAGGGCCGGCTGCGGATCGCCGCCGCCGTCGGGATCAACGGTGACGTCACGGGCAAGGCCGCGGCACTGCTCGAGGCAGGGGTGGACACGCTGGTCGTGGACACCGCGCACGGCCACCAGGCACGGATGATCTCCGCACTGCAGGCGGTCCGCAAGCTGGACCCGGGGGTCCCGGTGGCAGCCGGCAACGTGGTCACCGCCGAGGGGGTACGCGACCTGGTGGAGGCGGGCGCCGACATCATCAAGGTCGGTGTCGGCCCGGGGGCGATGTGCACCACCCGGATGATGACCGGTGTGGGCCGGCCGCAGTTCTCCGCCGTGCTCGACTGCTCCGCCGCGGCCCGCGAGCTCGGCCGGCACGTCTGGGCCGACGGCGGCGTGCGGCACCCGCGCGACGTGGCGCTCGCGCTCGCCGCCGGCGCCTCGAACGTCATGATCGGATCCTGGTTCGCCGGCACCTACGAGTCCCCCGGTGACCTGTACACGGACGCCGACGGTCGGCGGTACAAGGAGAGCTTCGGGATGGCCTCGGCGCGGGCGGTCAGCGCCCGTACCGCCGATGACAGCCCGTACGACCGGGCGCGCAAGGCGGTGTTCGAGGAGGGCATCTCCTCGGCCCGGATGCACCTGGACCCGGCCCGGCCGGGCGTCGAGGACCTGATCGACGAGATCATCGCCGGGGTGCGCAGCGCCTTCACCTACGCCGGTGCACGGGACCTGGCGCAGTTCCACGAGCGGGCGATCGTCGGCGTGCAGAGTGCCGCCGGTTTCACCGAGGGAATGCCGCTGCCCACCAGCTGGTGAGCCCAGGGGGCGTCCACGTCAGGTGACGAGCCGGCGCAGGACGGCTCGGGCGGCCTCGCGTGGGTCTTCGCCGACCCGGTCCGGCAGCGCGCCCGCCAGCCAGAGGGTCGCGAAGCCGTGCGCGATCGACCAGGCCGCGAGCGAGTCCCGGTCGGGATCGGCGGGCGTGCCACGGGTCGGCAGTGCGGCCACCCCGGCCCGCAGTGCCGCCCGGGCCCGCCCCTGGGCGGTGACCACCTCGGCGTCGTCGGTCCGGTAGAGCTCGGGCCGGAACATCACCTCGAAGTGCGCGCGGTGCCGGACGGCGAAGTCGACGTACGCGACACCGGCTCCCAGCAGGTCGTCCCGCGCCTCGCTCAGCGTCTGCGCCAACAGGTCGAAGCCCTGGGCGGCCAGCGCGGTGAGCAGGCCGGCCTTGTCGCCGAAGTGGTGCGCGGGTGCGGCATGCGAGACGCCGGCACGCCGGGCGAGGTCGCGCAGGCTCAGCGCGCCCGGCCCGACCTCCTCGATCGCCTCCAGTGCGGCGGCGAGCAGGGCGCGGCGCAGGTCGCCGTGGTGGTACGCGCGCGTTCCGGTCATGTTCGTGATCCTATCTTGCCATTGACAAGATGCCCCTCCGGACCGCAATCTTGTCACCGACAAGTTCGTGGAGGAGGATTCGATGGCACCCCTGATCGCCCTGGTGGTCGGCACCGCCCTGGCCCGGCTGATCGGCGTGGCCGGCGTCGACGCGCTGGACGGCTGGCACCCCGCCCTGCGGGTCGGGCTGGCCCTGATGTTCGTGGTGACCGGCATGGCGCACTTCGTCGGCCGACGGCGCGCCGACCTGATCGCGATGGTCCCGCCTCGCCTGCCCGGACCGGGACTGCTCGTCACCCTGACCGGCGTGCTGGAACTGGTCGGCGCGATCGGCTTGCTGCTGCCGGCGACCGCCCGCCCGGCGGCGGCCGGACTCGGCCTGCTGATGCTCGCGATGTTCCCGGCCAACGTCTCGGCCGCCCGCCGCGGGCTGACCCTCGCCGGGCAACCGGTCACCCCGCTGGGCACGCGCACCGCCCTGCAGATCGTGTTCGTGGCCACCGCTGCGGCAATTTCGTTTGGCCCCTGACTATCAGGGCGCTAACGTGCCTCTCGTGGAACTCGTCACTCTCCAGGATGTGCCGCTCGGCCGGCTGCTGGTGGTGGCCGGGCACCTCGTCGGGCAGCGGTGGAACCGCTACCTCGCCGAGGAGCACGGCCTCACCCAGGCCGGCATGGTGACGCTGATGACCCTCGCCCGACACGGCGAACTGCCCCACCGGGAGGTCGCCGAGAAGGGCTTCGTCCGCCCGGCGACCCTGACCGGCATCGTCGACACCTTGGCCCGCGACGGGTTGGTCGAACGGCAGCGCGACGACAGCGACCGCCGCAGCGTCCGGCTCGCCATCACCCCCGCCGGCCGGGAGCGGGTGGCCGCCCTCACCACGTTGATGCACTCCGGACGCCCGCTCACGTCGGTCGACGCCGACCCGGCGAAGGCCCAGGTGATCCGGGAGTTCCTGCTCGAAGTCATCGGCAGCGGGGACGACCCGCGGATGACCGGACGCGACACCGAACCGAAGGATCCGGCGTGCTGATCCGACTGCTGCGCGACAATCTGCGCCCCTACCACCAACCGTTGACGGCGGTGGTGCTGCTCCAGTTCGTCGGCACCATGGCCTCGCTCTACCTGCCCAGCCTCAACGCCGACATCATCGACCAGGGCGTGGCCCGGGGCGACACCGACTACATCGTGCGCACCGGCGGCTGGATGCTGCTGGTCAGCCTGATCCAGATCATCTGCTCGATCGCCGCCGTCTACCTGGGTGCGCGGATCGCGATGGGCTTCGGCCGGGACGTCCGCGCGTCGCTGTTCGGGCACGTCAACCGCTTCTCGGCCCGCGAGGTGGCCCGGTTCGGCGCGCCGTCGCTGATCACCCGCAACACCAACGACGTGCAGCAGGTCCAGATGCTCGTGCTGATGAGCTGCACGATGCTGGTCGCCGCGCCGATCATGAGTGTCGGCGGCGTGGCGATGGCACTCCGGGAGGACCTCGGGCTCTCCTGGCTGATGCTGGTCAGCGTGCCGGTGCTGGCCGTCGCCCTCAGCATGATCATCCGTCGGATGGTGCCCGGCTTCCGCCTGATGCAGACCCGGATCGACACGGTCAACCGGGTGCTGCGCGAGCAGATCACCGGCATCCGGGTCGTCCGCGCCTTCGTCCGCGAGCCGTACGAGACGGACCGCTTCGGCGTCGCCAACGCCGACCTGACCGCCACCGCCCTGCGTACCGGTCGACTGCTGGCCCTGATCTTCCCGGTGGTCATGCTGGTGCTGAACGTCTCCAGCGTGGCCGTGCTCTGGTTCGGCGCGCAGCGGGTCGACGCCGGAGCGATCCAGGTCGGCGCTCTCACCGCCTTCCTGCAGTACCTGATGCAGATCCTGATGGCCGTCATGATGGCCACCTTCATGCTGATGATGGTGCCCCGGGCCTCGGTCTGCGCCGAGCGGATCGTCGAGGTGCTGGACACCGACTCGTCGGTGGTCCCCGCCGCCGCCCCGGTCACCGAGCTGCCCACCCGCGCGGAGCTGGAACTGCGCGGAGTGCGCTTCCAGTACCCGGGCGCGGTCGAGCCGGTCCTGCGGGACATCTCCTTCCGGGCCACCCCGGGCACCACCACGGCGATCATCGGCAGCACCGGCGCCGGCAAGACGACCCTGCTGTCGCTCATTCCCCGCCTGGTCGACGTCACCGCCGGCGCGGTGCTGGTCGACGGCGTGGACGTGCGCGACCTGGCACCCGACGAGCTGTGGCGGCGCATCGGCCTGGTGCCGCAGCGGCCGTACCTGTTCACCGGCACCGTCGCCAGCAACCTGCGCTACGGCAACCCGGACGCCACCGACGACGAGTTGTGGGCGGCGCTGGAGATCGCCCAGGCCCGCGAGTTCGTGGCCGAGATGCCCGGCGGGCTGGACGCCCCGATCGCCCAGGGCGGCAGCACCGTCTCCGGTGGGCAGCGGCAACGCCTGGCCATCGCGCGGGCCCTCGTGCGGCAACCGGAGATCTATCTCTTCGACGACTCGTTCTCCGCGCTCGACCTCGGCACCGACGCGCGGCTGCGCGCGGCGCTGCGCCCGGTCACCGCCGACGCCGCCGTGGTGATCGTGGCCCAGCGGGTCTCCACGATCGTCGACGCCGACCAGATCATCGTGCTCGAGGACGGAGGGGTCGTCGGAGTGGGACGACACGAGGACCTGCTGGAAACCTGCCCGACGTACGCCGAGATCGTGTCCTCCCAGCAGACGGCGGAGGTGCCGGCATGAGCCAGCCCGACGAGCCGCGGACCGCGGCCGTACCCAGTCAGAAGCCGGCCGGCGACGCGCGGACGCCGGGAGGCGACGCACAGCAGCCCGGCGGCGGCGCGCCGACGCCGAAGCGGCTGCCGCCCGGCGGCCAGCGCGGCGGCCCGGGGTGGATGACCGCCGGGATGCCCGCCGAGAAGTCGATGAACTTCGGGCCGTCCGCCCGGCGGCTCCTCGGCCGGCTGCGCCCGCACCGGCTGCACCTGACCGCCATCGTCACGCTGGCCGTGGTGAGCGTCGGGTTCAGCGTCGCCGGGCCGAAGATCCTCGGCCACGCCACCGACCTGATCTTCAGTGGGGTGATCGGTCGGCAACTGCCGGCGGGCACCACCACCGAGCAGGCCGTCGCGGCGGCCCGGGCCAGCGGCAACGACAGCTTCGCCGACATGCTGGCCCGGATGGACGTGGTGCCCGGGACGGGCATCGACTTCACCGCCCTGAGCCGGGTGCTGCTGCTGGCGCTCGGGCTCTACCTGGCGGCGAGCCTGCTGATGTGGTGGCAGGGCTGGTTGCTCAACGGTGTCGTCCAGCGCACGGTGCTGCGCCTGCGCGCCGAGGTGGAGGAGAAGCTCAACCGCCTGCCGCTGCCCTACTTCGACCGGCAGCCCCGCGGCGAGTTGCTCAGCCGGGTCACCAACGACATCGACAACATCTCCACCAGCCTCCAGCAGACGCTGAGCCAACTGCTCACCTCGCTGCTGACCGTCGTCGGCGTGCTGGCCGTGATGTTCTGGATCTCGCCCCTGCTGGCCCTGGTGGCCCTGGTCGCGGTGCCGCTGTCGGTGCTGGTCACCCAGCGCATCGCCAAGCGCTCCCAGCAGCAGTTCATCGCCCAGTGGAAGCACACCGGCGAGCTGAACGGCCAGATCGAGGAGGCGTACACCGGTCACGAGCTGGTGAAGGTCTTCGGCCGGCAGCGTGAGGTGGAGGCCGCGTTCCACGCCAAGAACGACGAGCTGTTCCGGGCCAGCTTCGGCGCCCAGTTCATCTCCGGGATCATCATGCCGTCGATGATGTTCATCGGAAACCTCAGCTACGTGGCGATCGCCGTGGTCGGCGGGCTGCGGGTGGCCTCCGGGACGATGAGCCTCGGCGACGTGCAGGCGTTCATCCAGTACTCGCGCCAGTTCACCCAACCCCTCACCCAGCTCGCCTCGATGGCCAACCTGCTCCAGTCCGGGGTGGCGTCCGCCGAGCGGGTCTTCGCGGTGCTCGACGCCGACGAGCAGACCCCCGACCCGGCGAAGCCGGCCCGGGTCGCCGACCCGCACGGCCGCGTCGAGTTCGAGCACGTCTCGTTCCGGTACGAGCCGGACAAGCCGCTGATCGCCGACCTGTCGCTGGTCGCCGAGCCGGGGCACACGGTGGCCATCGTCGGCCCGACCGGCGCCGGCAAGACCACCCTGGTCAACCTGGTGATGCGGTTCTACGAGCTGGACGCCGGGCGGATCACCCTCGACGGGGTGGACATCACGACCATGCGCCGCGACGACCTGCGCGGACGGATCGGCATGGTGCTCCAGGACACCTGGCTCTTCGGCGGCACCATCCGGGACAACATCGCCTACGGCCGGCCGGACGCGACCGAGGAGGAGATCATCGCTGCGGCCCGGGCCACCTTCGTCGACCGGTTCGTGCACAGCCTGCCGGACGGCTACGACACGGTCATCGACGAGGAGGGCAGCAACGTCAGTGCCGGCGAGAAGCAGCTCATCACCATCGCGCGGGCGTTCCTCGCCGAGCCGTCCCTGCTGATCCTGGACGAGGCGACCAGCTCGGTGGACACCCGTACCGAGGTGCTGCTGCAACGGGCGATGGCCGCGCTGCGCTCGGACCGGACCAGCTTCGTCATCGCCCACCGGCTCTCCACCATCCGGGACGCCGACCTGATCCTCATGATGGAGAACGGCCGCATCGTCGAGCAGGGCACCCACGAGCAACTGCTCGCCGCCCGAGGCGCGTACCACCGCCTGTACCAGTCCCAGTTCACGGCCGCCGTGGTGGACGAGGAACCCGCGTCCCCCCAGCCCGCGTCGATCTAGGGCGGATCATCGTGAACGGAGATCCACTCACAACGATTCGCCCCGGATCGACGGGTGGGTCAGCTCGCGGGCAGGAGGTCGGTGGCGCGGAGGGCGACCTGGTTGGTGATCAGGGTCAGTGCGGCGGCGGCCGGCATCGGGGGCAGGGTGCGGCCGTCGCGCAGGCGCAGGGCGAGACGGTCGTCGGCCGCCTCACGGGCACCCAGCACCCCGAGGTACGGCACGCGCCGGCGGGCCGCGTCCCGGATCCGGGCGCCCAGCGAGCCGGCGACGTCGACCTCGACCCGCAGCCCGGAGTCGACGGCCCGGCGCGCCAGCTCGGCCGCCGCGTCGACCTGCCCGCCGTCCACCGGCAGCAGCACCAGTTGGACCGGCGCGTACCAGGCCGGGAAAGCGCCCTCGTGCACCTCGATGAGGTACGCGAACAGCCGCTCCATGCTGCCGACCAGGCTGCGGTGCACCATCACCGGCCGGCGTCGGCTGCCATCAGAGTCGGTGTACGACAGGTCGAACCGCTCCGGCTTGTCGAAGTCCAGCTGGATGGTGGAGATGGTCGACTCCCGGCCCGCCGCGTCGACGATCTGGATGTCGATCTTCGGGCCGTAGAACGCCGCCTCCCCCGGCGCCTCGACGTACTCCACCCCGGCCAGCGCACCCCGGAGCAGATCCTCGGCGCGAGCCCACTGCGCGTCGTCGCCGACGTACTTCCCACCCGGCCCCCGCAGCGACAGCCGGAAACCCGCCGGGCGGACGCCGAGCGCCGCGTGCGCGGAGCGGATCAGGCCGAGGATCTCCACCACCTCCTCGCCCACCTGGTCGGGAGCGCAGAAGGTGTGCGCGTCGTTCAGCGAGATGGCGCGTACCCGGGACAGGCCGCCGAGCACACCGGAGCGCTCCGAGCGGTACATCCCGCCCAGCTCCGCGATCCGCAGCGGCAACTCCCGGTAGGAGCGGCCCCGCGCCCGGAACACCAGTGCGTGGTGTGGGCACAGCGCCGGCCGGAGTACGAACTCGTCGTCGGCGCTCAGGCGCATCGGCGGGAACATGTCGTCGGCGAAGTAGCCGAGGTGCCCGGAGAGTTCGAAGAGTTCGCGCTTGCCCAACGGCGGCGAGTAGACGTGCTGGTGGCCGGAGCGGCGTTCCAACTCCCGGACGTACTCCTCGACGGCGTGCCGGGCGGCGGCGCCGGCCGGCAGCCAGATCGGCAGGCCGGCGCCGGCCAGCGGGTCGGAGACGAAGAGGTCCAGCTCCCGGCCGAGCTTGCGGTGGTCGATCATGTCGTGCTCCTGGATCGGGTACGACCCGGAGGCGACCTGGACTCCGAACGCCGCGCGGCCCTCGGGGGCGGATCGCCCCGGGGCCTGGTCGACGGTGGTTACGTCAGAGCGGCGCGCCGGGGACACCCGGCGTCGTGGTCACCACTACCGCGCTGCGCATGCGGCGACGGTACTCGTCGGGCGGTCAGGGACGCACCCGGATTTGTCATGGTGAGAGCGGGGGCGGGCCGCCGGCGCGGGACCCGCCGGCGGCCCTGGGCGGCCCGAATCGTCAGGAACGGGGGACCCGACGGGCGGGGCCGCGCGGACAACGGTACGCCGACGGACGCCGATCCGCCGACCCCGTCGGAGCGCGGTGGGACGGTCACCGGGCCGTCACCCGAGGACGGTTCGCCTCGTTGTACCGGGGTGGCCCGGCCGTGTCGACGGTCACGACCCTACGGGGCTGTCCACGGTGACGCCGGACACGCCGTCAGGCTCAAGACACCCAATTGGCCGCATCCGGCGAGGTGGCAGGCGTGCCCGAACTACTGACTGACGTCGCGTCGCCGACGTGGGCGTACCTCGCGCTGCTCGGCCTGCTGATCGCGGACGCCTTCGTCCCGGTGATCCCCACCCAGATCATCATGATCACCAGCGGCGCGCTCACCGTCTACGGGGGGCTCAGCCTGCCCGTCACCATCGCCGTTGGCGCGCTGGGGGTGTTCGCCGGCGACCTCGCCTGCTACCTGCTCGGTCGAGGTGCGCCGGACCGCCGGGCACCCCGGCACTCCGAGCCGAGCCGCGCCCGACGGGTTGCCAATCGCGTCACCCAGGGGCTGCGACAACCCGGGCCACTGGTCATCCTGCTGTGCCGGTTCGTGCCGGGCGGTCGCATGGCGGCCTGCTTCTCGGCCGGCCGCAGCCGCTACCCGTACCGCCTGTTCGTGCTCTACGAGGCCGTCGCCGCGCTGGGCTGGGCCACGTACGGCGCCCTGGTCGGCCACCTGGGCGGCACCGCGCTGACCGAGTCGGCATGGCGGCTGGCCATCATCGCCACCGCCGCCGCGGCCGGGTTCGCCGCTGCCGGGTGGGCCATGACCCTGGTCAGCGCCCGGCACGCCCGCGCGGCCGCCGGAGCCGACATCCCCATCGACTGAGTGTCGCCCAACTCTGCCGGTATAAGCTGGGCTTATATTGACAGGATGTGGGACGTCAAGCTTCACCCTGCGGTCGAGGAGTGGTTCCTCAACCTCTGCAGGACAGATCCCGCCAGCGCCGACCTCATCAGTGAGGCCATCGACCTCCTCGCCGAACATGGGCCGGCGCTCGGGCGTCCCTTGGTCGACCGTCTCAAGGGCAGCTTGTTTCACCACATGAAGGAGCTGCGGCCCGGTTCCGCCGGCCCCACGGAGGTACGCATGATCTTCGCCTTCGATCCACTTCGAGAAGCTGTCTTCCTGGTCGCTGGCGACAAATCGGACCAGTGGCAGAGTTGGTACCAGACGGCGATCCCGTTGGCGGACGACCGGTTCCAGGAGCACCTCTCCAGCCTGAAGGAAACACAAAGATGACCGGTGGAGCTGATTGGCGAGACGTCAAGGCAAAGGCCCGAGAGCTTGACCCGTCCTGGGAGCATCCAGACCGGGTCGCCCGACGGGCTCAGCAGCGCGAGCAGATGTTGGCATCGGTCAGCGGCGCGCAGCTGGCGGAGATCCGCAAGCATCTCGGGATGACCCAGGCCCAACTCGCCGAGGCGGCGGGCCTGACCCAGGCAAGGATCAGCCAGATCGAAAATGGTGAGCACACCAGTCTGGAGACCCTCCGTGCGTACGTCACCGGCCTGGGGGGCCACCTCGACATCGTCGCCCGCATCGGGAACATCCAACTGAACGTCGCCTGATTCCCAGAAACAGGTCTGGCCGCTGTCGGGGTGCCTCTAGGGGTGGTCCCGGGGAACGAATTCGGTGGCCGTCCCGGATCCGGCTGGGGCCTCCCCGACGACAGGCTGAGGCATGCCTGGAACCCGGAGCACCGGCCTGCTCGCCCTCGGCGGGATCGCCCTGGCGGCACTGCTCACCGTGATCGGCCACCTCGAAGTCAACGACGACCTCAACCCGTGGGCGCTGACCGTCAGCGACTTCGCGGTCTCCGACCGGGGTGGCGCCATCGACGTCGCGATGGTGGTGCTCGCGCTCGCCACCGTGGCACTGCTGTACGGGCTGCGCCGCACCGCGCCACCCCAACCGGCCCCCGGCCGACCGACGGAGCTGCTGCTCGGCGCGTGGTCGGCCGGGCTGCTGCTGGCCGCGGTGGTGCCGACGAACGAGCCCGGCACCGCCATGACCACCGCCGCCTACCTGCACCGGTACGCCTCGGTGGTCGCCTTCCTGGCGCTGCCCGCCGCCGGCTGGCTGCTCGCCCGACGGCGGGACCTGGCCCCCGCCGCCCGGACGCTGCGCACCCTCGTCGTGCTCAGCCTGGCACTGGCGGCGGCGATGATCTGGTCCGCCTACCCGGGTGACCGGCTGCTCATCGGCCTGGCCGAGCGTCTGCTCATCCTCACCGAGGTCGCCGTGCTCGGCACCGTCGCGGTGACCCTGACCCGGGCACCCGTCGCCCGGTGGAGCGTCACTCCAGCTCGTGGAGCATGAGCTGGCGGGCCGCCTCGGTGATCGAGCCGGAGAGGCTGGGGTAGATGGTGATGGTCTGCGCCAGCTCGTTGACGGTGAGGTTGTTCTCCACCGCCATGGTGATCGGCAGGATCAGCTCGCTGGCCTTCGGGGCGACCACCACACCGCCGACGACCTGGCCGCTGGCCGGCCGGCAGAACAGCTTGACGAAGCCGTCGGAGAGGTCGTCCATCTTGGCCCGGGCGTTGCCGGACAGTGGCAGCATCACCTGCCGGGCGGGCACCTTGCCGGCGTCCACCTCGTCCTGGGAGACACCCACGGTGGCCAGCTCCGGGTCGGTGAAGACGTTCGCCGCGACCGTCCGCAGCCGCAGCGGGCGGACCGCCTCGCCCAGCGCGTGCCACATCGCGATGCGGCCCTGCATGGCGGCGACGCTGGCCAGCAGCAGCACGCCGGTGCAGTCACCGGCGGCGTAGATGCCGGGCACGTTGGTGCGGGACACCCGGTCGACCGTGACGTAGCCGCCCCGGCCCAGCTCCACGCCGTACTCGGCGAGGCCCAGGTCGGCGGTGTTCGGGATCGAACCGACCGCGATCAGCGCATGCGAGCCGGAGACCTTGCGACCGTCGGAGAGCTCCACCTCGACGCCGTCGGCGGTACGCCGCACCGCGTCGGCCCGGGAGTTGTTGAGGATGCTCATGCCCCGGTTGCGGAACACCCGCTCGATGGCCGACGCGGCGTCGGCGTCCTCGTGCGGCATCACCCGGTCCCGGCTGGAGACCAGGGTGACCTGGACCCCCATCGCCAGGTACGCGCTGGCGAACTCGGCGCCGGTCACACCGGAGCCGACGACGATCAGGTGCTCGGGCAGCTCGGGCAGGTCGTAGACCTGGCGCCAGGTCAGGATGCGCTCGCCGTCCGGGACGGCGGTGGGCAGTTGGCGGGGCGTCGAGCCGGTGGCCACCAGCACGGTCGACGCCGCGATCGAGTATTCCTCGGCGCCGTCGGCCGGGGTGACGATGACCCGGTGGGTGTGCCCGAGGGCGTCCTCGCCGAGCCGGGCGGTGCCGGCCACGAAGGTCACCCCCGCCTTGAGCAGCTTGGCGTGGATGTCGGCGGACTGCGCCAGCGCGAGCCGCTTGACCCGCTCGTGCACCGCCCGCGCGTCGACGGTGACCGCCTCCAGGCCGTCCGAGTGCACCCCGAACTCCTCGGTGTCCCGGTAACCGGTGACCACCTGGGAGCTGGCGATGAAGGTCTTCGACGGCACGCAGTCGGAGAGCACGCAGGCCCCGCCCGCCCCGTCGGCCTCGACCACGGTGACATCGGCGTCGAGCTGGGCGGCGACCAGCGCCGCCTCGTACCCGGCCGGCCCCCCGCCGATGATCACGATCCGGCTCACAGCGTTCGCCCTTCGTTGATGCTCACAGTGACTTTCTTCTCCCGAACGCATCCGACACGCACAGTCGTATTCTCCCCCACCCGCCCGCCGGGCTATCGTCATCGCCGTGCGTCATCACGCCGCCTACGGCTCAAACCTCGACCCCGCCCGGATGCGTGCCTACTGCCCGCATTCGCCGATGGTGGGCACCGGCTGGCTGGAGGGGTGGCGGCTGACCTTCGCCGGGGCGGACCAGATCGGCTGGGAGGGCGCGGTGAGCACCCTGGTCGAGTCCCCCGGCGACCGCGTCTTCGTGGCGATCTACGACATCCACCCGTACGACGCGGCCCAGCTCGACGAGCTTGAGGGGGTCGCCGCCGGCACGTACCGCAAACTGCACGTCCGGGTCTCCACCCTCGACGGCGACGTGACCGCGTGGATCTACGTCTTCGACGGGTACGAGGGTGGCCTGCCGACGTCGTGGTATCTCTCGGAGATCGCGAACGCCGCCGAGAAGGCGGGCGCGCCGGACGACTACGTCACCGAGCTGCGGTCCCGCCCCACCGGCACCGCGTCGGCGTAGCGCGTATCGCACGCGCCCAGTCTGCTACCGTCACCGCCCGGACCGACCGTCGGCCCCGGCCGGGGTCGTCAATCACACACCGGCGGCCGGGACGATCACCTCGTACATGTCGGTCCACCGGATCTCCCGCAGGCCCACGGACCGGTAGAGCGACAGCGGGGCGGTCGGGTTGGTGAGGTCCACCCCGAGGCCGGCCGCCTGCCGGCCCTTCTCCGCGTAGCGGGCGAAGGCGCGGCGCAGCAGCGCGCCACCCACCCCCCGCCGACGGTACGCGGGCAGCACGGACAGGCTCCGCACGAAGCCCTCCTGCTGGTCGAGCGCCTGGTCCGAGGACTGCAACGCACCGGCCGGCATCCCGTCCACCTCGGCGACGAACCACTCGTCCCAGGCGGTCACGTCACCGATTCGGGCCCGCCACCGCTCGTACGACAGCGGCTCGTGGTCCGGCGTGTCGCCGAAGGCGATGTCGTGGATCCGGTGGAACTCGCGCAGGTCGGCCTCGTCGTCGGGGCGGACCTGTCGCACCGTCACGCCGGGCGGCGGGGGCGGGTCGGCGGGCAGGTCGGCCAACGGCCGGCTCATCCGGACGTACCGCTTCGCCAGGGTGAATCCGGCCGCTCGCAGGTCGCGTTCCCAGTCGCGTTCGGGCGCGAAGACCGCGCACCGGACGGCGAGCGCCGGCAGCCCCCGCTCGGCCGCCCGTTCGGCGACCCGGTCCAGTTGCCGGGCGAGCAGCGGCGCCCGCACCGCGGCGGCGCGCTCCGGGTCGACGTAGACCTCCACGAACTCCCGGCCGACACCGGTGGGATTGTCCACGGTCGCCCAGCCGACGACGGTGTCGTGCGGGTCCACCGCCAGCCAGGAGTCCCGGGACGGGTCGAAGAAGGGGGCGGTCAGCGACTGCGCGACGTCCTCGGCGTCGAAGTCGGGATGGCCGATGGCGAAGGTGTCGGCGGCGTGCACCACGGCGAGGATGGCCGGAACGTCGTCGAGGGTGGGCCGGCGCGTGGTCCAGCCAGCGGGAAGCGTCACGGCAGGTGATCCTGGCAGCCGGCCGCCGCGGGCGCCGCTCATTTTCCCGGTTCAGGCGGCGGCGAGGTCGGCCCGGGTGCGGTGCAGCAGCTCCACCAGCTCCGCGCCGTCGGCGGGGCCGAGCGCCGCGAACGCCGGCGCGGCCAGCCGGTTGGTCACCGCCTCCGCCCAGAGCCGCCGACGCACCAGCGGCCCGACCGGCGGGTACGGCGGCGGCCAGCCGCAGGCCACGGCGCCCGCCTCCCCCTCCGGCCCGGCCAGTACGGCCTCCAGCGGCGTCATCCCGGCGGCACGCACCGCCAGCAGGTAGGCGCCCGTGAAGTGTTCGCGGAGCAGTCGCAGCCCGGCGGCGCTGCGGGCACCGGCGGAGAGATCCGGCAGTGGCATGGCCCGCCACGCGGCGAAGAGTGGCATGCCGCTGGCGTCCGCCGCCGCCACCGCCCGCTCGACCAACCCGGCCAGCCGCTCGGTGCCGGGCAGCGCGCCCAGCCGTTGCGTCCCCCACCGGCAGCACTCGCCGAGGCTCGCGGCGGCCACCTCGGCCGGCCGCAGGACCCGGGCGGCAGCGTCCCAGCCGTCGGCGACCGCGTCCGGCGCGACGAAGCCGAGGGCGGCGGCGGCGGTCTCGGCCCGTACGTCGCCGAGCGCGCCGGCCCTGCCGCTGATGTAGAAGGCCCAGCCGGAGATGCCGAGCAGCCGGGCCCGGCGCAACGTGGTCGGGCACCGGCTGAAACCGTCGCCCAGGTCGAGCACGACCGGTTTGCTGGCGGCGGCGACCTGCTCCGGCGTCATCCGAGGGCCGCCCCTGGGCGCACCGGCCCGCCGGCCACGGCGGCTTCCCGATCAGGGACGGCCAGCCCGGGACGGCCCGCCCACTCGTCGTCGTCCATCGATGGTCAGTCTGCCGGGCCACCGCCCGCGTCCGCAGCCCCCTCTTCGGCCGCCAACGCCTCGACCGCCGCCTCGACCTCGCCCGCGCGTCGTCGGGCCACGGTGACCGCCCGCTCGGCGGCGCGTCGGGCCAGCTTGGCCCGGCTGAGATCCTGTTCCGCGACCGCCCGCCGCCTCTCCAGCTCGGCCAGCTCGGTCTCGATCTGGTCGAGTACGTCGGCGCCGTCGCGTTCCTGCCCGGTCGCCTCGGTCAACTCGGCTTCGGCCCGTTCCTGGTCGGTGCGGGCTCTGGCCAACTCCCGATCGAGTGCCCGGCGCTGCCGGTCCCGCTCGGCACGTGCTGCCCGCTGCGCCGCCCGCTCGGCGCGCTCGGCGGCCCGATCGGTGCGCGGGGCCGCCTCGGGGCGGGTCCTCTGGGCGCCGGGCCGGCGGGCCGGGCGTTCCGCGGCCGGCTCCTCCTCCTCGTCGGCGGTGACCAGCCGCAGCTGGGGCCGGGGCACCTCGCCGAAGCCGGCGTAGTTGGCCGCCCGGAGCAGCCGCCCGGCACGGACCTGCTCGGCGACCTCGGTGTCCGAGAGCGCGGCGTTCAGGGTCGCCTCCACCTCGGCCAGTGGCAGCTTGCCGGCCGGCGGGGCGTCCGGCTCCGCCGCGGCGAGCTTGCGGACCTCGGCGACCAGGGAGGCCACCACCGCCCGACGCTGCGCGGACAGCTCCCGTAGGCGCGGCCCACGCAGCTCCCGCTGGGCGGCGCGCATCGCGTCGGCGAGCTGGACCAGGTCGGTGACCAGTTCGGGACGGTGGATGGCGAGCAGGTTGACCAGCCAGGCGGCCACCGTGGGGCGGCGGAGCCGGGCCAACTGCCGGGCGGTGGCCGGGTCGCCGGCGCGGCGGGCCTCGGACACGGCGGCGTCCCGGGCGGCCACGAACCGCTCCGGTGGGGTGCGGTAGAGCTGTTCCACCAGCTCCGGTGAGGGGCCGGGCATCGCGTCAGACGTCCACCCGGCTACCGGGTTCCAGACGCTGGTACTCGGTGCCGGACAACGCGGTGTACTGCCGGTTGAGCACGCCCAGCCCGTTGTCGTTGAGCAGCGCGTCGTGTAGCGCGTACGCCCGGCGTGGGGCGACCGCCCGGATGAACTCGACCACCTCGGAGAACTTCGACCAGGGAGCGTGGATCGGCGCGAAGAGCGTGTCGATCGGGGTCTCCTCCGGCACCACCAGCGAGTCGCCCGGGTGGTAGACCACGTCGTTGATCAGGAAGCCGACGTTGTCCACCACCGGGATGTCGGGGTGGATCACCGCATGCTGACCGCCGTACGCGCGGATGGCGATCCCGGCGGCGGTGAACGAGTCGCCCGCCGCGACCGGGTGCAGCGCCTCGGCGGCGTCACCGAGGGGGCCGGCGAGCGAGGCGGGGCCGTGGATCGGGAGCGGTCCCCGGTCGAGCCGCAGACGCACCGCCGCCAGGTCGAGGTGGTCGGGATGTTCGTGGGTGACCAGCACCGCGTCCGCACCGTCCAGCGCCGCGGGGTCGCTGAACACGCCGGGGTCGACGACGAGCACTCCCCCGTCGTGTTCCACCCGGAGGCAGGAGTGGGCGTACTTGGTGAGCCGCATCGTGACTCCTCGATTATCGAATCGTGACGTCCTCAGCGCAGTCTGCCGGAACCAGCGGGCGAGCGCGCCGCGTCCGAGGTATCGCACACGGGCTGACGACGATGGGAGCGGGGATGGACATACAGGCGGGTAGGCGCCACGGCGCACTGCTGGCGGCGACGGCACTGGCGGCGGCACTGGCGTTGACGGGGTGCGGCGCCGGTGACGACGGGGCGCGGGACACGGCCGGCTCGGCGGCCGAGGCACCGGCGGCGAACGGCGGCGGCGCCGAGAAGGACAGCGCCGCGGGCGCACCGCAGGCCGCCGGGGCCGGCGCACCGGACCTGCGGATCGACCAGCGGGCGATCATCTACACCGGAACGATGCGGGTCCAGGTGGACGATGTGGACGTCGCCGCCCGCGAGGTCGCCGCCGTGGTCACCCGGGCGGGCGGCTTCATCGGTGGCGATCAGCGGCGCAGTGCCGAGGCCGACGCGGTGGCGGAGTTGCAACTGCGGGTGCCGGCGGCGAAGTTCGCCGGTGCGGTGGAGGAGATCGCGAAGCTCGGCCGGCAGCAGAGCCGGGAGATCAGCACCCAGGACGCCACCGAGGAGACCATCGACCTGGACGCACGGATCACCAGTCAGCGGGCCCGGGTGGACAGTGCCCGCCGGCTGCTCGCCCGCGCCACCTCGATCACCGACCTGGTCTCGCTGGAGAACGAGCTGGGTCGCCGGGAGGCGGACCTGGCCTCGCTGGAGGCCAAGAAGCGGCGCCTCGCCGACCTGACCGCCCTCTCCACGATCACCGTGTCGCTGGCCGGCCCGGCGGCGAAGACGACCGAGGAGAAGGCCGAAACCGGCTTCCTCGTCGGCCTGAAGGGCGGCTGGGCCGCTTTCGTCGCCTCGCTGACCGTCCTGCTCACCGTGCTGGGCGCACTGCTGCCCTGGCTGGTGGCGCTCGGCGTACCGCTGGCGGTCCTGCTGCTGGTGCTGCGGCGGCGGCGGAAGGATCCGGCCCTGGTCGCACCGGTCAGCGCGCCGCCGCCAGTGCCCGTAGCGCGGTCTGCACCATGACGCGTACGCCGGCCGGGATGGCCCGCTCGTCCACGTCGAAGGACCCGCGGTGCAGGTCGACGTTGGGGCCGGAACGGCCGACGCCGAGGCGGGCGAGGGCGCCGGGGACGTACTCCAGGTACCAGGAGAAGTCCTCGCCGCCCATGCTCTGCGGCGTCTCGGCGATCCCGTCCGGACCGAGCGCGGCGGCGGTGGCGGCGGTCAGCACCTGGATGGCCCGGGAGTCGTTGCTCACCGGTGGCCGACCCCGCAGGTACTCCAGGTCGACCGTGGCGCCGGTCGGGGCGATCACGTCACGGACCACCTGAGCCACGATCTTGGGAGCCTGCTCCCATGTGTCGCGGTCCATGACCCGCAGGGTGCCGGAGGCGGACGCCTCGGAGGGAATGACGTTGTAGCGGGTGCCGGCCGAGGCGTGGCCGAAGACCAGCAGCAGTCCGCTGTTGGCCGGCACCCGGCGGCTGACCAGGGCGGGCACTTCGGTGATCAACCGGCCGAGCGCGTCGACCAGGTCGACGGTCAGGTGCGGGCGGGCGGTGTGCCCACCCGGGCCGGAGAGCCGGACCGTGACGTTGTCGGCGGCCGCGGTGATCGGGCCGACCCGCAGGCCGACCTGGCCCACCGGCAGGTTCGGGTCGCAGTGCAGCGCGAAGATCTGCACCACGTCGTCCAGGCCGCCGGCCTCGATGACCTCGAGCGAGCCGCAGGGCAGGATCTCCTCGGCCGGCTGGAAGATGAGCCGGACCCGGCCGTCCAGCTCGCCGAGGTCGGCGAGCTGGGCCAGCAGCATGCCGACGCCGAGCAGGATCGTGGTGTGCACGTCGTGGCCGCAGGCGTGGCAGACGCCCTCCACGGTGGACCGGTAGGGCACGTCCTTGGGGTCGTGCAGCGGCAGGGCGTCGATGTCGGCGCGCAGCGCGATGACCGGGCCGTCCGGGCGGCCGTCGACGTCGCAGATCACACCGTTGCCCTTGGGCAGCAGCCGTGGGTGCAGCCCGGCCAGCGAGAGCTCCCGGGCGATCAGGGCGGCCGTTTCGAACTCCGTGCCGGACAGCTCAGGGTGCGAGTGGAGGTGACGGCGCGTAGCGATCAGCCCGGGTACCCGGAGCGCGAGGAGGTGGTCCAGGTCGCGGGGCAGGGGCTGGGACCCGGGCGGCGTCTCCGGCCAGGACGACGCCAGCTGGCTGCCCGTGGGCAGCGTCAACGCACTCGTCACGTCGAATTCTCGATCACTAGAGATGGATGGATCATCGGGAACAGCAGACAGCCTAGACCTCCGGCGGTGACGCTGCGCAACCTCGTTACGGTAATGATCAGACCGCGAAGCGTCACGTATGCCCTGCTGAGGGCGCTCGGAGATCTGCGGGACAGCAGGTAGATCGCGGTCGAACGCCGTCATCTGCCCCTCACCTCCTACAACGCGTAACCGATCTCGGCGGTCACGAATCCGGCGCCACTCGCGGGCCCACGTTGCGAATTGTCGCATTAGTCGGGGTGATGAACTGACACTCCGACAATTAGCCGACCACGCTCCGCAACGAGCCGGAAAAGACGCTCACACGCGCTCGTCCGCCATGACCGCACACGGTGTGCGTCCCCGTTCACCCGGTCGGGTTACCCCCGAACCTGGTCGGCACACACCCGGACGCCGTCGGGGGCCGCGCCGCCTCCGGCCCGGCCGGGAGGATCCGCTTCCGACTGTAGCTCCGTCACGACCGAACAAACACGCGCTGACCTGGGGAAACGCTCGGACAGCCGATCAGAACCGATCGGTGGGACGGTACAGGCCCCACGCCTCGCGCAGCGTCCCGCAGACCTCGCCCACCGTGGCCCGGGCCCGCAGCGCCTCCTTCATCGGGTACAGCACGTTCTCCGTGCCGTCGGCGGCGGCCCGCAGCCGCGCGAGGGCACCCGCCACCGCGTCGGCGTCCCGCTCGGCGCGCAGCCGGGCCAGTCGCTCGGCCTGTGCCGCCTCGATCGTCGGGTCGACCCGCAGAGGCTCGTACGGCTCCTCCTCGTCCACCGCGAACCGGTTGAGCCCCACCACCACCCGCTCACCCGAGTCGATCTCCTGGGCGATCCGGTACGCGGACTGCTCGATCTCCCGCTTCTGGAACCCGGCCTCGATCGCGTCGACCGCCGAACCGTGGTCGGCCACCCGCTCCATCAGCTCGACGGCGGCGGCCTCGATCTCGGCGGTCATCGCCTCCACGACGTACGAGCCGGCGAACGGGTCGACGGTGGCGGTCAGGTCCGTCTCGTACGCCAGCACCTGCTGGGTCCGCAGCGCGAGCCGCGCGGCCTTCTCGGTGGGCAGCGCGATCGCCTCGTCGAAGCTGTTGGTGTGCAGCGACTGGGTGCCGCCGAGCACCGCGCCCAACCCCTGCACCGCGACCCGGACCAGGTTCACCTCGGGCTGCTGGGCGGTGAGCTGCACGCCGGCGGTCTGGGTGTGGAAGCGCAGCATCATCGACTTCGGATCCTTGGCGCCGAAGTCGTCACGCATCAGCCGGGCCCAGATCCGCCGGGCGGCGCGGAACTTCGCGACCTCCTCCAGCAGCGTGGTGCGGGCCACGAAGAAGAACGACAGCCGGGGTGCGAAGTCGTCCACGGCGAGCCCCGCCGCCAGCGCCGCCCGGACGTACTCCACGCCGTTGGCGAGGGTGAACGCGATCTCCTGCGCGGGCGTCGCGCCGGCCTCCGCCATGTGGTAGCCGGAGATGGAGATCGTGTTCCACTTCGGCACCTCCTTGCGGCAGTACGCGAACGTGTCGGCCACCAGGCGCAGCGACGGCTTCGGCGGGAAGATGTACGTCCCCCGGGCGATGTACTCCTTGAGGATGTCGTTCTGGATCGTGCCGTTGAGCGCCGAGCCGGGGACGCCGTTCTCCTCGGCGACGAGCTGGTAGAGCAGCAGCAGCACCGACCCGGGCGCGTTGATGGTCATCGAGGTGGAGACCTTGTCCAGCGGGATGTCGGCGAAGAGCAGCCGCATGTCCTCGATGGAGTCGATGGCGACACCCACCTTGCCGACCTCACCGTGCGCGATCGGCTCGTCCGAGTCGTAGCCCATCTGGGTCGGCAGGTCGAACGCGACCGAGAGGCCCATCGTGCCGGCGCGCAACAACTGGTGGTACCGCGCGTTGGACTCGGTGGCGGTGCCGAAGCCGGCGTACTGGCGCATGGTCCACGGGCGCGAGGTGTACATCGTGGGGTAGACACCCCGCGTGTACGGGAACTCGCCCGGGCCGCCCAGGCGGGAGTCCAGGTCCTCCGGAAGGTCGGCCGCCGTGTAGAGGCCCTTGATCGGAAAACCGGACTCGCTTGACCGCCGTTCGCTCATCCCCGGATGGTAGGACGCGTGGGCGCGTCGTCGGGTGAGGGATACCGCACAGTGCGTCTCCACGGGTCGACGGGAGGTGAACGGCTGGGCACGTTCTGTTGACTTAGGTAAACGTCCGCCGCGTCGGCTTTCGCATCGGGCGTCGGAACCAGCAAGATAGGGGGGTTGTGTCCCAGCCCCCCTCGATTTCCCCCGGTGGCTTTTCTGTGACTCAGATCCCGACGTGGAGCGGCGGACCCGTAGGTTCCGCCAACGGACGTGCGGCGCCCGGCACCACCATTGGTGGCCGGTACTCGCTGCGGTCCTCGGTGGGCAACGGCGGCATGGGTACGGTGTGGCGCGCCACAGACACACTGCTGCGTCGGGACGTGGCGGTGAAGGAGGTCGTCCTGCCCCCGGGGCTGGCCCCCAGCGACCGCGACGCCATGTACGAACGCACCCTGCGCGAGGCCCGCGCGGCGGCCGCCATCCAGCACCCCGCCGTGGTGCAGGTGTACGACGTGGTCACCGAGGCCGGCCGGCCGTGGATCGTGATGGAGCTGCTGGACGCCCGCAGCCTCGCCGACATGGTGATCGAGGACGGGCCGGTGGCTCCCCGCGCGGTTGCCAAGATCGGCATCGCGCTGCTCGGCGCGTTGGAGGTCGCCCACGCGATCGGCGTGCTGCACCGCGACGTCAAGCCGGCCAACGTGCTGATCTGCACCGACGGGCGCTGCGTGCTGACCGACTTCGGTGTCGCCCGGATGCCCACCGACGTGCAGCTCACCACCCCCGGCATGGTGCTCGGCTCGCCGCACTTCATCTCGCCCGAGCGGGCCATGGGCCAGGAGTTCGGGCCGCCGAGCGACCTCTTCTCGCTGGGCGTGACGCTCTACACGGCGGTCGAGGGGCGGCCCCCCTTCGACAAGGGCGACCCGATCGAGACCATGCACGCCGTGGTCGAGGATCCGCCCGCGCCACCGCAGCGCAGCGGGCCGCTGACCCGGGTGCTGATGGGCCTGTTGGAGAAGGACCCCGCCCGTCGGCTGGACGTGCACACCTCCCGCTCCATGCTGCGCGAGTTGCTCGCCGGCCCGTTGGGCAGCACCGCCACCGCCGTGCACTCGGTCACCGACCCGTACGCCGTGGTGCCGGTGCAGCAGCGCCCGGTGCCCGTCCTCCCACCGGCCCAGCCGGAGCCGAAGCCGGACAGTCAGATCGGTGGTCCGGCGATGCTGGCCCCGGGTGAGTCCCTGACCGACCGGCTGGCCGCGCTGCGCCGGGGTGAACGCCCCCAGCCGGCTGGCACGGCCGGCACCGGGCTCGACGAGACCAGCGCCGACGCCTTGGCCGGCCCGCTGCACACGCCCACCGGCGCGATGCCCACGCCCGGCCGACCGGCCGCCGGGCGCACGTACGGCGGCAACGCGGACGCCACCCAGCGGGTGGACGCCGGCGCGCACCCGGACGCCACCCAGCGGGTCAGCTACGGCAGCCGGTCCGACGCCACCCAGCAGGTCGGCTTCGGCGGCGCGCCGGAGGCCACCCAGCGCATCGGCGGCACCTACGGCGGCGGCAACCAGTGGTCGGTGCCCGGCACCGGCCAGCCCTGGGCCACGCCGCCTGCCGCGTCCGGCGGTGGCGGCGCCCTCGGCAAGGTCCGCGCCACCGGTGGCCAGCTGGTCAGCACGGTCAAGGGCTGGCCGCGCAAGGTGCAGCTCGCCGCGGCCGGTGGGTTGGCCGTGGTGCTGCTGCTCAGCGTCGTGGCCCTGACCAGCGGCGGCGACGAGCCCCCGCCGAGCACGCCGCAGGCCCAGGCCACCCCGTCCGCCCCGGCCGGCCCCGGGGTGGAGATGCAGGAGCACTCCGCCCGGGGCGTCCAGGTGATGGTGCCCAAGGGCTGGAAGAAGGCCACCGGCGGCAGCTACACCGACTACATCGACCCGGAGGACGAGGGTCGCAAGATCCGGATCCTCACGGAGAAGTGGACCGGTACGCCCACCCGCTGGGCGGAGAGCGCGCAGAACTTCCTCCGCACCAAGAGCACGTCCTGCAAGAAGCCGTACGAGCAGGTCGCCATGAACGAGCGCGAGTCGGCGGGCAGCCCGGGTGTCGAATTCGAGTACACCTGCGGCAACGGCGGCGACATGCGCCACGGGGTGTGGCACGCGGTGGTCAACGACGGCAAGGCGTACTCGTTCTACCTGTCCTCCAGCGACGCCCGGTACGGCGAGAGCAAGCCGATCTTCGACGAGATGGTGCGCACGTTCCAGCTCACCGGCGACGGCTGAGCCGGAGGGAACCGACAGCGGTGATCCGCCGCCGTGCTATCAAGGGGCATGGCGGCGGACACCACTGACATCGACGACATTCGCGAACGAGCCCGGCGCTGGCTCGCCGACGACCCGGACCCGGCCAGCCGGGCCGAGCTGACGGCGGTCCTCGACCGGCTGCCGGCGAGCGCCCCGGAGCTGGCCGACCGGTTCGCCGGGCCGCTGACCTTCGGCACCGCTGGCCTGCGCGGGCCGCTGCGCGCCGGCCCGAACGGCATGAACCTCGCCGTGGTCACGCAGGCCGCCGCCGGCCTGGTCGGCTGGCTCGCCGCCCAGGGCGGCACCGGCCCACTGGTCATCGGGTACGACGCCCGGCACGGCTCCCGGGAGTTCGCCGAGCGGACGGCCCAGGTGGCCACCGGCGCCGGCCGGCCGGCGCTGCTGCTGCCCCGCCCGCTGCCCACGCCCGTGCTGGCGTACGCGGTGCGCCAGCTCGGTGCGGTCGCCGGCGTGATGGTCACCGCCAGCCACAACCCGCCGCAGGACAACGGCTACAAGGTCTACCTGGGTGCGGAGCTGGGCGGGGAGCTGGGTGCCGGAGCGCAGATCGTGCCGCCCGCCGACTCCGGTATCGAGGCCGCCATCCGGGCGGTCGGTCCGCTGACCCGGGTGCCGCTGGGTCCATCCGGCCAGGTGCTCGGTGACGACCTCGTCGCCTCGTACGTCGAGCGGGCCATCGCGGTGATCGCGCCGGACGGACCACGGGACCTGACGGTGGCGTACACGCCGTTGCACGGGGTGGGCGGCGCGGTGCTCACCGCCGTCTTCGCCCGGGCGGGCTTCCCGGTGCCCGGTGTGGTGCCGGACCAGGCCGAGCCGGACCCGGCGTTTCCCACCGTGTCGTTCCCCAACCCGGAGGAGCCGGGGGCGGTGGACCGGCTGATCGCGTTGGCCGACTCCACCGGCGCCGACCTCGCCATCGCCAACGACCCCGACGCGGACCGCTGCGCCGTGGTGGTCCGCGACGGCGTGAGCGGAGGCCGGCAGGGCTGGCGGATGCTGCGTGGCGACGAGGTGGGCGCGCTGCTCGCCGACCACCTGATGCGCCGTGGGGTCACCGGGCTGTACGGCACCACCATCGTCTCGTCGTCACTGCTGCGGGCGATGTGCGCGGCCCGGGGGCTGCCGTACGACGAGACGCTGACGGGCTTCAAGTGGATCGTCCGGGCCGGCGGCGGACGTGCGCCGCTGGTGTACGGCTACGAGGAGGCGCTCGGCTACTGCGTCGCCCCGGAGCATGTGCGGGACAAGGACGGCATCACCGCCGCCCTGACCGTGGCCGAGTTGGCTGCCGGCCTCAAGGCGCAGGGTCGTACGCTGACCGACCGGCTGGACGAGCTGGCCGCCGAGTTCGGCGTGCACCACACCGACCAGCTCTCCGTGCGGGTGGACGACCTGCGGGAGATCGCCCACGCGATGGCCCGGATCCGCGCGGCCACCCCCACCACGTTGCTGGGGCAACCGGTCGACAGCACGCGGGACCTGCTGCCGGAGGCGGACGTGGTGATCCTGCGCACCGCCGCCGCCCGGGTCGTGATCCGCCCGTCCGGGACGGAACCGAAGCTCAAGGCGTACCTCGAGGTGGTCGAGCCGGTGCCCGACGGCGACGTCGCCTCCGCCCGCGCCCGCGCGGAGGCGGCGGTCGCGCAGCTGCGCGCCGAGATCGCCACGGCCCTCGGGGTCTAGGCCGGGCGGGGAAGGGATCAGCGGCGGGGGCCGAGGGCGGCGTCGACGGCCCTGCCCAGGGCGGCGACGACCAGGCCGACCGAGGGGCGGACCACCGAGTCGTCGATGCTCACCTCGCCGGAGAACCCGGCGCCGGTGGCGATCTCCTCCAGCCGGCGGCGGGCGTCGGCGGCGGCCTCGCCGGTCACCCCGAGCGCCGACTCCATTCGCAGCACCACGACCAGGGTGGCCAGCGCGGCGGTCCGCTCGTCCGGGGCAGCGCCGCCGGTCAGCGCCTCGGCGAGTCGCAGCCGGGTCTCCGCCTCGACGGACCGGTCCACGACCGGGTAGCGGTGCACGTGGATGAAGCCCAGCTCGGTCTCGTCGATGTCCCGGACCACGCCCTGCTGGCACAGGTCACCGAGGATCCGGTCACGCAGGCCGTGCCGCAGGCGCTGCACCCACGAGGCCGGGGTGTGCGGGGTGTCGGCGGCGATCCGGCCCAGCACCTCGTCGGTGACCGGCTCGCCGGTGGGCCTCGGGTCGACCACGGTCAGGGATCCGTCGGCGTACGCGATCCGGCCGGCGAGGGCCAGCTCGACCAGGACCGCGGCGGCCATGCCCAGGTCCAGGCTGATCCTCGGCATGGTCGCCTTGCCGGTCGTGTCGTCGTAGGCGAGGAGAAGCAGCTCCTCGGCGAGCGCAACACCAGTCATGGCCGGAAACGGTAGCGGGTTCGCGCACCACCGCGCGCGAACCCGCCGGACCCGGCACCGACCGGGTAAGGACTCAGAAGCGGGGCATGCCGCCGAACTGGCGGTCGCCGGCGTCGCCGAGCCCGGGGACGATGAACATCCGGTCGTTGAGCCCCTCGTCGATCGAGGCGGTGACGAGCCGCAACGGCAGGCCGGAGCGTTCCAGCCGCTCGATGCCGACCGGCGCGGCGAGCACGCAGAGCACGGTGATGTCGGTGCAACCCCGGTCGGCCAGCAGCCGGCAGCAGTGCTCCAGCGAACCGCCGGTGGCCAGCATCGGGTCGAGCACCAGCACCGGCAGGCCGGACAGCTCCCGGGGCAGCGACTCCATGTACGCGCGCGGCTCGTAGGTCGCCTCGTCCCGGGCCAGGCCGACGAAGCCCATCGAGGACTCGGGCAGCAGGCCGAGCGCGGCGTCCGCCATGCCCAGGCCGGCCCGCAGCACCGGCACCAGCAGCGGCGGGTTGGCCAGCCGGGTGCCCTCCGTGCCGGTGACCGGCGTCTGCACCGGGTACCGCTCGACGGGGAAGGAGCGCGCCGCCTCGTACACCAGCATGGTGGTCAGTTCGTGCAGCGCCGCCCGGAACGTCGAGGAATCGGTGCGCGCGTCCCGCATGGCGGTCAGCCGAGACTGGGCCAGCGGGTGGTCAATGACGTGTACGTCCACGATCGCTCAACCTACCGGTCCGTCCGGCGCGGCGTTACGGCTGCGGTCGGACCAGCGACGCCGCTCACGCCGACCCACCCGCCGGCCCACCCGTCGCGCTCGCGTGAGCAAGATCACTCGGCGGTCCGGTGCGTAGACTTCCGGGCATGACGGCGACAACGACGTCGGCCCGGTCGGAGCTCTCCGAGCTGGGACGATCCGAGACCGCTCTGCGGACCTTCCTGCACGGCCTGCCGGGCGTGGACCAGGTCGGCGCGGAGCAGCGGGCGGCACAGCTCGGCACCCGCTCCATCAAGACCACCGCCAAGGCTCAGGCCATCGACCTGGCGATCCGCATGGTCGATCTGACCACCCTGGAGGGGGCGGACACCCCCGGCAAGGTGCGCGCGCTGGCCGCGAAGGCGCTGCGCCCGGACCCGGCCGACCCGTCGTGCCCGCACGTCGGCGCCGTCTGCGTCTACCCGGCCATGGTTCCGCACGTCGCCGAGGTGCTGCGCGGCAGCGGTGTGCACCTGGCCAGCGTGGCGACCGCCTTCCCGTCGGGCCAGGCGCCGCTGGAGATCAAGCTCGCCGACACCCGGGCCGCCGTCGCGGCCGGCGCCGACGAGATCGACATGGTCATCAACCGGGGTGCGTTCCTGGCCGGGCGGTACAAGGAGGTCTACGACGAGATCGTGGCCACCAAGGAAGCCGCCGGGGACGCCCACCTCAAGGTGATCCTGGAGACCGGCGAGCTGGCCACCTACGACAACGTCCGTCGGGCCTCCTGGCTGGCCATGCTGGCCGGCGGCGACTTCATCAAGACCTCCACCGGCAAGGTCCCGGTCGCCGCGACGCCGCCGGTGACCCTGGTGATGCTGGAGGCGGTCCGCGACTTCCGGGCCGCCACCGGGCGGCAGGTCGGCGTGAAGCCGGCCGGCGGCATCAAGAACACCAAGGACGCGATCAAGTACCTGGTGATGGTCAACGAGACCGTCGGCACGGACTGGCTCGACCCGGACTGGTTCCGCTTCGGCGCGTCCAGCCTGCTCAACGACCTGCTGATGCAGCGCACCAAGCTGACGACCGGCACCTACTCCGGTCCCGACTACTTCACCCTGGACTGATAGCCGATGTTCGAATACGCACCCGCCCCCGAGTCCCGCTCGGTGGTGGACCTCAAAGCCTCGTACGGGCTGTTCATCGACGGTGAGTTCGTCGACCCCGCCGACGGCGGCAGCTTCAAGTCGATCAACCCCGCCTCCGAGGAGGTGCTGGCCGAGGTGTCCGAGGCCGGCACGCAGGACGTGGAGCGCGCGGTACGCGCCGCCCGGAAGGCGTACGAGAAGGTCTGGGGCCCGATGCCGGGCCGGGACCGGGCCAAGTACCTGTTCCGGATCGCCCGGCTCATCCAGGAGCGCTCCCGCGAGCTGGCCGTGCTGGAGTCGCTGGACAACGGCAAGCCGATCAAGGAGTCGCGCGACGTCGACCTGCCGCTGGTCGCCGCGCACTTCTTCTACTACGCCGGCTGGGCCGACAAGCTGGAGCACGCCGGCTTCGGCGCGAACCCCCGGCCGATCGGCGTCGCCGCGCAGGTCATCCCGTGGAACTTCCCGCTGCTCATGCTGGCCTGGAAGATCGCCCCGGCGCTCGCGGCCGGCAACACGGTGGTGCTGAAGCCCGCGGAGACCACCCCACTGACCGCGCTGCTCTTCGCCGAGATCTGCCAGCAGGCCGAGCTGCCGGCCGGCGTCGTCAACATCATCACCGGCGCCGGCGACACCGGCCGGACGCTGGTCGAGCACCCCGGCGTGGACAAGGTCGCCTTCACCGGTTCCACCGACGTCGGCCGGGCCATCGCCCGGTCGGTCGCCGGCACCCGCAAGAAGCTCACCCTGGAGCTGGGCGGCAAGGCCGCCAACATCGTCTTCGACGACGCGCCGATCGACCAGGCCGTCGAGGGCATCGTCAACGGCATCTTCTTCAACCAGGGGCACGTCTGTTGCGCCGGCTCCCGGCTGCTCGTCCAGGAGAACGTCGCCGACCGGGTGCTGGAGTCGCTGAAGCGGCGGATGGCCCAGCTGCGCGTGGGCGACCCGCTGGACAAGAACACCGACATCGGTGCGATCAACTCGGCCGCCCAGCTGGAGCGGATCCGCGAGCTGTCCGACGCCGGCTCCGCCGAGGGCGCCGAGCGCTGGTCCCCTCCGTGCGAGCTGCCTGACCGGGGCTTCTGGTTCGCGCCGACCATCTTCACCGGCGTCACCCAGGCGCACCGGATCGCCCGCGAGGAGATCTTCGGCCCGGTGCTGTCGGTGCTCACGTT
Organism: Micromonospora yongxingensis; assembly: GCF_052601155.1. Taxonomy (NCBI): domain Bacteria; kingdom Bacillati; phylum Actinomycetota; class Actinomycetes; order Micromonosporales; family Micromonosporaceae; genus Micromonospora; species Micromonospora yongxingensis. The sequence goes on from NZ_JBQXEO010000003.1 coordinate 215,014, forward strand.
CCGCACCCCGGCCGAGGCCGTCGAGAAGGCCAACAACACGCCGTACGGGCTGTCGGCCGGCATCTGGACCGACAAGGGTTCCCGGATCCTCTGGATGGCCGACCGGCTCCGCGCCGGCGTCGTCTGGGCCAACACGTTCAACAAGTTCGACCCCACCTCGCCGTTCGGCGGGTACAAGGAGTCGGGCTACGGTCGCGAGGGCGGCCGGCACGGGCTGGAGGGCTACCTCAATGTCTGAGCGGGTCGCGGTACGCAAGACGTACAAGCTCTTCATCGGCGGGAAGTTCCCGCGCAGCGAGTCGGGACGGTCGTATCTCGTGCAGTCCTCGAATGTGTCACTGGCCTCCCGCAAGGACGCCCGGGACGCGGTGGTCGCCGCCCGCGCCGCCGTGAAGGGCTGGGCCGGCGCGACCGCGTACAACCGGGGTCAGATCCTCTACCGGGCCGCCGAGATGCTGGAGGGCCGCCGCGAGCAGTTCGTCGCCCTGGGCATCCCCGGCGACGAGGTGGACGCCGCGGTCGACCGCTGGGTCTGGTACGCCGGCTGGGCCGACAAGCTGGCCCAGGTGTACGGCGGCGCCAACCCGGTCGCCGGCCCGTACTTCAACATCTCCGCGCCCGAGCCGACCGGCGTGGTCGCGGTGGTCGCCCCGGAGCGTCCGGCGCTGCTCGGTCTGGTCAGCGTGATCGCCCCGGCGATCGTCACCGGCAACACGGTGGTGGTGGCGGCATCCCCGAGCGAGCCGCTGGCGGCGGTGACGCTGGCCGAGGTGCTGGCCACCTCCGACCTGCCCGGCGGAGTGGTCAACATCCTCACCGGCAGGATCACCGAGACCGCGCCGACGCTGGCCGCGCACATGGACGTCAACGCGATCGACCTGACCGGGGTCACCGACGCCGACCTGGCGGCCGACCTGGAGGTCAAGGCGGCGGAGAACCTCAAGCGGGTGCTCCGGCCGGCGCCGGCCGACCACGACTGGTCCGCCGACCCGGGCGTGACCCGGATGACCACCCTGCTGGAGACGAAGACGGTCTGGCATCCCAAGGGGGTGTGATGCTGTCCCCGGCCCTGGGGTTTTCCGGGGAGCCCCGCCCGCTCCGGGCGGTCAGGCTTGATCCCTACGCGGGCGGGGCTCCCCGGAAAACCTGACGTGGTCCGTGCCCGCGCGGGTGTTCGATCTTGCTGGCCGGTGCCCCTCGTGGGGTCACCGGCCAGCGGTGTGTCGCGGCTCCGTGCAGCTTCGCCTGAAGTTGCTGCCTCCGGGGCGACTGAGGCAGCAACTTCACCGTTCTTGTGCAGATCTTGGCCGCTTCGGTGGGGGTCTACTACCGGGGGTAGGATTGGGGGGTGACTCGGTTGGGCGATCTTGAGCGTGCGGTGATGGACGTGCTGTGGGACGTGGTCCCCGGCACGTCGGACGGAGTGACCGTGCGCGAGGTGGCCGACGCGCTCGACGGCCGCGAGCTGGCGTACACCACGGTGATGACCGTGCTGGACCGGCTCGCCGGCAAGGGCATGGTGCAGCGGGAGCGGGAAGGCAGGGCCTGGCGGTACCGGCCCGCGGCCAGCCGCGAGGCGCACATCGCCCAGCTCATGCTCGACGCCCTCGACCTGGGCGGCAGTCGGGACGCCGCACTGGTGCGCTTCGCGCGCTCGGTGACCGGCACGGAGGCCGAGGTGCTGCGTGCGGCGCTGGGGAGCGAGGCCGGGCTGACCGGCGCGGACTCCACCAGCGGCCGAGCTGGCGCCGAGCTGACCGACCGGGTGGACGGGCCGGCGGGCCGGCGGGCGGCCGACGAGGCAGCGGAGCGGTAGGGCACGCGCCGTGGCCTACGCCGTGCACTTCGCCGCCACCATGCTGGCCTGCTATCTGACCGCTCAGGTGCTGGCCCGGTCCACCTGGACGTGGCGCAGCCCCCGGGTGGCGATCATCTGCTGGCAGGCGGTCGGGCTGGCGGTCGGCCTCTCCGCGATGGGCCTGCCGATGGCGCTCGGGGTGACCGCGTACGACCTCCCGACCGGGAGCGCGCTGCTCGCCCTGACCACCGACCTCGCCCACGGCACCCTGCCGGTCGGGGTGACCGCCTTCCACCTGGCCGGCGTGGGTGTGGGCTTCGGCATCGGAGCGGTGCTGGTCACCACGACCGTGCGCAGCATCCACGGCACCGTACGCGCCCAGCGCCGCCACCGGGACCTGCTCACGCTGGTCGCCCGGGACGACCCGGCCGCCCCCGGAGCGCTGGTGCTGGACCATCCGAGCGCCGCGGCGTACTGCCTGCCGGGGGTGAAGCCGCAGGTGGTGGTCAGCGCGGGCACGCTGAGCCTGCTGGATCGTGCCGAACTGGCCGCGGTGCTCACCCACGAGCGCGCTCATGCCAACGAGCGCCACGACCTGGTGCTGCTGCCCTTCACCGCGCTCTGCCGCGCGTTGCCGTGGTTCCGCTGGGTCCGCGACGCCCACGAGCGGGTCGCCCTGCTGGTCGAAATGCGCGCCGACGACAAGGCGCGCGAGCTGCACGCCGAGGCGCCGCTGGCGGGCGCGCTGCGCCGGTTCGCCGCCGCCGGTCACCGGATCACCCCGGCGGGCGCGCTGGGCATGGGCGACCGCGACCTGGACGTACGCGTGCAGCGGCTGCTGGTCAGCGACCAGCCGCCCCGGGTGCTCGGTGCCACGGCCCTCGCGATCGCCACGATGCTGGTCGCCCTCCCGATCAGCCTCTTCCTGAGCTGACCCACCCGCACCCCCCACGCCGCGCACCGCCCGGCCCGCGTGCGCCTTTCTCCATGATCGAGCGCGATCCTCGAACCCATAACTACTACAACTTGTCGTAGGATTATCTACGACAGGGTGTAGTAGCCGACATGTAGCCAAGCTACGTGTAGGGTTGCTACGACAAGGGAGCCAACGCTTACGGAGACCCGGTCATGGACACGCTGCTCCTCGCCCGTCTGCAGTTCGCCACCACCACCTCGATCCACTTCCTGTTCGTGGTCGTCACACTCGGGCTGGTCACCCTGCTGGTCGGGATGCAGACCGCCTGGGTCATCACGGGCAACCCGGCATGGGAGCGGCTCACCCGGTACTGGGGCCAGCTCTACGTGATCAATTACGTGCTCGGCATCGCCACCGGCATCGTGATGGAGTTCCAGTTCGGCCTGAACTGGAGCGGCCTGTCGCGCTACGTCGGCAACGTCTTCGGAGCCCCGCTCGCCATCGAGACGCTGGTGGCGTTCTTCCTGGAGTCCACGTTCCTCGGGATGTGGATCTTCGGCTGGCACCGGCTCCGCAAGGGCGTCCACCTCGCGCTGCTCTGGGGAGTGGCCCTCACCGCGTACGCCTCGGCGTTCTGGATCATGGTGGCCAACTCCTGGTTGCAGAACCCGGTCGGGTACGAGCTGCGCGACGGGATGGCCCACCTCACCGACTTCGGCGCGCTGTTGACCAACCCCAGCCTCGGCATGGCGTTCGGGCACGTGGTCTCGGCCGCGCTGCTGGTCGGCGGGATGTTGATGGCGGCCGTCAGCGCCTGGCACCTGATCCGGCGTACCCCCGACTTCGTGCTCTTCCGCACTTCGCTGCGGATCGGGCTGGTCACCGCGGCGCTGGCGATCACCCTGGTGCAGGGCTTCGGCTTCGCCCAGTTCGGCCCGGTCGGCGCGGTGCAGCCGACGAAGTTCGGCCAGGGCCCGGAGGCCCAGGCCATGGTCGCCGAGTGGACGGCCCGGTTCGGCCCGGGCGACTACACGCCACCGGTGCTCGCCAGCGTCGGGCTGGGCTTCATGATCCTGATCGGCCTCACCCTCGGCTGCGTCTGGCTGCTGCTCCCGCTGCTCTTCCGGGACTGGATCATCCGGCTGCGTTTCCCGCTCTGGCTGATCCTGCTCGCCCTGCCGCTGCCGTTCGTCGCGGTGATCCTGGGCTGGATCTCCCGGGAGGTGGGCCGCCAGCCCTGGGTGGCGTACGGGCTGCTCCCCACCGAGCAGGCCGTCTCCCCCGTCGGCGCACCGGTGATGCTCGCCTCGCTGATCGGCTTCAGCCTGCTGCTGGGCACCCTCGCCGTCACCAACTGGGTCCTACTGGCGCGGCACGCGGCGCGCGGCGCGGTCGACCCGGCGCTCGGCCGCCCGCCGGCGCCGCCGAACGAGCCGGCCCACCCCGAACCCGCCCTCGCCTGAGGAGATGACCGTGGACCTCGCCTGGTACGCCCTGCTCGGCCTCTTCTTCGGCGCCTACCTGGTGCTCGCCGGCTACGACTACGGCGTCGGCCTGCTGCTCGCCCGGGGCGGTGGCCCGGCCGGGCGGCGGGCGGCCCTCACCGCGCTCGGCCCGTTCTTCCTCGGCAACGAGGTCTGGCTGGTGGCCGCCGTGGGCATCCTCTTCGGCGCCTTCCCGATCCTGGAGGGCGAACTCCTCTCCGGCTGCTACCCGGCGGTCGCCGGCGCGCTGGCCGGGGTGATCCTGGTGACCGCCGGGGTGCAGTTGCGCAGCCGACCGACCGACGAACGGATCCGGGCCCGTTGGGACCGCGTCGTGGTGGTCGGCAGCGTGCTCGCCGCGCTGGGCTGGGGTGTGCTGCTGGCCGCGCTGCTGCAGGGCGTACCCCGCCAGGCCGACGGTCACGTCGCCGGGGTGTCGCATCTGGCCACACCGTTCGCGGCAGCCGCCGGGCTGGCCATGGTCGCCCTGATCGCGGTGCACGGTGCGACCTTCCTCACCCTGCGACTGCCGGCCGCCGACGCCGCCGTGGTCGGCCGGTCCGCCCGCCGCCTGGTGCCGGTGGCGCTCACCGCGGTCGCCCTGGCCACCGTCGTGGGCCTGCTCTCCGCCCGGGTACGCGAGTCGGTCCAACGGCCGGCGGTGGCCGTACTCCTGCCGGTGCTGCTGGTGGTGGCGCTGCTGGTCGCCCGCGCGGCGCTGGCCCGGCGCCGACCGGGGTGGGCTCTGGTCGCCACCGGCGCGGCCCTGGCGCTGCCGGTGGCGCTGGTCGCGGCGGCCCTCTGGCCCTACGTGCTGGTGTCCACGACCGACCCGGGCGCTTCCCTGACGGTCGCCGACGCGGCCGCCAGCGCACCGACGCTGCGGCTGCTGGGCTGGGTGGCGCTGCCGCTGCTGCCGGCCCTACTAGGCTTCCAGGCGATGTGCTGGTGGGTTTTCCGGGGACGGACCGACGGCAGGGCACCGGTGTACTGGTGAACCGCCGTCCCTTCGACCCGCGTCTGCTGCGCCGGGTCCCCGCGGCCCGGCGCGACCTTGCCGTGCTCGCGCTGCTCGGCGTCCTCGCCGCCGGGCTGATCGTGGCGCAGGCCACCGCGCTGGCCACGGTGCTGGCGGCCGCCTTCGACGGCCGGCTGGACCGGCCGGCGCTGGCCGGGTTCGTGCTCGCGGTCGCTGCGCGTTCCGTGCTGGTGTGGGCGCAGGGCACCGTCTCGGCGCGGGTCGCCGCGACGGTCAAGGCCGCGCTGCGGGCCGACCTGCTCGGCGCGGTGGGTCGGCACGGGCCGGGCTGGGTGGCCGGGCAGCGGGCCGGACAGCTCGCCACCCTGGCCGGGCGTGGGCTCGACGCGCTGGACGCCTACTTCACCGGCTACCTGCCGCAACTGGTGCTGAGCGTGACCGTGCCGCTCGCGGTGCTGGCCCGGGTCGTCTTCGCCGACTGGAGCTCGGCGGTGATCATCGCGCTGACCCTGCCGTTGATCCCGGTCTTCGGCGCACTGCTCGGCTGGCAGGCGCAGGCCGCCACCGAGCGGCAGTGGCGTCGCCTCTCCATGCTGGGCGGGCACTTCCTGGACATGGTCGCCGGGCTGCCCACGCTGCGCGCCTTCGGACGGGCGCGGGCGCAGACCGAGGTGGTGCGGCGGATGGCCGACGGGCACCGGACGGCCACCATGAAGACGCTGCGGATCGCCTTCCTCTCCGCGCTCGTGCTGGAGCTGGTCGCCACCCTGTCGGTGGCCCTGGTCGCGGTGCCGGTCGGCATCCGGCTCCTCGGCGGAGGGCTGGCCCTGCAGACCGCGCTGCTGGTGCTGCTGCTCACCCCCGAGGCGTACCTCCCGCTGCGGGCCGCCGGCAGCCGCTTCCACGCCAGCATGGAGGGGCTCACCGCGCTGGACGAGGCGCTCACCGTCTCGGCCGCGCCCGCCGCACCCCGCGCGGCCGAGGGAGCGGCCACCCCGGACGGTCGGGGCGAGATCCGGTTCGAGTCGGTGACCGTGGCCTACGAGCGGACCACGGCGCTGCGCGACGTGACCCTGACCATCCGGCCCGGCGAGCGGATCGCCATCATCGGGCCCAGCGGCGCCGGCAAGAGCACCCTGCTCGGCCTGCTGCTCGGCTTCGTGACGCCGACCGGCGGCCGGATCACCGTGGACGGCGTCGACCTCGCCGCCGCCGACCCGGACGCCTGGCGCCGGCAGGTGGCCTGGGTGCCGCAACGTGCCCACCTCTTCGCCGCCTCGCTGGCCGACAACATCCGGCTCGGCGCGCCGGACACCACACCGCAGGCGCTCGCCGCCGCCGTGAATGACGCGGCTCTGGACGACGTGGTGGCCGGTCTGCCGGACGGGCTCGACACGCTGCTCGGCGAACGCGGGCACGGGCTCTCCAGCGGCCAGCGGCAGCGGGTGGCCCTGGCGCGGGCGTTCCTCCGGGACGCCCCGGTGGTGCTGCTCGACGAGCCCACCGCCCGACTCGACACCGCAGCCGAGGCGGTGGTGCTCGACGCCACCCGCCGGCTGGTCGCCGGGCGGACCGCGCTGCTGGTGGCGCACCGGCCGGCGCTACTGGCCGACGCCGACCGGATCCTGCGCATCGAGGACGGCCGGGTCACCGAGCTGACCCCTGAGCCGACCGGGAAGGTGACCCGATGAGCGCGGCACCCGAGCCGCTGGCGCCCGGGCCGGGCCCGCTGGACGCGGTCCCTGAGTCGCCGGCCGGCGACGCCCCCACCGGGCGACTGACCGCCGAGCGGGTGGTGCTGCGGCTGGCCCGGCCGTACCTGGGCCGGCTCGTCGGCGCGGGGCTGCTCGCCGCCGCCACCGAGTTCGCCGGGCTCGCCCTCATGGCCACCGCCACCTGGCTGCTGATGAGCGCCGCCGGCCGACCGCCGCTGGACCGGCTCACCGTGGCGATCGTCGCGGTCCGGGCGCTCGCCATCAGCCGGGGCGTGTTCCGCTACACCGAACGGCTCGCCGGGCACGACGCCGTGCTGCGCATGATCACCGACGTCCGGGCCCGGGTCTTCGCGACCCTCGCCGGCCGTCGCACCGCCGGGCACCGCTCGGGGGACGTGCTGAGCAGGCTGGTCTCCGACGTCGAGGCGGTCCAGGACCTGCTGCTGCGGGTCCTGGTGCCGGCCTCGGCGGCGGCCGTGGTCGGGTTGTCGGCCGTGGTCGGGGCGGCGCTGATCTCGCCGCCGGCCGCCGGTGTGCTCGCCATCGGCCTGCTCGTCGCCGGGTTGGCGCTGCCCGCGCTGGCCACCGCGGTCACCCGGCGCAGCGCGGCCGAGGTGGCCCCGCTGCGCGGCGCGCTGGCCACCGACGCGATCGACCTGACCCACGGTGCCGCCGACCTGGCCGCGTTCGGCGCCACCGACACCGCTCTGCGCGCCGCCGAGCAGCGGGCCGGCCGGCTGGCCCGGCTGGAACGCCGGTTGGCCGCCACCGGGTTCGCGGTGGACGCGGCGGGGGTGCTCGTCGCCGGGCTGACCGCCGCCGCGGTCGTGCTGACCGCGCTGGCCGCCGACGTGCCGGGGGTCCTGATCGGCGTGCTGGCCGTCGGCACGCTGGCGGCCATCGAGGTGGCGCTGGCCCTGGTCGCCGCGGCCCGCCAGTGGACCCAGCTCCGGCCCGGCCTGACCCGGGTCGCCGCCCTGCTGGAGGCGGACACACCGCCACAGCCTGTCGAGGGCACGCCGGACACGGTCGACGGCGTGGACCTGGCCGGCCCGCACGAGCTGAGCTTCGTCGACGTGACCGTGCGGTACCGGGCCGGAGCCGCACCCGCCCTGGACCGGGTGAGCCTGGATCTGCCGCCCGGGCGGCGGATCGCCGTGGTCGGCCCGAGCGGCGCCGGCAAGAGCACCCTGGCCGCCGTGCTGACCGGCGCGGTCCGGCCCACGTCCGGCCGGGTCACCCTGGACGGCCGCGACCTGTCGGCGTACGCCGAGGACGAGCTGCCCCGCGCCGTCGGTGGACTGCTCGCCGAGGCGTACGTCTTCCACGCCACGGTTCGCGAGAACCTGCTGCTCGGCCGTGCCACCGCCGGCGAGGAGGAGCTGACGGCCGCGACAGCCGCCGCCGGCCTGCTGGACTGGGTACACGCCCAGCCTGCGGGTTGGGACACCCTGGTCGGTGAGGAGGGCGGCCAGCTCTCCGGCGGCCAGCGGCAACGGCTGGCGCTCGCCAGGGCCCTGCTCGCCGCGCCGCCGGTGCTGGTGCTCGACGAGCCCACCGAAGGGCTGGACCCGAGCGCCGCGGACGCCGTGCTCGCCTCCGCCCTCGCCGCCACCCCCGCCGGGCACTCGGTGCTGCTGATCAGCCACCGACTCAGCGGGCTGGCCGAGCTGGACGAGATCGTCGTTCTCGACGCCGGCCGGGTGATCCAGCGCGGCCGGCACTCCGACCTGGTCGCCGCACCCGGTTGGTACCGGGACCAGTGGCTGCTCCAGGCGGCGGCCGAACGCGGGTACCTGGCACTCGCCCCCTGACCCGTCTCCGGGCTCGACCAGGGTTTTCCCGGACGTCGGCGCGCCCGCGTCCGTGACAGGGTGGTGTCATGCCGCACTGCGAGGACGTGTTGGTGGAGGAGCACCTCCGGGAGCTGGCCACCCGGTTGCAGGGGCCGGCGCGACTGAAGTCCGACCTGCTGACCGAGGCCCGGCACGGGCTGCTGGACGCCGTCGAGGCGTACCGGGAGGACGGGGTGCCGGCCACGGAGGCGCAACGGCGTGCGGTGGCGGAGTTCGGCTCACCGGCGCAGCTCGTCCCCTCCTGGCAGGCCGAGCTGGCGGTGGGGGCGCTGCGCGGGCTCTCGCTGCGGATGCTGGCGATCGCCGGGGTGCTGGTGGTGGCGGGCGACCTGACCTGGCACGGTGCGAGCTGGAGCGACGGCCCGCAGCCGCCCGCCGTCTACCGGCTGCTCTCCGCCTCGGTCGACTGGATCTGGATGGGGGCGCTGCTGCTCGCCGTGGCCGGCCTGGTGGTCGTGACGGTGAGCGCCCGCTCCGCGCGGCCGGGCCTGGCGTTGGCGCAGCGCGTGGTCGGCGCCGGCCTGACCGGCATCCTGCTCCTCGGCATGCTGGCCGGCACCGCACTCTTCGCCTGGTCGATCGGGCTCTGGGACGCGGCGCTGACCTGGCCGCCGATGATCATCGGAGTGGTGCTGGCCGGCGCCGCCTACTTCTCGCTGGCCCGCGCGGCGCGCGGCTGGTTGCGGGCCACCGCCCGCTGACCGGGCGGGCGGCTCAGGCCGGGGTGCCGGGGGGTGGGCCGGCCGGGTCGAGGAACTGGCCGACCGTCGTGCGGAACTCGCGCCAACCGGCGCGCTCACCGGCCAGTGCCCGTCGGCCGTCGTCGGTGAGCTGGTACGTCCGCCGCTCCCGACCGTTGACCGTGCTCCAGGTGCTCGCCACGTGCCCGGCGCGCTCCAGCCGCCGCAGCGCCGGGTAGATGGTGCCGGTCGGCAGGTCGAGGTTGCCGTCGCTGCGCGCCCGCAGCGCCTCGATGATGGCGTAGCCGTGCAGCGCGCCCTGTTCGAGAACGGCGAGCAGCAGGGCGTCGAGGTGGCCGTGCAACTCCTGCGCCTTCATGCGTAGCAACGCTACTTGTCAGACGGCCGGTCCGCCACCGGCAGCCACCCGGACACGCCAGCGGTAACCTGCGGCTGTCAGCGGCGACCCGCAGGCCCGAGCCGGTGCACCGCTCGGCCATCGGGGTGCGGGCTCCGGTCACCCAGGGCCGCCGACTAGGGTATGTGCCCAGAGTCACTCGCCGGTCGGAGACGCCGGCGGGTGGGCAACCCGAAGCACACGGAGGTCAGCGTGGCCCGCCAGTCGCCCCAACGGCCCGACGCCGACGAGCCCGAGCTCGACGACACCACCGGTCCGGCCGAGCCAGACGACGCCGACGAGTCGGACGAGACCGGCCGCGCGTCGGCGTCGAGCGACCGGTCGCTCTGGGACGAGGTGCGGATCGACCCGGTGGAGATCGACCTGCCCGCCGGCACCGGCTTCACGCTGCGGGCCTACCGGCCGGCGGGGGAGCTGACCCCGACCGACGTGACCGAGCGCGACCAGGACGACCCGTTCCTCGCCCGCCGTCAGGTGGTCGAGGACGAGGACGACGAGACCGTCGTCATCCTCGACGAGGAACTGGCCGAGGAGTTCGCCGACAGCGACGAGGAGGAGCCGTCGCGCCGTCGCCGCGACGGCGCCACGGACGCCGACGCGACCGACGACGACGATGAGGACGAGGACGTCGCCGACGAGGCGGACGACGAGGAGGTGCCGGTCTTCCTCACCCACCGGGGCAAGCTGCTGCTGTTCAAGACCCCCGAGTCGTTGGTCAGTTTCATCCGATCCGGTGCGCCCAACGATCTGTCCCAACTGGACAGCTGGAATGAATTGGCCGAACGGGTGGAGCCGGCCGACATCGCGCCGCTCGACGAGGACACCTACGAGCTCGACCTCGTGGTGGAGAACCTGCGCGGCGGTCACGACACCTGGGACTCGACCCTCCTGATCAAGGCTGGCGAGGCCGCCCGTGACCTGTCGTACGCGTTGCGGCTGCCTGCGGTCCTGGACATGCTCTCCGCGGACTCCAGCCTGGACGACCTGGACGAGGCGCTGCGGGCCACCGTCAACGGCGGCATCGGCGGTTTCATGGGCCGACGGCGGCTGAAGAAAATCGGGGCACAAACCGCAAGTCTGGGTTGGCGCACCATTGTCGGCAAGATCTCTGCGGTCGTGGACTGGCGCGACTGACCCGTACCGGGGAGCATCAGTTGCTGGCAGAGGAAAGACCTGTCCCGGGAGGAGGACGACGCCGTGGCGCTCGTGCGCGTGTACTGCGGTCTGGCCTCGGCGGACCCGGCTGATCGACCGGCCTCGGCCGGTTCGACGCTGACGTCCGCTGTGGTCGACGACGCAGGCCGTCTGCTGCATGTCTGCGAGATCGGCGACGACGCGGCTGGTTACGCCCGGCTCGTCGCGCTGCTCGTGGAGCGGTCGGGCGGGCCGAGCGGTGCGGCCATCGCCGCCGACAGCGACGACCACACGGTCACCTCGCTGTTGAGCGCGGCGGGTCGACCCCTGGCGATCGCCGACGACGACTCGGTGGACGACTTCGCCGAGCGGTTCGCCGACGACGACTCCCTGGAGGAGATGCAGTCCCCGCCGGCGGAACGCCGGGCCGTCGGCCTCGCCCGCGCACTGCAGGCGGGTGCGCTCTCCGCGGTCACCCTGCCGGCACCCCGGGACCTGGCCGGCTACAAGCAGGTGCTCTCCGCGCACGCCGCGCTGGCCAGCGGTCGGCACTCCGCCGCCGTGGCGCTGCGCGAGGTGCTGCGCGAGCTGTACCCGGCGGCGCTACGGGCCTACCCGGATCCGGCTGAGCCGGTCTCGCTGGCCGTGCTGGACGCGCTGCCCGAGCCGGGCATGCTCGGCGGCACCGTCGCCCGGGGTCGTGAGGTCTCGGTCGCCGCCGACGCCATCGCCGCCCACCTCGCCGCCGACGGCGTGGCCGACGCCGAAGAAATCAACGAGGCCGTCACCGCCCTCCAGGTGGCCATCTCCGAGACGCCCCGCCGCGCCGCCGTGAACCGGGCTCTCACCTCTGCGGTGGCCGAGACGGTCCGGCAGGCGGTCGCCTCCGTACGGGCCTGCGACGCCGGGTGCGAGGCTCTGGTCAGTGCGCTCAGCGCCCGGGTCAGCACCCCCGCGCCGGCGCCCGGCCGTCGCGCCGCCGCCCGTCGTGGCGAGTCGGTCGGCGAGCTGGCCGGCGCGCCCACCAGCGGCACCGGGTTGCGAGCGGTCCGGCCGAACCCGGCCGCCGCCGAGCCCGCGCCCACCGGTGGCCGGCGCAGCCGTCCCGAGCCGGTTCCGGGGGGCGCCCCGCTGGCGTCGCCCCGCCCGCTCGGACCGCCACCCGTCGCCCCGGCACCGGTCACGCCGCCTCCGGTCGCGCCCGCTCCGGTGGCCCCGGCCGCGCACGCCGGTCCGCCGGTGTCCGCCCCGCCCGGGCGCACCGAGTTCACCCAGAGCCGCATCGACGGTCCGACCAACCGACCGGTCTCCTCGCCGCCGCCCCCGCCGCCCGGGATCACCCCGATCGCACCGGCGCAGCGCGGCACGGTGCCACCGGCCGAGGCCGGCGAACCGTTCCGGCCGACGCTGACCACCGCCGCGATCAACAACGCGCGGGCCGAGCGGCAGCGCACGGTCATCCCACCGCGCCCGAAGACCAACGGTGATCTCCGATCGAGCCCTCTGCAACGCCCGGTCGTCGACGAGCCGCCCACCGGTGGTTTCAGCGCCACCGATCTCAGCATCCCGGTGCCCACGCCCCGGCCCGGTCAGGAGTCCGCGCCGCCGGGCTCCCGGGCCAACTGGCCACTGGTCAACAACCCGGAGGACCCGGCCGAGAGCTCGCCCAACAACCCGGCCGCCTACTCGTACGGCGGCGGTCGTGGCATCGAGGCCCCGACCGACCCGGGCCGCGCCGACGGCCGCGTCACCCCGCCCTGGCTGGCGGACGACCTGCCGCAGGAGCCACCGATGCTGCGGTTGGTGGAGCCGCCACCGCTGGCCGACCGGGCGCTGCGCGAGGGGCTCAACCCGCCCGCGGACCCGCATCTGGAGACGCCACCGCTGCGGCTCGTCGATCGGGAGCAGGCCGCCCGCAACGGACGCCCGGCGGCCCGCGCCGAACGCGCCCCCGAGCACCGGCCGTCGCCTCCGGTCGAGCACCGGCCGCCGCCGGTCGCCGACGAGGGCGACGGTGACCTGCTGATCTTCGCGCAGGCCAAGTCGGCTTGGTTCGTCGGGCAGCCCGAGGAGTCCGATCTGGACTGGTCGACCACGGCCGACACCGGGTGGCAGGCCGCCGAGCAGGCTGCCCGCCCGGCAGTGGGTGCCGAGACGACGGCCGGGCTGCCGAAGCGGGTGCCGCAGGCCAACCTGGTCCCGGGCTCTCCGTTGCGCGAGGAGCGTCCACTGCGGATAGTGCGTGACGCTGCGAGCCTCGCCGAGAACACCACCGGCTACTTCCGCGGCTGGCGCCGTGGGCAGGAGATCGGCGGCTTCGCGGTGGGCGGCCGCCCGGGTCGCGAGGCCGCCGGCGGCTGGGACTTCAGCCGCGACCACGGCGACCGCGACGACGACCGGGAGTACGAGTACCGGTCCGCCGGCTACCAGTCCTGACCACTCGCACCCACGCGGTTCCCGCCACCGTCGGCTGATTCAACGCTGACAGCCCGGTGGCGGGAGCACACTACGGCGACGGACGTCCCGGGGCGGAAACACACGCCCCGGACGCCGTCGCCGCGTCTGTTCAACGAAGAGATCCTGGAAGGACCCGGCCCCTCCGGGGGGCGGCTTCCTTCCAGGATCTCGGCGGGGTCGAACGTTGACCGGCCCTGGACAGCACTCAGCGCCCGGTGGCGGCGAGGCCACCACCGGGCGCGGATCCGTCCCGGTCAGGCCGGGGCGACGGCGCGCGTACGGCGCATGGTGAGCACGTACTCGACCAGCGAGATCAGCACGTGCTTCGTCGACTCCCGGTTACGGGCGTCGCAGGCCACCACCGGCACGTCGCTCGAGATCGCCAGCGCGTCCCGGACGTCCTGCGGGTCGTGGTACTGCATCCCGTCGAAGCAGTTGATGGCCACCAGATACGGCAGCCGCCGATGCTCGAAGAAGTCGATCGCCGCGAAGCAGTCAGCCAGCCGGCGAGTGTCCACCAGCACGACCGCACCGATGGCGCCCCGAACCAGTTCGTCCCACATGAACCAGAATCGGGTCTGACCCGGCGTACCGAACAGGTACAGGATCAGGTCACGGTCGATCGAGATCCGGCCGAAGTCCATGGCCACCGTGGTCGTCGTCTTGCCCGGCACCTGCCGGGTGTCGTCGACGCCCACGCCGGCGGAGGTCATGATGGCCTCGGTGGTCAGCGGCGTGATCTCCGAGACCGAGCCGACCAGCGTCGTTTTACCGACGCCGAATCCACCGGCGATAACGATCTTCGCCGACGTCACGCGCGCGCTCGGGTTCGGCGGGCGGTGCGACATGTCAGAGCCTGCGAAGTCCACTCAGCACCCTCTCCAGCAGTTCAGTGCCCACCGCGTCGTCGGAGTCGTCCAGGATGGTCGGCTCGTGGACCGCGACCAGGCCGTCCGTCGCCATGTCGGCGATGAGCACCCGGGCCACACCGAGCGGGAGCTGCATCCGCGCCGCGATCTCGGCGAGCGATTGCACGCGTCCGTCACACAGCGCGGCGATGTACTGGTGTTCGCGGCCCTGGCCGCCGTTGCCATTGGCAGCGGCCCGACCGCGCACCGTCGTCTCGACGAGCGCCTCCAGCGCGATGTCGAGCCGGGGACGGGTACGACCACGGGTCACGGCGTATGGACGGACCAACGCTCCGGTCGGTTCGTCACGATCGGCCATGTCGCCGCTCACCTCCTTCGTACCCCGTACCGGCTCCCACCGGTGAAACCCGTCGTTGTTGTCGTTGTGCAGTTGCGCCGACCTCACGATCGGCGACGCGTCAGCCCAGCATTCCCGCAGCCGCACGCGGCTGCGGAGTCAACGCGTCGCCCACCCGGTCGACCAGCAGCGCCATCTCGTAGCCGACCTGCCCGACGTCGGAACTGCGGGCGGCCAGCACGGCGAAGGACGAGCCGTCCGAGATGGACATCAGGAACAGGAAGCCATTGTCCATCTCGACGACGGTCTGCAGCACGGCGCCTCCCTCGAAGCAGCGAGCCGCCCCCTGGGTCAGGCTGACCAGACCGGACGCGATCGCGGCCAGCTGGTCGGCCCGGTCCCGCGGCAGATCCCGTGACGACGCGAGAAGCAGGCCGTCCGCCGAGACGGCGACCGCATGCGCGACACCGGGCACCCGGTCGGCGAAGTTGGCCAGCAGCCAACCAAGATCCTGCGTAGTTGTCATCCTTCTTGCTCCTTCTGCCCGCTCCCGGCCACCGGGCCTGAGCCAGACTGCGAGGATTGCTGCCCTCCCGGAGTCGCCTCCGGGCTGGTCGGGTTGTCCGAGGTGCTACGCCCCCGCTGTACGCCCCGGTGATAGGCGGAGAGCAGGCCACGGACCGCCTCCGGGGTACGGCGCTGGGCCGAGATGACGGGCTTTTCCACCGCTCCCGGCACCAGCTGCGCCATCGGCTTGCGCTTCGGCAGACCGGTCGTGGTGGTCTCGCTCACCGGCGCCGCGCTGGCCGCCGCCGAGGCAGCACGCCAGCCGTCGTCGGCAGCGGTCTGCCAGCCGTTGGTCTGCGGTTGGGGCCGGCGGTTCGGCAGGCTCTCGGCGAGGCTGGGGCGGGTGCCCCCGTTCGCTGTCGACCCGTTGTCCCGCGGCGCTCCTCCGGCCGTCGGAGTGTCTGCCATCGGTGCGTTACCTGTCGTCCCGGGTGGTGTCTTCTGGCCTGCCCGACCGCTGGCGTCGACCGTGGCGAACTGCTGGGTCGCGGTGCCACCGTTCGCCGCCGGCTGTGCGCCGGCCGCGGCCTCCTCCGGCCCCGGACGGCGGGTACGGAACCAGGCCGACTCGAGCTCCCGGAAGATCGGCAGCTCCATCGTCTCGTCCGCGTACCGCTGCCGGTTCTGGGCCTGCGGCTGCTGCGGCGCGGGCCGGCTCTGGGCCGGTGCCGCCGGGGTCGGCGCCGCCGGGGTCGGTGCCGGCGGCTGAGGCGCGGCGGTCGACTGCTCGGGACGCGGCACCCGCGGCAGCTCCGTCGTCATGTCCAGGGCGGCGGCGAGCCGCTCGGGCACCGGCGGGGTCGCCGCGTCCCGGTCGCCACCCTGCACCGGCGGCCAGGCCGGCGGTGCGGGCGCGCTGGGCGCGGGTGCGGGCGGGGCCGATCGGGGTGCGAAACCGCTGAACGACTGCCCGGATGCCGGCGGCGCCGAGTACGGCTGACCGGAGGCCGGGGTGGCCGAGACGGGCGACGCGGACACCGGCGGACCGGCGTACGGCTGCCCGGAGGCCGGGGCGGCGGACACCGGCGGACCGGCGTACGGCGCACCCGAGTAGGGCTGACCGGAATACGGCTGACCGGAGGCCGGCGAGGCGGAGACCGGCGCGCCGGAGTAGGGCTGGGCCGAGACCGGCGGCAGCGGCGGCGCGGAGACCGGCGGCGGCGAGTACGGGTGCGCCTCCGGGCTGCTGGGCAGCTGCCGCGGGATGTTCTGCTGCTGGCCGGTGTTCTGCGACTCGTCGCCGGAGCGGCGCTGCGGCAGCGGGTCGATCGGCTGGCCGTTGGCCGTACGCGGGGTGAACCCGTCGCCGCCGTTGGCCCCGGCCGCACCGGTCAGGTCCGACCAGGCCGGCATCGAGCGGTACGCACCGTTGTTGGCGGGCGTGCCGGCGCCGTTGCGGGCGGCCGGATCGAACGGGCGGCCGCCCAGGGTGACCTGGTTGCCGGACTCGCTGGGGCGGGGGCCGTTGCCCAGTGCGGGCAGCGCGCCGAAGGCCGGCGTGGGCCCACCGTGCAGCTGCGGTGCGCCGGCCGCGGGCAGCGCCGGCGGCTGCTGCACCCGACCGGAGAGCGCCCGGGGCACCAGCACCGAGGTCGGCAGGGTCACGTCGGCGACCGTGCCGCGGTCACCACCGGGACGCAGCTCGACCCGGACCCCGTGCCGGGACGCCAGCCGGGCGACCACGACCAGGCCCATCATTCGGGACACGGCCACGTCCACCTGCGGCGGCGTGGCGAGCCGCTCGTTGAGCTCGTACAGCTGGTCGCGGCTGATGCCGATGCCGCGGTCCTCCACGTAGAGCGAGGCGCGGTCGCCGACGCGCCGGGCCTCCACCATCACCTGGGAGTCCGGCGGGGAGAACGCGGTGGCGTTGTCGAACAGCTCGGCGACGAGGTGCACCAGGTCGTTGACCGCGTGCGCGGCGACCTCGATGTCGCGGTCGATGACCCCGAACTCGATCCGGGTGTAGTGCTCGACCTCGGACTGCGCGGCGCGCAGCACGTCGATGAGGGCGGCCGGCTCGCGCTGCACACGGGTGGAGTCGGCGCCGGCGAGCACCAGCAGGTTCTCGTCGTTACGGCGCATCCGGGTGGCCAGGTGGTCGAGCTGGAACAGCTCGGCCAGCCGGTCCGGGTCCTCCTCGCCGCGCTCCAGCCGGTCGAGGTGACCGATGAGGCGGTCGACCAGGATCTGGGAGCGGCGGGCCAGGTTGACGAACATGGTCGCGACGGAGGCGCGCAGCGCCGCCTGCTCGGCGGCCGTCCGGACGGCTTCCAGGTGGACCGCGTTGAACGCCTCGGTCACCTGGCCGAACTCGTCCTTGCTGCGGACCGGCAGCGGCTCGGCGATCTGGTTGGCCAGCTGCACCGGGGAGAGCTGACCGACGACCTGCGGGTCGCGCAGCCGGGCCACCGCCTGCGGCAGACCGTACTGGGCGACGGAGAGGGCGCCCTGCCGCAGCTCACGCAGCGAGCGGGCCATCGAGCGGGCGACCAGGTAGGCGAAGAGGATGGCCAGCAGCAGCATGCTGAGCAGCAGGCCGGTCTCCAGGAACACCTGGCGCTGGACGTCCGAGCGCAGGTTGTCGGCCTCGGCGACCACGTCACGGTCGAGCTTCGTCTCGACCGTGCGGATCAGCTTGGCGTTGGCCGTCATGGCCGAGTCCCACTGGTCCGGGCCGAAGATCGCACCGCGCATGTCGCCGGTGGTGTTGCCGTCCATCCAGCCGATGTAGTTCTGCGCCTCGCGGCGGTCACCGCCGGCGATCGTCTGATCGTGGAACGCGGCCTCTTCGGGGGTGGCGACGGCCTTGAAGCTCTGCTCCGCCTGCTGTTGACCGGTGCCGCTGGCGATGTAGTCGGTGCGCAGCACCGGGGTCAGCTGCCTCTGGTCCAGCGCGCGGTGCACGACGACCCGGCGTACGGAGAGGAACTCCTTCTCCCGCGCCACGGCGGCGGCGGCGCGCATCCGGTCGCTCAGCTCGTTGTTACCGGCGAGCTGGGTGGCCGACTCACGGATGGCGAGCAGATTGTTGATCAGGCCCTCGTACGCCTGGACGGTCTCGGTGAGCTTGAGCTTGCTGCTGAACACCTGGCTGCGAGCGCCCGGGAGGTCCTTCAGGTCCTGGTCGATCTGGTCGAGCAGGCTCTCCAGGCTGGCCGGGAGATCCTCGATCTCGGCCCGCTGTTGCAGGTAGGGGCCCTTCGCCTGGTCGACCCGGGAGTTCACCCGGTTGTATGCCTCCTGGTACTGCGCCTTCGGCTGCGTCCCGTCGGCGGCCGACAGCAGCACGGCCGCCGTCCGCTCGTCCTGCAGCGTGTCGACCAGGTCACCCGAGTAGCTCGACAGGTTGGCCAGGTCGCCGGCCCGGTTGGCATTGTTCAGTGTCTCCAGGTGGTCGACCAGACCACTGGTGCCCACAACGACCGTGGCGATGGTCGGCACGATCATGATGAGACCGAGCTTGGACCAGATCGGCATGTCCCGGAGCCGGCTGGCCGGCCGGCGCAGCCGCGACAGGAAGGAGCCCGCCGTCTTTGGCCGTTTGCTCACGTCACCGCCCTCGCGATTACAGCTTCAACGCGTTGCCCCGGGCAACGCCCAGCGACCGACCCGGCGGGTCGGACCCCCGAGATTCCATCACGCCGCCCCGCAAGAAGAAAGCCCAGGTTGTCACCCGCCGGAGGTGTGATGAGATGTTGATACGATTTGATAGCAGTCCGTCTGGCCGGAGTAACTGAAGGTAATGAAACATCCGCACCGCGTTGTCCTGCTCGCCGGCCCTTCTGGCTCCGGAAAGTCCTACATAGCGCAGCAAACCGGTCTACCGGTGCTCTGCCTGGACGACTTCTACAAAGACGGCGATGACCCTACGTTGCCGCGTCGAAACGGCCAGGTGGATTGGGAATCACCCGACTCGTGGGACGCCCTGACCGCGGTGGAAACGATTGCCCGGCTGGCCCGCGAAGGTCGGGCGGATGTGCCGGTTTATGCGATCGGCGCAGATCGAAGGGTGGCCACCCGGCCATTTGATGTCGCCGGATCTCCAATTTTTGTGGCTGAAGGGATCTTCGCCGCCGAGATCGTGCAGGAGTGCCGGCGTCGTGGGCTGCTCGCCGGCGCGTACGCGCTGCGCCGCCCACGTGGGGCGACCTTCCTGCGCCGGCTGGCCCGCGACCTGTCCGAGCAGCGCAAGGCACCCCGGGTGCTGGTCCGTCGCGGGGTGGCGCTGCTGCGGTCGGAGCCCGCGGTGCTGCGCCGGCAGACCGGGCTGGGTGCGGAGGCGGCCCGCGCGCGGGAGGTGCTGCACCGGGTGGCCGGCCTGCTCGCCGGCCACCCGCACGGCTGACCGGTCAGGCCAGCAGCTTGGCGTACGCCGGCTTGATCACCTCATCGATGATCCGCAGCCGCTCGTCGAACGGGATGAAGGCGCTCTTCATCGCGTTGATGGTGAACCACTGCAACTCCCGCCAGCCGTAGCCGAACGTCTCCACCAGTAGCGCCATCTCCCGGGACATCGAGGTGCCGCTCATCAACCGGTTGTCGGTGTTGACGGTCACCCGGAAGCGCAGGTCCCGCAGCAGGCCGATCGGATGGTCCGCGATCGAGTCCACCGCGCCGGTCTGCACGTTCGACGACGGGCACAGCTCCAGGGGGATCCGCTTGTCCCGGACGTACGCGGCCAGCCGCCCGAGCACCGGCACCCCGCCGGGGGTGATGTCGTCCACGATCCGCACCCCGTGGCCGAGCCGGTCCGCGCCGCACCACTGGATCGCCTGCCAGATGGACGGCAGGCCGAACGCCTCCCCGGCGTGGATGGTGAAGTGGAAGTTCTCCCGCTGGAGGTACTCGAAGGCGTCCAGGTGCCGGGTGGGCGGGAAGCCGGCCTCGGCACCGGCGATGTCGAAGCCGACCACCCCGGCGTCCCGGTGCCGCACGGCCAGCTCGGCGATCTCCTGCGAGCGGGCCGCGTGGCGCATGGCGGTGAGCAGGGTGCCCACCCGGATGGTCAGTCCCGCCTCGACGGCCTGGGCGGTGCCCTCGGCGAAGCCGGCCAACACCGCCTCGACCACCTCGTCCAGGCTGAGGTCCTGTTCCAGGTGCTGCTCCGGGGCGAAGCGCACCTCGGCGTAGACCACCCCGTCGGCGGCCAGGTCCAGCGCGCACTCCCGGGCCACCCGCCGCAGCGCCGGCGCGGTCTGCATGACCGCCACGGTGTGCGCGAACGTCTCCAGGTAGCGCTCCAGGGAGCCGGAGTCGGCCGCGTCGACGAACCAGCGCCCGAGCGCCTCCGCGTCGGTGGTGGGCAGCTCGTGGCCCACCTCCGCAGCCAGCTCGACGATCGTCGCCGGCCGGAGCCCGCCGTCGAGGTGGTCGTGCAGCAGGGCCTTCGGGACCTTGACGATGTCCTCGTATCGGATAGTTGCGGCCATGCTCAGACCCTAGTCAGCCGCCGGCCGGCCCTGGGACGGGACCGCCCCGCTCCGGGTCGCCAGCCGTGGACACGTTTCGATGATGTGTCAACCAAAAGGCTAGACTCGACGCATGGACGCACCCCGGTGGCACGACCCGGCGGCCTGACGTGGACCCACGCATCCTCGACCGGCTGCGCTGCCCGGTCTGCGGCGAGCCGCTGGCCGGGACGACCGCCGGTAGCGCCAGGGCGCTGCGCTGCCCACGCCGGCACAGCTTCGACATCGCCCGGCAGGGATACGTCAACCTGCTGGCCGGCCGCGCCCCGCACGCCGGCGACAGCGCGGAGATGGTGGCCGCCCGGGAGGACTTCCTCGCCGCCGGGCACTACGACCTGATCTCGGCCGCGCTCGCCGACGCCGCGGCACTGGCCGTGCACCGGGTCGGTGGGGTTCGGCCCGTCGACGCGTACCCCCTGGTGGTGGATGCCGGCGCCGGCACCGGCCGTTACCTCGGCGCGGTGCTGGCGGCGCTGCCGGACGCCGTGGGTCTGGCCCTGGACGTGTCCAAACCGGCGCTGCGCCGGGCGGCCCGCGCACATCCCCGGGCGGCCGCGGCGCTCGCCGACACCTGGCAGCGGCTGCCGCTCGCCGACGCCTCGACGGCCGTGCTGCTGAACGTCTTCGCCCCGCGCAACGGCCCGGAGTTCCACCGGGTCCTCGACCCGGCCGGCACGCTGCTCGTGGTCACCCCCGCCGCCGACCACCTCACCGAGTTGGTGGACGCTCTCGACCTGCTCCGGGTGGACCCCGACAAGTCCGACCGGGTGGCCGGCAGCCTGGGCGCTCACTTCACCCCGGTCAGCTCGGCGGTGCACCGCGCGGAGCTGTCGCTGACCCGGCCGGAGGTCGCCACCCTGGTCGGGATGGGTCCCAGCGCCTGGCACACCGACCCGGCCATCCTGGCCACCCGCCTGGCCGCGCTGCCCGACCCGGCCCGGGTGACCGTGGCGATCCGGCTCGACGCCCACCGACCCCGCTGAGCTCAGGTGGAGAGGTCGACCTCTTCCCAACCGGGCGGCTCCTCGTGGTACGGCCCGCGCAGGATCACCGCCCACTCCAGCGCCCAGCGCCGCTGCCCGATCGCGTTCGCGTCGATGAGGCCCGGCACCGGTCGCCCGCTGCGCTCGGTCTCCAGGTACGCCCAGTCCAGGCAGTAGTGCAGGTCGAGCAGGGCGGCGGCGTCGGCGGGGTGCTGCGGCGCGGTGAGGATGCGGGACCGCCAGCGCGGAAACATCTCCCCCTCCGCGATGTGCGGCAGCCGCTCCATGAGCCGCTCGTCGACGGCGAGGGTCGGGTCGAGCTGCTTGGTCAGCCCCAGCACCCAGCACAGCGCGAAGAGCGCGTCGTGGTGCAGCACGAACGAGCGGTGGTCGCCCTTGCCGCCCATCACGAACTGCCACTCCGGCGGCGTGACCATCTCGACCAGGTGCGAGCCGAGCAACCAGCTCATCGCCGCCTGCGGGGGCATCCCGAAGCAGCGGGCCAGGATCAGGTGCAGCACGGCGATCCGTGCCTCGATCTCCCTCGTGGGGCGCAGCTCGATCTCGTCACCCGGCTCCCACACGAGTGGGAACTGGGCCGGCGGCAACGGCAGGCCGAGCCGGGACAGCTCGTCCAGGCTCGCCTCGCGCACCTCACGGGGGTCGGGGGCAGGTACGGTCACGGCGGATTCCTGTCTGCTCGCGACGGCTCAAGGCCGACTATCCCCCCTTGGCCTGCGACAATAGCGCTCCCAGGTGACCGGCACCACGCCACCCCGACCCCTCGCGCGGTCAGCCGATCCGTTCGATGACCAGCGGCGTCGCCGCCGGTGCCGTCGGCGCGATCAGTACCGCGCGGGCGGCCTCCGCCAGCGCCGCCGGGATCCGCGCCGGGTCCTCGGCGCGCAGCTCGTAGAGGGCGTCGCCGACCCGCACCGGGTCGCCCGGCCGCTTGTGCAGCACGACCCCCGCCGGCACGCTGACCGGGTCCTCCTTGCGGGCCCGGCCCGCGCCGAGCCGCCAGGCCGCAACCCCCATGGCGTACGCGTCGACGGCCGCGACGTACCCGTCCTGCTCGGCGCGGACCACCTCGACCTCCGGGGCGGCCGGCATCGGTGCGTCCGGGTCACCGCCCTGCGCCCGGACCATCGCCCGCCAGGAATCCATCGCCCGGCCGTCGCGCAACGCCGCCGCCGGGTCGACGTCCGGCAGGCCGGCGGCGTTGAGCATCTCCCGGGCCAGGGCCAGCGTCAGCTCCACCACGTCGGCCGGCCCGCCACCGGCCAGCACCTCGACCGACTCGGTCACTTCGACGGCGTTGCCGATCGCCAGGCCGAGCGGGGTGGACATGTCGGTCAGCAGGGCGACCGTCCGGACGCCGTGCGCCCCGCCCAGCTCGACCATGGTGCGGGCCAGCTCGCGGGCCTGGTCGACGGACTTCATGAAGGCACCGGAACCGACCTTCACGTCGAGGACCAGCGCACCGGTGCCCTCGGCGATCTTCTTGCTCATGATCGAGCTGGCGATCAGTGGGATCGCCTCCACGGTGCCGGTCACGTCGCGCAGCGCGTACAGCTTGCGGTCGGCGGGGGCGAGCCCGGCGCCGGCCGCGCAGATGACGGCACCCACGTCGGCGAGCTGGGTGATGAACTCGTCGTTGGTCAGCGCGGCCCGCCAGCCGGGGATCGACTCCAGCTTGTCCAGCGTGCCGCCGGTGTGCCCGAGGCCGCGCCCGCTCAGCTGCGGCACGGCGGCGCCGCACGCCGCCACCAGCGGGGTGAGCGGCAGGGTGATCTTGTCGCCGACGCCACCGGTGGAGTGCTTGTCGACCGTCGGACGACGCACCGCCGAGAGGTCCAGCCGCTCACCGCTGGCGATCATCGCGGCGGTCCACCGGGCGATCTCCGGCGCGGTCATTCCATTGAGCAGGATCGCCATGGCCAGCGCCGACATCTGCTCGTCGGCGACCACCCCCCGGGTGTACGCGTCCACCACCCAGTCGATCTGCGCGTTCGACAGCACACCCCCGTCCCGCTTGGTACGGATGACGTCAACAGCAGCAAAACCACTACTCATCGAAAGATCTCTCTAGTCGTATCGAGATGCCGGCTCGCAACCGTGACCGACGGACGGCCATGCCCACGACGGGCCGGGCCGACCGTGCCCGGCGGAGGGATCAAGCCTGACCGCCCGGAGCCGGGTACGGTCGGCCCCGGCCCTGAACCGCAACCACCGACAAGCTCAGGGCGCCGACCAGCGCACCGGGATCTCCATCGGCGGCTCACCCTCGCCGGCCCAGAAGATCGTCCCGGTCGCGTCGACGACCACGACCCGGGGGGTCCGGGCCATACCCCAGGTGATCGCCTCCGCCGGGTCGTCCCAGCTCGGAGCCTCCTCCAGCACACCGGTCTCGGCGCCGGCGTCGTCCCCGGCCGACCGCTCCCAGTACGCCGTCCAGACCTGCTGGCCGGCCGACATGTCCGGGTGCACGAAGACGGTGCCGCGTCCGCGCCAGGCGGCCAGCCGCTCGGGAACCACCGGCACGGGCGTCTCGCCGGTCACCGCCTCCAGGTCCTCGACACCGAAGGCGTGTGGCAGCAGCTCGGCCATCCGCAGTGGGCGGCCCTTGGCCTCGATCAGGCACTCCGGCCCGCCGTGTTCCCAGAGCAGTTGCCGGCACCGGCCGCACGGCATCAGCGGCTCACCGGTGGCGTCGACACAGGAGAGCGCCACGAGCCGGCCGCCGCCGGTGGCGTGCAGGCTGGAGACGACGCCGCACTCGGCGCAGAGCGTCACCCCGTACGCGGCGTTCTCGACGTTGCAGCCGACCACGATCCGGCCGTCGTCGACCAGGGCGGCCGCACCGACCGGGAACGTGGAGTACGGCGCGTACGCGTGCCGCATCGCCTCCGTCGCGGCGGCGCGCAGGCGCGCCCAGTCGATCTCGGTCATCCCATCATTCTGCCGCACCGCCATCGTGGCCTGCGGCGGGACCACCTCGGTCCCGCCGCGTCGGCCACCCGGGCGTCAGCCCTTGATGTACGGCTTACCGTCGGCGGCGGGTGCCCGGACCCGGCCGACGAGCCCGGCCACCGCCAGGATCGTGGCCAGGTAGGGCAGCATGGCCAGGAACTGGCTGGGGATCACGCTGTTGATCGCGCCCAGGTAGGTGGCGAGCTGGTCGGCGAAGCCGAAGAAGAGCGCGGCGAGCAGCGCCCCCGTCGGGTTCCACCGGCCGAAGATCAGCGCCGCCAGCGCGATGAAGCCCTTGCCACCGATCATGTTCTTGGTGAACGAGTAGAGCGCCAGCGTGTAGGAGGCACCCCCGATGCCGGCGACGACACCGGCCAGCAGCACGTTGCGGTAGCGCACCCGCAGCACCTTGACGCCGAGCGTGTCGGCGGCGGTCGGGTGCTCGCCGACCGAGCGCGTGCGCAGCCCCCACCGGGTGCGGATCAGCGCGATGTGGATCACCAGCACCAGGAGCAGGCCGAGGTAGAGGAAGATGTTGCCGCGGAACAGCGCCGGGCCGAGGACCGGGATGTCCTCCAGCAGGGGGATGTTCCAGTTGCCGAAGCGGGGAGCGCTGTTGTACCGCTCGATGTTGGTCTGCATCAGCCGCTCGTAGAGGAAGCCGGTGACACCGACCGCGAGCAGGTTCAGCACGATGCCGATGACCACCTGGTCGACCAGGTAGCGGATGGCGAAGATGGCCAGCAGCAGCGAGATGAACGCACCGCCGATGGCGGCGGCCACCAGACCCACCCAGACGCTGCCGGAGATGCTGCCGAAGAGCGCGCCACTGAAGGCGCCCATCAGCAACTGCCCCTCGATGGCCACGTTGACCACGCCGGAACGCTCACAGAGCACACCGGCCAGCGCGCCGAAGATCAGCGGCAGGGCCAGGATGAAGGTGCCCCGGATGATGTTGACCAGCGGCATGAAGTTCTGCCCGGTCGGCGCGGCGGAGACCTGCCAGCAGAGGAAGGAGAGCACGAAGCCGACCAGCCCGACGCCGAGCACCGGGAGGAACCACCGCTTCGGCACCCCGGCGAGCAGTGCCGCGCCGGCGGCGATCGTGATGATCCCGAACAGGATCGCGCCGATCGTGCCGTTGATCTCCAGCGCGGCGCCGGCCGCGTCGTCGCTGAGGGTGAACCGGGCCTGCTGGTCGGTGGCGAGCGCACCGAAGAGCACCGCCGCCAGCAAGCCGAGCGCCAGCAGCGTGAGACCGACCTTGCGGCCACGGGTCCAGAAGCCCTCGTCGACCGGGGCGACCGCGACGTCGGGGACAGCCATGGTGGACATGAGTTACCAGCCCTTCGCCAGGCTCGTCTGCAACCGGGCGGCACGCGCGGCCCGGAGCTGGAAGATCGCCTTCACCAGGGCCGGCGCGGCGATGAAGATGACGATCAGCGCCTGGAGCACCGTGACCAGCTCCAGCGAGATCCCCGAGTACGACTGCATCCGGTTGCCACCGGCCTGGAGCGCGCCGAACAGCAGCGCCGCCAGCAGCACCCCCCAGGGCTTCACCCGCCCGAGCAGTGCCACCAGGATGCCGTCGAAGCCGATCTGCGCGACCACGAGCGGGGTCAACGCGCTGGCGGTGGAGCCGAGCACCATGTTCGAGCCGCCGAGACCGGCCAGGACCCCGGCGAAGACCATGATGAGGACGTACGTCCGGGTGACGCTGATACCCGCGGTGCGGGCGGCGTCCGGGTTGGCGCCGACCGCGCGCAGCTCGAAGCCGAGGGTGGAGCGGTTGAGCAGCCAGGCGACCGCCCAGGTGGCCAGCACGGCGAGCAGGATGCCGGCGTGCACCCGAAGGTTGTCGCCGAGCAGTCGCGGCAGCTGTGCGGAGTTGTCCACCGCCCGGCTGATCGCGTCGGTGCGGGTCGGGTCCTGCACGCCGTTCTGCACGATGAGCCAGGTCAGGAAGTACGTGGCGATGTAGTTGAGCATGATCGTGTTGATCACCTCGTGCGCACCGGTACGGGCCTTGAGGATGCCGGGGATGAAGCCCCAGACCGCCCCGCCCAGAGCACCGGCCAGCACCGCCACCAGCAGGTGCAGGCCGGGCGGCAACGGCAGCAGGAAACCGGCCAGCGCCGCGAAGATCACGCCGATGGTGGCCTGGCCCTGGGCGCCGATGTTGAACAGGCCGCCGCGGAAGGCCAGCGCCACGGACAGGCCGGTGAAGACCAGCGGCGCCGTGTAGGTGAGCGTCTCGGAGATCGGCGCGAGCACGGCCTGCCAGCCGTTGTCGCCGTTCACCCAGCCGGAGAACGCCTCCGGGTCGAAGATCGAGCCCTTGAACAGGTTCGCGTACGCCTCGCTGACCAACGTCCAACTGGAGTTGAGCGCATCGGACGGGCGGGAGGTGATGTACGAGTAGGTGGAAAGCACTTCCGGATCAGAAATGATCATCAGGATCGCGCCGACCACGATCGCCAGCACCAGCGACAGCAGGGTCACCGTGAAGGTGTTGGCCGCCCAGAGGTTGTCCAGGAACAGCCGGCCCAGCGTGGGCTTCGACTCCGGCGCCGATCGGCCCGGCCCGGTGGTCGGCTCGGCCTTTTCGGTGTTGCCGAGAGCGGTCTGCGCGGCCTGCGCCTCGCTCGCCGGTTCCTTGTCCGGCGAACCGGACTGGTTGGGGTCGCTCATACCTCGTCCTCGCTCGCGGGGCGCGCGGCGCTCGCCGGGCCCCCGTCGGTCACCGTGCCGCCGGTAGCCGCGCCGTCGGTCGGCGCGGCATCCGCACCGCGCTCGGGAAGCGCGTCCGGGCTGATGCCGGCCATCAGCAGGCCGATCTCCTCACGCGGGGTGTCCGGGCCGACGATGCCGATGATCCGGCCCCGGTACATCACCGCGATCCGGTCGGCCAGCCCGATGACCTCGTCGAGTTCGCTGGAGACCACCATGACGGCGGTGCCGATGTCCCGCTCGTGGATGATCCGGCTGTGGATGAACTCGATCGACCCGACGTCGACGCCGCGGGTCGGTTGGGCGGCGATGAAGAGCTTCAGCGGCCGGGACAGCTCCCGGGCCACGATCACCTTCTGCTGGTTACCGCCGGAGAGGGTGCCCACCGGCGCGTCGGCCGATGAGGTGCGTACGTCGAACTGCTCGATCCGCTCCTTCGCCGACGACGCGATCGCGTCCGGCTTGAGCGCGAGCCCGGCGCCGAACGGCGGCCGGTCGTAGATGTCCAGCACGAGGTTCTCGGCGACGCTGAACTCCTTGACCAGGCCGTCCACGCTGCGGTCCTCGGGCACGTACCCGACGCCGGCGCGGAGCACCTTCTTGGTCCTCCAGCCGTCGATCCGGTCACCGGCCAGGCTGACCGTGCCGGCGAGCACCGGGCGCAGGCCCATGATCGCCTCGATCAGCTCGGTCTGGCCGTTGCCCTGCACGCCCGCCACGCCGAGCACCTCGCCCGCGCGCACGGTCAGGTCCACGCCGTCGACCGCCCGGATCTGCCGGTCGTCGTCCACGACCAGCCCGGACACCTCCAGCACCGGCTCGCCCGGCGTGGCCGGGGACTTCTCCACGGTGAGGCGGACGTTGCGCCCGACCATCAGCGCGGCCAACTCGTCCCGGCTGGCCTCCGGCGAGGCGGTGCCGACGGTCTTGCCGCGCCGGATCACGGTGATCCGGTCGGCGATCGCCTTGACCTCGCCGAGCTTGTGGGTGATGAAGACGATCGACTTGCCGGCCGCCTTGAGCGACCGCATGACCGTCAGCAACTCCTCGGTCTCCTGCGGGGTGAGCACCGCGGTCGGCTCGTCGAGGATGAGCAGGTCGACGTCACGGGTGAGAGCCTTGACGATCTCGACGCGCTGCTGGATGCCGACCGGCAGGTCCTCGATCACCGCATCCGGGTCGACCCGCAGGTTGTAGCGCTCGGACACCTCGGCGACCTCACGCCGCGCACGCCGCCGGTCCAGGAAGCCGGCGATGCCGCCCCGGACCTGCTCGGCGCCGAGCATGATGTTCTCCGCCACGGTGAAGACCGGCACCAGCATGAAGTGCTGGTGCACCATGCCGATCCCGGCGGCGATCGCGTCGGACGGGCCCTTCAGCTTCAGCGGCTTGCCGTCGACCAGGATCTCGCCCTCGTCGGGCTGGTAGAGCCCGTAGAGGACGTTCATCAGGGTCGACTTGCCCGCGCCGTTCTCGCCGAGCAGGGCGTGAATCTCTCCAGGCTCCACCGTCAGGTCGATGTGGTCGTTGGCGACCAGATCACCGAATCTCTTGGTGATGCCGCGCAGTTCGAGTCTCAGCGCAACCTCCTGGAGTGCGAGCGATGGTGCAGCGTAGCTGCCGTCGACCGGGCCGGCCGGCCCGGTCACCGTGGCGCGCGATCGGCCGCTCCGGCCCCGCGGGTGGTTAACCCGCGGCGCCGGAGCGGCCGGATCGGTCGTACCTGTCCCCCGCCGACCCAACCGATGATCTCACCGGAGGGATCGGCCGGTCGTCACTTGGTCGGCTGGGCCTTCGAGGTGACGGTGATCGTGCCAGCGGCGATGTCCGCCTTGATCTTGTCGACCTCGGCCTTCAGCTCGGCCGGAACCTTGCTCTCGAAGTCGTGGTACGGGGCGATCGAGACGCCGTTGTTGGCCAGGGTGCCGACGAAGCCCGGGCTCGCCTGCAGCTTCTCGCCACCGGCGGCCTTCAGCACGGCCTCCTTGACGGCCTCCGGGATGTTCTTGACGACCGTGGTCACGATCGCGGAGCAGTCCGGGGTGCTCTCGCAGCCGTCGACGTCCACCCAGATGGTGCTGTACTTGCCGCCCGAGGCCTTGGCCGCGGACGTGGTGCCGAGGCCGGAGCCACCGGCGACCGGCATGATGATGTCGGCGCCCTGGGCGACCAGCGCGTCGGAGACCTTCTTGCCCTCGTCCTGCTTGGCGAAGTCGTTGGTGAAGGAACCCTTCTGGGTCTCCTTGTTCCACCCCAGCGCCTGGACGTTCTTGCCCTTGGTCTTGTTGTAGTGCGCCACGCCGTCGACGAAGCCGTCCATGAAGATGGTCACCGGCGGGATCGGCAGGCCGCCGTAGGTGCCGACCTTGCCGGACTTGCTCATCCCGGCGGCCAGGTAGCCGGCCTGGAACGCGGCCTGCGCGGTGTCGAACTGCATCGGGTAGACGTTGGCGTCACCCGGGTTGGCGTCGACGATGCCGAACGCCTGGTTCGGGTTGGCCTTGGCGATCTTCGAGGTGGCGTTGGCCATCAGGCCACCGACCGCGAGGATGAAGTCGCACTTCTGGTTGACGTACTGCGTCAGGTTCGGCTCGTAGTCGGCCTCCGCCTTCGACGCCACGAACTTGGTGTCGATGTTGCTGTTGGCGGCCTTGGCGTCCTGCAGACCCTTCCAGGCCGAGGTGTTGAACGACTTGTCGTCGATGCCGCCGACGTCGGTCACCATGCAGGCGCTGAACTTCTTGGCGCCACTGCCGGCGTTGTTGTCTTCATCGGGGGCCTCGCCACACGCGGCGGCGCTGAGCACGAGCCCACCCACCGCGAAGATCGAGGCGATCCGCATCCCACGCACCGAGCGCAAGACGTCTCCTTCCCATTGCTCACCGCGCCTAGTGCGGTGGCAGCCCATCAGCCGACCTGCGGTGTGCCGCCGGCTGTCCCACGTTACGGACGGGAGCGTACGCCCGCGCCCACCCACCGGCCGACAATCGTGCACGACTGTTGAGCGCCTGTTACCCGGGTGTAACCCTTGCGTGGGGCAAGTCACTCTTCGTGGTGGTAGGCGAGCGACGAGGCGTCGCGAAAGTCCGTTTTCCGGGGGGCGGCCCCCTCCTCGGACGTTACCGCCAAAAGACCGCGACCGCCGCGTTGACCAGGGTCAGGCCGACGATCGCGAGGAAGTGGCCGCGGTTGACCACGTCCCGCTTCCGGGAGAAGAAGACCATGACGAAGATCAGCAGCGCGAGCACCAACTTCGTCACAAGTTTCGCCGGCGCCGGCTCGTCACCGTCGCGCAGCGGCGCGGCGAGCCCGAGCCCGGTCAGCAGACCGATCACGGACCCCCACAGCATGGCCTGGTTGATCCGTAGCCGGCCGCTGACGTACTGGGCGATGGAGCCGCCGAGCAGCAGGGCGAACCCGATGAGATGGACATAGAGGAGAATCAGTCGCAGTGCTTCCACGCCGCCCATCCTCCCCCATCAACGACAGTTCGTAGTAGGGGGCCGGACGCTCGGCGCGTCCGGGCTCCTGCGGCGGCGTTCAGCACAGCCGCCAGACCTGGAAGGTCGGCCCGTCACCGGGGAGGGTCAGCGAACCGTCCTTGCCGGGCCGCAGCGCGGGGGCACCGCCGTACACGTTCTCCGCCGCCGGCAGTCCGGCGAGCCGCACCGGCGCCCCGGCCGCCCGCCGGGCCAGCACCAGGACCGCCCCGGTCGGCGCCTCGCGCAGGAAGACGAGCGTGTCGGGGTCGTGGTGCAACCGGCGCAGCCCGCCGTGGCGCAGCGCCGGCTCTCCCCGCCGTAGCGCGATCAACGCCCGGTACGCGACGAGCGTGCCGGCGTCCCAGCTCCGCGGGCGGTGCCACGGCATCGGGGTGCGCGAGGACTCGCCGTTCGTGCCGGTCAGGCCGAGTTCGTCGCCTGCGAAGATCATCGGGATGCCGGGCATGGTGGCGAGCAGACCGGCGGCCACCTCCTGCCGGGCCGCGTCGCCGACCACCGTCCGGATCCGGGCCGAGTCGTGCGAGCCGAGCAGTTGCCAGGAGTGCGTGTACGCGCGCCAGGAGATCAGTGACCGGTAGGCGTCCATGGTGGCGAGCACGGCGTCCGCGTCCCGCCGTGGCACTCCGCCGGGGGTGCCGAGGAAGTTCGGCACCGGCTGGTCGCCGTGCCGCAGCCAGGACCACACCGGGTCGGTGAAGCCGACGTAGTTCATGGTGCCGTGCCAGCCGTCGCGATCCAGGTCGCCGGTGTGGTCGTGGCCGTGCTCGGCCATCAGCAGGCCGTCCGGCCGATCTCCGGCGACCACCGAGCGCAGCAGGGCCGCCACCTCGTGGGTGTACGCGTCGGCGCCCCGCCGGCCGGTCATGTTCGCCACGTCCACCCGCCACCCGTCCAGCCCGTACGGCGGTCGCAGCCAGCGGCGCAGCACCGCGTCGTCGGCGGTGGCGAAGCGGCGGCGCAGCTCGGCGCTGCCCCAGTTCAGCTTCGGCAGGGACTTGACCCCGTTCCAGGACTCGTAGTCCCCGGTGATCCCGTCGAAGTAGTACAGCTCCCGTTCCGGCGCGCGCACGTTAGAGGATGCGGCGGTGAACCAGTCGTGCGCGTCGCCGGTGTGGTTGCTGGTGATGTCGCCGAGCAGCCGCCAGCCCCAGGCCCGTACGGCGTCGGCGAGCCGGGCCAGCGCGGCGTCCCCGCCGAGCAGCGGATCGACCTGGTCGAAGCTGGCGGCGTCGTAGCGGTGGTTGGAGCGGGCCGGGAAGATTGGGGTCAGGTAGACGGCGTTCACCCCGAGCCGGTCCAGGTGGTCCAGCCGCTCGGTGATCCCGTCCAGGTCGCCGCCGTAGAACTGGTGCGGCGTCTCCGGGCCGCGCCCGACGACCGGGGTGTCCCAGTCGCAGGGGATCGCCCAGTCCGGCAGTGGCCGGGTGTCGGCCGCCGCGGAGCGGGCGAATCGGTCCGGGAAGATCTGGTAGATCACCGCGTCCCGCGCCCAGGACGGCGGCGCGGCGTGGGTGACGAGCTTGAAGTCACCGTGGTCGGGCACGTCGTGGTCGACCAGCCCGGCGGCCGTCAGCCACCGGGGACCACGCCGCCCGGAGAGCAGGAAGCGGTAGTTGCTCACCGGGTTGCGGGCCGGCACCTCGGCCCGCCACCAGACGTCCCCGCCCTCGGTGCGGTCCACGGTGGCCTCGCGGAAGCGCGGCTCCCCGTCGCCGGTCGTACGCACGTGCACCTGGCCCACGTCGGCGCCGGCCGGCACCCGGACGAAGACGTCGACGACCTCCCCCAGCGTGGGCTCCTGCTGGGGGACGTGGAGCGGGGATCCGTCGTGGTGCGGCTGCACGGCAGTTCTTCCTCTCGGACGTACTCGTCAGGGTTCGACCCGTGCCCGAACAGCCGGCCGCCCTCCCCTGCCGCCTTTGCTCTGCTTACGCCCACGCAACGGGCACTGTCCGGATAGCGGACACCGGCTGTTGCGCGGGTTGAAGCAGAGCAAAGGCGGCGAGCAGAGTGTCGGGGGTGCCGCCGAGCCGTGGCCGGACTTGGCTGGCTATCCCTTGACCGCGCCGGCGGTCAGCCCGGAGACGATGTAGCGCTGGAGCAGTTGGAAGACCAGCACGGTGGGGATCGCGGTGAGCAGGGTCCCGGCGGCGAAGATCCCGAAGTTGTTGTTGCGCTCGTTGCCCTGCAACAGGCCGTACATGCCCACCGCGAGGGTCTTCGAGTCGCTGCTGGTGAGGAACACGTTGGCCATCAGGAACTCGTTGATGGTGCCGATGAACGCCAGCAACCCGGTCACCGCCAGGATCGGCGCCACCAGCGGCAGCATGATGCGGAAGAAGACCTGGGCGTGCGAGGCGCCGTCCATGGTCGCCGACTCGTCGAGTTCCCGGGGCAGGGTGTCGAAGAAGCCCTTCATCAGCCAGGTGTTCACCCCGAGCGCGCCGCCCATGTAGAGCAGCAGCAGCCCCCAGGGAGTGTTGAAGCCGATCGACGGCCACAGGTCGGTGATCGTGCCGAAGATCAGGTAGATCGCCACGATCGCCAGGAACTGCGGGAACATCTGGATCAACAGCAGCGAGAGCAGCCCCACCCGCCGGCCGCGGAACCGCATCCGGGAGAACGCGTACGCGGCCAGCGCGGACAGGAACACCGACGCGAACGAGGCCACCCCGGCGATCAGCAGCGAGTTGAGGAACCACCGCTCGAACGCGGTCCGTTCGAACAACCCGCTGAAGTTGCCCAGCGACACCCCGCCGGTCGGCACCAGCTCGGTGGTGGAGAGCGTGCCGAGCGGGTTGAGCGCGGCGGAGAGCACGAACACGATCGGGAAGAGGCTGAACAGGACGCCGAGCACGGCGACCAGGTGCCGCCAGCCGACCTGGGCGAACCAGCGGTTGCGCCGACGTCCGGTGACGTTGCGGTTGGCCACGGGCGGGCGGCCCGCCGCGTCTCCGGTACGCGCGGCTCCGGTGAGCGTGGTCACGAGTACACCTCCTCCTGCTTACGGGTCCGCCGGAAACTGACCGTGGAGACCACCGCGACGATGGCGAAGATGAACAGCGAGATGGCGGCGGCGAAGCCGAACTCCGCGCCCTGCCCACCGAAGGCCAGCCGGTAGGTGTACGTGATCAGCAGGTCGGTGGCGCCGTTGGTCGGGTTGTCGGCCGGGAAGGGCGCACCCTCGGTCGTCAGGTAGATCGCGTTGAAGTTGTTGAAGTTGTACGCGAACGACGAGATCAGCAGCGGGGAGAGCGCGACCAGCAGCAGCGGCAGGGTGACCGCGCGGAGGGACTGCCAGGGCGAGGCCCCGTCGACCGAGGTCGCCTCGGTCAGCTCCCGCGGGATGGCCTGCAACGCGCCGGTGGCCACCAGGAACATGTACGGGTAGCCGAGCCAGAGCTGCACCAGGATGACCGCCATGCGTGCCGTCCACGGCTGCCCGAACCAGTCCACGTCCAGCCCGAACATGTTGTTGATCAGGCCGAAGTCGGCGTTGAACATGTCCCGCCAGGCCAGCAGCATCGCGAACGACGGCATGGCGTACGGCAGGACCAGCAGCACCCGGTAGAGGTTGGTGCCACGCATCCGGGGCGAGTGCAGCACGAGCGCGATCAGCATGCCCAGCAGGAACGTCCCGCCGGTGGACGCGATGGCGAAGGCGAAGTTCCAGATCAGGGTGCCGAGGAACGGGCCGGAGATGTTCTCGTCGGTGAGCACCCGGGTGAAGTTGCTCAGCCCGACGTTGACCTTCCAACCCTGGGCCAGGCGCTCGCCGTCGGCGGCGACGAAGGCGCCCACCTCGTCGTCGGCGGTCCAGGTCTGTCCGGTCCCGGTGTCGCGGACACAGTCGCAGCCGGCGTCGTACGCCCGCACGGCCTTGCCCTCGTAGGCGCGGGACAGGCCGGTGGAGCGCAGCGCCCCGCCGGCGGTCGGCACCACCAGATCGGTGATCTCCTTGCTGCGGGCGCTGGCCTGGCCGAAGGTGAGCACGGTGTAGCCGTCTGCGGCGGTGACCCTGCCGCCCGGGGCGACCGTGGCGTCGGCGGCGTCGAGCTGGCGCAGCCCGCCGGTGTCCCCTGCGGAGACCGTGCCGGTGGCGGGGTCGGTGACCAGGAAGACCAGGGATCCGGTGGCCGGGTCGCCCTTGGTGGCGATCGACAGCGCGTACTCGGCGGAGCCGGGCACCTGGGTCACCGAGGAGGTCTGGATCGCGACGACCGCCTCGTCCTTGCTGCCCCGGTGCCCGTCACCAAAGTTGGTGAAGGCCGTGCTGGCGGTGTACAGCACCGGGAAGACCTGGAAGGCGATCAGGAAGAGGGTGCCCGGGACCAGGTACTTGGCCGGGATGTGCCGGCGGGTGAGGTAGAGGTAGAACAGCCCGGCGGTGGTCGCCGCCAGGAGGGCCAGGCCGGCCCAGTTCCGGCCGTCGATGAGCGGGAAGGCCGCCCAGACCGCGACACCGGCGGTCAGGCCGAGCAGGAGCACCTTGCCGGCGAGGCCGGTCAGGGTGATCGGCGCGTGGTCACGCGCGGCACGGGAGCGTGGGGGCCGGGAGCCGACGGGCCCCCGGCCCGGGGCCTGCGTGGCAGACCCCGGGCCGGACAGCGGCGTACTCATTACTTGATCTGGCCGGAAATCGTCTTGCCGGCGGCGGTGATGGTGCTGCTCGGGTCGGCCCCGCCGATGACGGCGGCCTCGGCCTTGCCGAACGGGTCCCAGATGGCCGCCATCGCCGGGATGGCCGGGAGCACCTGGCCGTTCCTGCCGGCCTCCTGGAACTTGGCCAGGTCCGGGTCACTGCCCTTGACCTGGTCGAGGGCGGCGGTCAGCGCCGGCGGCCGGGGCTCGGCGTTGTACAGCGCGACGGCCAGCTCGGGCGTGGTGGTGTAGTTGGCCACGAACTCCTGGGCCAGCGCCTTGTTCTTGCCCTTGGCGGCGACGTAGAACGCCTGCACACCCACGAACGGCTGCGCCTCCTTGCCGCCGGCGAAGCCGGGGATGGCGGAGATGTCGTACGCGATGTTGGCCTTCTTGACGTCGGCGACCGCCCACGGGCCGGAGACCAGGTAGGCGCACTTCTTGCCGGTGAAGGTGGCGATCGAGTTGGTGTCCGAGATGGAGCGCTTGAGCACGCCCTCGCCCTTCTCGCCCAACGCGCCGATCTTCTTGAACGCCTCGACCGACGCGGGCTTGCCCACGCCCAGGTCCTTCGGGTCGTAGTCGCCGTTGGCGGCGGTGCCGAAGAGGTAGCCGCCAGCCGAGCTGTACAGCGGGTAGATGTGGTACGCGTCGCCGTTCTGACCGACCTGGAGGCAGAGCGTCTCGGTGGTCTTCTTCGCCGCCTTGAGCTGCTTGCCCTGGGCGACCAGGTCCTCGATGGTCTTCGGCGCCTCGGGGGCCAGCTCGGTGTTGCGGATCAGCGCCAGGTTCTCCTGCGCGTACGGCACGCCGTAGAGCTGGCCGTTGAAGGTGACGGCCTTGATGGCGGTCTCGTTGAAGGCGCTCTTCTGCTCGGCCGACAGCTGGACCGGGTCGATGGCCCCGTTCTGCACCATGTTGCCGATCCAGTCGTGCGCTCCGACCACCACGTCGGGGCCGCTGCCCTGCTGCGAGGCGGTGACGAAGTTGGTCTGCAGGTCCTTGCTGACGGCCTGGACCTCGACGGTGACGCCGTTCTCCTTGCCGAACTTCTCGGCGAACGGCTTGAGGGCGGCGGTGCGCTTGTCGTCGGCCCAGATGACGAGCTTGCCGCCGGCGGCCTTGGGGGACTGGTTCGCGGTCGGCTCGTCGCTGTCGCCACCACACCCGGAGGCGGCGAGCGCCAGGGCGAAGAGGGCGACCACACCCGCGGTACGGATGCGCATCGGTACTCCTGTCGTCATGGCGGGTCCGCCGGGGGAAGGGCGGCCCGCCAGTGGGAACCTCTGGAAGTTCTTGCCATCCGGCGCAGGGATGCTGCGCCGCTGCTCTCGCATGTTGCCGGGACGTTAGCAAGAGGTTGCAGATAATGGAAGCACTTGCAGAGAGCCCCGCAAGAACTTGCCGGTGGGCTAAAGTGCCGCCATGCGCGCTCGACTGTCCGACATCGCCCAGCAGGCCGAAGTCAGCGAGGCCACGGTGTCGCGGGTGCTCAACGACCGCCCCGGCGTGGCCCCGGAGACCCGGCAGGCCGTCCTCACCGCCCTCGACGTGCTCGGCTACGAACGACCGGCCCGGCTGCGCAAGCGCAGCGCCGGTCTGGTCGGCCTGGTGGTGCCGGAGCTGGACAACCCGATCTTCCCCGCCTTCGCCCAGGTCATCGAGTCGACCCTGGCGCAGAGCGGGTTCACCCCGGTGCTCTGCACGCAGACCGCCGGTGGCGTCACCGAGGACGAGTACGTGGAGATGCTGCTCGACCGGCAGGTCTCCGGGATCGTCTTCGTCTCCGGCCTGCACGCCGACACCGCCGCCAACCACGACCGTTACCGGGCCCTGATCGCCCGGCCGCTGCCCGTCGTGATGATCAACGGGTACGTCCCCGGCATCGGCGCCCCCTTCGTCTCCTGCGACGACCGGGAGGCCGCCGAGCTGGCCGTGGCCCACCTGGTCGCGCTCGGGCACCGGCGGATCGGCCTGATCACCGGCCCGGACCGCTTCGTGCCGGTACAGCGCAAGGTGGCCGGCTGGCGATCCGCCATGACCCGGTTGGCCGGCGTCGCCGAGGCCGACCTGGGCCCGCTGGCCGAGCTGTCACTGTTCGGTGTGGAGGGTGGCGAGGCCGCGGCCGGCCGCCTGCTGGACCGAGGCGTCACCGGCGTGGTGTGCGGCTCCGACCTGATGGCGCTCGGCGCGGTACGGGCGGCCCGCCAGCGCGGCCTGTCCGTCCCCGGTGATCTCTCCGTGGTCGGCTACGACGACTCGCCGCTGATGGCGTTCACCGACCCGCCGCTGACCACCATGCGGCAGCCGGTCATCGCGATGGCGGTGGCCGCGGTTCGGGCGCTGGTCGACGAGATCAACGGCCACGGTGCCCCGCACTCGGAGTACCTGTTCCGCCCGGAGCTGGTGGTGCGTGGCTCCACCGCGGTCGCCCCGGCCGGCGCACGCTCCGGCGCGGGCGGGTCCAACCGGCACCGGGGTGGCTCGTCGGCGCTGGCCGTTTCCGCCTGAGGGGGTCACCCCACCGCCTGACGAGCCTGACCGCCGCCGCAACGACGGCCCTTCCTTGCGCAAGAACTGCTTGACTCTTGCAGCGCTCGGCCGGCATATTGCTCAGAAACCCCGCGCGGGGCCCTCGCCGCCGCGCCGGGTGCCGCCGCCGCACCGTGCCCGAGACAGACGGGGAACGCCACCCATGACCGCCAGCACCACCACCACGCCCCGCACCGCCGACGACGACTGGTGGCGCTCCGCGGTCGTCTACCAGGTCTACGTGCGCAGCTTCGCCGACAGCGACGGCGACGGCACCGGCGACCTCCAGGGCATCCGGCAGCGCCTCCCGTACCTGCGCGATCTCGGGGTGGACGCGCTCTGGCTGACCCCCTTCTACACCTCCCCCATGGTCGACGGCGGGTACGACGTCGCCGACTACCGGGACGTCGACCCGATGTTCGGCACCCTCGGCGACTTCGACGCGATGATCGCCGACGCGCACGCCCTCGACCTGCGGATCATCGTCGACCTGGTCCCCAACCACACCTCCAGCGCCCACCGGTGGTTCACCGCCGCCCTCGCCGCCGGCCCCGGCTCCCCGGAGCGTGCCCGCTACCTCTTCGCCGACGGCCGCGGCGCGCACGGCGAGCTGCCGCCGAACGACTGGGAGAGCATCTTCGGCGGCCCCGCCTGGACCCGGGTCGCCGACGGTGAGTGGTACCTGCACCTGTTCGACCCCGCCCAGCCGGACCTGAACTGGCGCCACCCCGAGGTACGCGCCGAGTTCGAGGACGTGCTGCGGTTCTGGCTCGACCGGGGCGTGGACGGCTTCCGGATCGACGTGGCCCACGGCATGATCAAGGCCGAGGGGCTGCCGGACGTCGGGTTCAACACGATGACCACCGGCCAGCGCCAGGTCGAGCTGCTCGGCAAGGGCCGGCTGCCCTACTTCGACCAGGACGAGGTGCACGAGATCTACCGCGCCTGGCGGCCCATCCTGGACAGCTACCCCGGCGGCCGGATGGCCGTCGCCGAGGCGTGGGCCGAGACCCCGCAGCGGCTGGCCCGCTACATCGGCCCCGACGAGCTGCACCAGGCGTTCAGCTTCGACTTCCTCGACGCCACCTGGTCGGCCGACTCGTTCCGCAAGGTGATCGACACCGCGCTGGCCGAGTCGACCGTGGTCGGCGCGCCCACCACCTGGGTGCTGTCCAACCACGACAAGCAGCGGCACGTCACCCGCTACGGCGACGGCGCCGAAGGGCTGCGCCGGGCTCGCGCCGCCAGCCTGCTGATGCTCGCCCTGCCCGGGTGCGCCTACCTGTACCAGGGCGAGGAACTGGGCCTGCCCGAGGTGCTCGACCTCCCCGACGAGCTGCGCCAGGACCCGGCGTTCCTGCGCACCGGCGAGAGTCGGGACGGCTGCCGGGTGCCCATCCCGTGGAGCGGCGAGCTGGCCCCGTACGGCTTCGGGCCGGCGGGAAGCGAGCTGAGCTGGCTACCCGCACCGGCGACCTGGCGTGCCCTGTCGGTCGCCGCGCAGAGCGGCGTACCCGGCTCCACGCTGGAGCTGTACCGGGCGGCGCTGCGGATCCGGCACGAGCACCCGGCGCTGGCGGCCGACGCCGGCGGGGTGACCTGGCTGGAGAGCGGACCGGGCGTGCTGGCCTTCTCCCGGACCGCCGGTGCGACCGTGCTGACCTGCGTGGTCAACCTCAGCGGCGCGCCGGTCCTGATCGACGGGTACGGCGAACCGATCGTCGCCAGCGAGGCGCTCACCGGGCAGGGCTCCGGCCACGTACTGCCCGTCGACGCGGCAGCCTGGTTGGAACGGCGTTGAGCGGGTAACCCGACACCAACCTGGTCGTCCGTCGTGCCCCGCGCCGACGGGCGACTGGGCTACCGGCCCCTTGTGGTGGGGGGTGAGGTGGCACCGGCGCCGCGTGGAGTCCGCTCCGCGTGGCGCCGGTGTCCGTCTGCGTGAGGTGTGCCCCGTCGCCGCCGTGGGTACGGCACGGGTAACCGTCGCGTGGAGGTGACGCCATGGTGGTACGGATGGCACAGTGCACGATCGACGTCGAGGACGTGGACCTGATGGTCGCGTTCTGGGCGGCGGCGCTCGGCTACGAGGTCGAGCGGGGCGACGACGGCAGCGCCAAGCTCTGGCCGCCGGGCCAGCCCTCCGCCGCCGCGCCGACCTTCTGGTTGCAGGGCTCCGGCACGGCGAAGCGGGGCAAGAACCGGTTGCACCTCGACCTGGTCGCCGACGGTGACCCGCAGGCCGAGGTGCGGCGGCTGATCGGGCTGGGCGCGCGGCACGTCGACGTCGGGCAGAGCGGGACCGAGCAGTTCACCGTGCTGGCCGACCCGGAGGGCAACGAGTTCTGCGTACTGGACTCGGCGCCGACCCGCTGATCCCGTCACGCGGCAGGCCCCGCACGGAGAGTCACTTCGCGGTGAGCAGCGCCGCGATGCGGGTGAAGCCGGCGCGTACCTCGGCCTCGTCCGGCGGCTCCGCCGGCTCACCGTGCCCCGCCTCGTCGGCGGCGGCGTCCAGCTCCTCGTCGATCACGTCCTCGAAGTCGCCGTACAGGTCGGCCCCCTCGACCTGACGCTCCTCGTCCTCGGCGGCGACCTGCGCGGCGGCGATCTCGCTGCGGATCTCGTCGGCCGACAGCGCCGGCAGCAGCGGCTCCACGACGGCGATCAACTGCTCGTCGGCCACCACCGCCTCGGCCAGCGCCAACGCGTGCGGCCGCTCGTACGGCCCGCAGACCACCGGCTCCCACTCTTCGAGGTCACCGAGCGGGCCGAAGGTGATGATCCACGGCAGGCCGAGCATCGGCGAGTCGGCCGGCAGGTCCAGTGTCATGAGTGCGCCCACGGGCTCATCATGGTCCGCGAACGCGAGCGCCGACGCCGTTCGGCTCAGTTTCCGCCCGTCCGGCACCCGATCAGCTACGGTCAGCCGGGCCGGGCGGCGTCCAGGGCGGCCCGGACCAGGGCGAGCGCGGTCGCGGGCGGCACGCCGAGCCGGGCTGCCTCCGCCGCGTAGGTGGCCGCCGCCCGGTGCAGCCGGTCCACGGCGTCGTCCCGGCCGGGGGCCACGAAGGTGCCGTTGCGCCCCCGGGTCTCCAGCAGCCCGGCCGCCTCCAACTCCCGGTACGCCCGGGCCACCGTGTTCGCCGCCAGCCGCAGGTCGGCCGCGAGCTGCCGGACGGTCGGCAGGCGGCTGCCCACCGGCAACCGGCCGTCACCGATCAGCTCGGCGAGCTGCCCGCGTACCTGCTCGAACGGCGGCACCGACGAGTCCGGGTCGACCGAGATGGTCATCTGCGCACCTTCCGCCATCAGCCCGCACCGCCCGGCGTACCGGGATCGGTGCCCTCGTCGGGCGCCGCCGGCGGAGCGCCCTCCGCCAGATCCAACACCCGCCCACGCGAGCTGGTCGCGAGCAGCGCCGCCCCGAACAGCACCAGCTGGTTGAGCAGGTAGAGGTAGAGCAGCAGGCCGACCGCGCCGGCCACCACGGTGTACGCCGGGTTCCGCTCGGTGCGCACCACGTAGTACCGCCCGACCGTGTTGAGCAGCGTGATGCCGACCGCGACCAGCACCACCACCGGGCGCAGCCGGGACCGGCTCACCCGCAGCCGGGGCACCGCGACCAGCAGCGCGGTCGCGAGCACCGCGTTGATCAGCACGCTGAGCACCGCGCTGATCGTGGTCAGGCCGACCGAGCCGGTGCTGCGCAGCAGGAAACGCAGCAGCGACTCCAGCGCGTCCACCGCTGCCACCGAGACACCCAGCAGGACGAAGACGCCGATCATCACGCCGAGGTCGACCAACCGCCGGATCACCAGGTTCCCGGGCTGCTGGTTGAGCCGGTACATCAACCGCTGGGAGGAGCGGATCGCCTCAACCCAGCCGATCCCGGTGAAGACCAGGATGACCAGGCCGACCACGCCGACCGTGCCGCTGGAGTTGGCGATCTGCTCCGCGTCCAGGAACGGCAGGTTCTCCTTCAGGAACCCGGCCGCCGCCGCGCTGACCTCGTCGTTGTCCTCCAGGATCGCGCCGAAGATCGAGTACGCGACCAGCGCGAGGGCGAACACCGCGAAGAAGCCGTAGTAGGCGATCGCGGCGGCCAGTCGCCCGGCCAGCACCTCGGCGTAGAGCGCGCCGGCCCGCCACACGTGGTCGAAGAGCCCCGACCGGGAGCGCGCGGCGCCCACCCAGCGGTCGAGGCCCGCCTCGATCGACCCGATCACGTTCACGCCGTCATCCTCGCCGATCTTCCGCCGCCGCAGGGGCAACCGGCTCCCGGTGCTCGCCGCCCGGCGCGTCGCCGACCGGTCAGCCGCCGAGGCGGAAGTCCCGACGCGGCTGCCACCGGGCCTGCCCGCTGTGCGAGAACAGGGTGAACGCGTCGACCTCGAACATCGCGGAGAAGTCGGCCAGGTCCTCGTACACCTTGTCCAGCGCCTCCGGTGCGACGTCCTGCGCCACGGTGACGTGCGGATGGTACGGGAAACGGGCCTCCCGGTGCAGGGCCGGCGCCGCGGCGATGGCGGCGGCCAGCAACTCACACTCGCTGATCCCGGCGGCCACCGCCACGAACACCACCTGGGTCACCGGACGGAACGTGCCGGTGCCCCGCAGGTGCAGCGCGAACGGCAGGTGCGCGGCGGCGACGGACGCCAGGTGCCGCTCGACAGCCGGCAGAGCCGCCGTCGGGATCTCGGTCGGCCCGAGCAGCGTCACGTGCGCGGGCACGGCCAGCGGGTCGCCGGCCTCGACCCGCCGCCGGGTGAGCTGGGCTCCCCACGGCTCGGGGATGTCCACCGCGATGCCGATCTGGATCGTGTCGCCGGCAGGCGGCACTCCGCCACTGCGATCCACGCTCCGCGCCGCCCCTTCGGCCACCGACCCGACCACCTGTCCCGGCGCGCTATTCGCCGCGGACCGGCGGGAAGAAGCCGACCCGCTCGTACGCGGACCGCAGGGTCTCCGCGGCCACCGCCCGGGCCTTCTCCGCGCCGGCGGCGAGCAGCTTGTCCAGCTGCGCCGGATCGTCGAGGTAGGTGCGGGTGCGTTCCTGGATGGGGCGGACGAACTCGCCCACCACCTCGGCCAGCTCCTTCTTCAGGTCGCCGTAGCCGCGGCCGGCGAACGCCGCCACCAGCTCGTCGATGCCGCGCCCGCTGAGCGCCGAGTGGATGGTCAGCAGGTTGGACACCCCCGGCTTGGTCTCGCTGTCGAAGACGATGTCCCGGCCGGTGTCGGTCACCGCCGAGCGGATCTTCTTCGCCGACCGGGCCGGGTCCTCGAGAAGGTCGATGATGCCGGCCGGCGAGGACGACGACTTCGACATCTTCGCGGTCGGGTCCTGCAGGTCGGTGATCTTCGCGGTGTCCTTGACGATGTGCGGCGCGGGCACCGTGAACGTCGGGCCGAACAGCGAGTTGAACCGCTGGGCCAGGTCCCGGGAGAGCTCCAGGTGCTGGCGCTGGTCCTCGCCCACCGGCACCGCGTTGGCCTGGTACAGCAGGATGTCGGCGGCCTGCAGGACCGGGTAGGTGAAGAGGCCGACGCTGGCCCGCTCGTTGCCCTGCTTCTGCGACTTGTCCTTGAACTGGGTCATCCGGCTGGCCTCGCCGAAGCCGGTGATGCAGCCGAGCACCCAGGCCAGCTGGGGATGCTCGGGCACCTGCGACTGCACGAAGAGGGTGCTGCGCTCCGGGTCCAGACCGACCGCGAAGAGCTGGGCGGCGGCCACCCGGGTCCGCTGGCGCAGCAGCACCGGGTCGTGCCCCGCGGTGATGGCATGCAGGTCCACCACGCAGTAGAACGCGTCGTGGGTGTCCTGCAGGGCCACCCAGTGCCGCACCGCGCCAAGGTAGTTGCCGAGGTGGAAGGAGTCGGCCGTCGGCTGGATGCCGGAGAAGACGCGGGGGCGGGCGGGAACGTCGGACATGGCGATAATTCTGTCAGCAAGCAACCGGGTCCGTCATGACGGGCCGGCGGGTCGGGCACGGCCCGCCGGTGTCGGGGCGTTGACCTCGCGCGGCTCCCCCGCGCCGACCCGGCGTGTCGGCCCGACCGTGGCACCGCCCTGCTGCCCGGTGCCCGTGTCGCGGCGCTGCTCGGGCATCCGGACGGCGGACACCGCGAGCCGGGCCACGCGTCGGCCGTCCAGCGCCAGCACGCGCAACAGCCAGCCGCCCGGCGGGTCGGCCCGGTCGGGCTCGCCGGCGTCGGACGGCTCGGCGGGCACCGGCACCTCGTCGCCGCTCACC
The DNA here is from genome assembly GCF_052601155.1 of Micromonospora yongxingensis. Lineage (NCBI taxonomy): Bacteria > Bacillati > Actinomycetota > Actinomycetes > Micromonosporales > Micromonosporaceae > Micromonospora > Micromonospora yongxingensis. The sequence continues at coordinate 259,314 of NZ_JBQXEO010000003.1, forward strand.
GGGAGCCGACCCAGCGCGGCCATCACGAAACCACCGACCGTCTCGTACGGGCCCGGGGGCAGCGCCAGCCCGGTCCGCTCGGCGAAGTCGGCCAGGTTGAGCCGGCCGTCCACCACGGCGGGCAGGCCGTGCACCGGGTCGGGTTCGGTGTCGTACTCGTCGTGGATCTCGCCGATCAGCTCCTCGATCAGGTCCTCCAGGGTGACGATCCCGGCGGTGCCGCCGTACTCGTCGACCACCACCGCCAGGTGCTGGCCCTCGCGGCGCATCTCGGTCAACGCGGGCAGCACCCGCTTGCTGCCGGGCAGCCGCTTCACCTCCCGGGTCAGCTCGCCGACGGTGACGCAGGGGTCGGCGTCCGGGCGCAGCAGCACGTCGCGCAGGTGCACGAAGCCGACCACGTCGTCGTGGGTGCCATCGGTGACCGGGTAGCGGGTGTGCGTCTCGGCGCGGACCAAACGGGCGGCCTCGGCGATGGTCAGGCGCGCGGGCAGGAAGACGACCTCGGTGCGGGGCATCATCACCTCGCGGATCAGCTTGGCACCGGCGACCAGGACCTCGTCGATGATCCGCCGTTCGTCCGGGTCCAGCACCGTGTTGGCCGCCACGAGGTCCCGCAGCTCCGCCTCGGAGATGCGCTCCCGGCCGGCCGCCGGGCCGGCCCCGAGCAGGTCGGTGACGAGGCGGGTGGCACCGTCGGTGGCACGGACGACCACCCGGGCGACGGCTCGGGCGAGCGGGCCGGGGTCGCGGCGGGGCCGCCCCCGCGCGCGTCGCCGGAGCCCGGTACGGGCCGCTTCCCGCATGACAGAGATGGTAGACACCGGCGGCCCACCGCACCGGGTATCTCGTGCAGCCGATCGCTCATGTTCGGCTCTGTTTAATCGTGAGAGATTATGATGGAATGAGGATGGCGGCGGTCGGTCGGGGTACCGCTCACCGCCGTAGGGTGATCACCGAAGGGCCACGTCCGGGGCGGGCCAGGCAGGGAGGCAACGACGTGAAACTGCTCGTCACGGGGGGTGCCGGCTTCATCGGCAGCGTGGTGACCCGGATGCTGCTCGACGCGGGCCACCAGGTGGTCGTCCTGGACGACCTGCGCACCGGTCACCGCGAAGCGCTCGCTCCCGACGCCACCCACGTCGAGGCGTCCATCCACGACGCCGCCCGGATCGTCACCCCCGACGCCGGCTTCGACGGGGTGCTGCACTTCGCCGCGCTGATCGCCGCCGGCGAGTCGATGGTCAAGCCGGAGCTGTACTGGCAGACCAACACGGTCGGCACCCTCGCCCTGATCGACGCCGTACGGGCCGCCGGGGTGCCCCGGATGGTGTTCTCCTCCACTGCCGCCGTCTACGGCAACCCCACCGAGCTGCCCATCCCGGAGACCGCGGTCAAGGCGCCCACCAACACGTACGGCGCCACCAAGCTCGCCGTCGACATGGCGCTCACCTCCGAGGCGATCGCGCACGGGCTGGCCGCCGTGTCGCTGCGCTACTTCAACGTGGCCGGCGCGCACCTCGACGGCGACGTCGCGCTCGGCGAGCGGCACGACCCGGAGACGCACCTGATCCCCATCGCGCTGGAGGTCGCCGCCGGTCGGCGCGAGAAGCTCCAGCTCTTCGGCGACGACTACCCCACCGTGGACGGCACCTGCGTCCGCGACTACATCCACGTCGCCGACCTGGCCCGTGCCCACCTGCTGGCGCTCGACGCGGCCACTGCCGGCCAGCACCGGATCTACAACCTGGGCAACGGCAACGGCTTCACCAACCGGCAGGTTGCCGACGTGGTCCGCGAAGTCACCGGGCACCCGCTGCCGGTCGAGGTCGCGCCGCGACGCGACGGTGACCCGGCCGAGCTGGTCGCCTCCTCCGCGCTGGCCCGCGACGAGCTGGGCTGGGTGCCGCAGAAGCCGACCCTGCACGACATGGTCGGCGACGCCTGGGCCTTCTACCGCACGCACATCCTGGAGCAACGGTGACGAGCCCCGCAGTCGCGAACGGAGGAAGCACCGTGGCAGCTCCCACCGGTGACGTCGCCGAGCGGGCCGCCGCCGGCTTCACGGAGCAGTACGGCGGCCACGCCGCTGGCCGCTGGGCGGCTCCCGGCCGGGTCAACCTGATCGGCGAGCACACCGACTACAACGACGGGTTCGTGCTGCCCTTCGCGTTGCCGCTGCGGACCGTGGTCGCCGCCGACCGGCAGGACGGCGAGCGCTGGACGGTCTGGTCCGAGCTGTCCGGCGAGACGATCACCTTCGGCGCGGACGACGTGGCCGAGCCGGGCCGGGTCACCGGCTGGGGCGCGTACGTGGCCGGGGTGGTCTGGGCGCTGCGCGATGCCGGCCACCAGGTGCCGGGCGCCCGGCTGGCGATCGCCTCCGACGTGCCGCTGGGCTCCGGGCTCTCCTCGTCGGCGGCGCTGGAGTCGGCCGTGCTCGCCGCCCTGCTCGACCTCGGCGGCCTGGAGCTGCCCGCCGAACGGCAGCCCCGGCTGGCGCAGCGCGCGGAGAACGTCTACGTCGGCGCGCCGACCGGCATCATGGACCAGTCGGCGGTGATCCGCTGTCGCGCCGGCCACGCCCTCTTCCTGGACTGCCGCGACGAGTCGGTCGAGCACATCCCGTTCGACCTGGACGCCGCCGGGCTGGCCGTGCTGGTCATCGACAGCCGGGCACCGCACCGGCACGCCGACGGCGAGTACGCCGCCCGTCGCCGTTCCTGCGATGCGGCGGCGCAGGCGCTCGGGGTGCCCGCGCTGCGCGATGTCGCCATCGACGAGCTCGACACCGCGCTGGCCCGCCTCGACGACGAGGAGACCCGTCGGCGGGTCCGGCACGTGGTGACCGAGGACCAGCGGGTGCTGGACACGGTGGCACTGCTGCGCGCCGGACGGGTCCGGGACATCGGGCCGCTGCTCACGGCCTCGCACGTCTCGATGCGCGACGACTTCGAGATCACCGTCCCGGAGATCGACACCGCGGTCGAGGCGGCTCTGGCGGCCGGCGCACTGGGCGCCCGGATGACCGGCGGCGGCTTCGGTGGCTGCGTCCTGGCCCTGGTCCAAGCGGACCGCGCCGACGAGGTGGCCGCCGCCGTAACGTCCGCCTACGCCGCCGAGGGCTTCACCGCACCAGGCACCACCCCGGTCCTCCCCGCCCCCGGCGCGACCCGCCTCGACTGACCCACCCCCACACCGTTGATCAAGAGGTTCGCGTCAGGAATCCGCTCATCGCTGACGCGAACCTCTTGATCAACCGCTGGAGCCCGGGGGGGGGGTGGGGTCAGGTGGCTTCGACGATCATGGCGGCGCCCACGGTGCGGTTGGTGGCCTCGTCGATGATGACGAAGCCGCCGGTGGTGCGGTTGCGCCGGTACTCGTCGGCCAGCAGCGGCACCGTGGTGCGCAGCCGCACCCGGCCGATCTCGTTGAGCCGCAGCTCGTCGGCCGACTCGTCGCGGTGCAGCGAGTTGATGTCCAGGCGGTAGTGCAGACCGCGCACGATCGCCCGCGCGGACCGGGTGGTGTGCTTGATCGCGTACCGGCCGCCGACCCGTAGCGGGCGGGTCTCGTCCATCCAGCAGACCATCGCCTCGATGTCCTGGGCCACCGCCGGGGCGTTGTTCGGCCGGCAGATCATGTCGCCCCGGGAGATGTCGATCTCGTCGGCCAGCCGTACCGTGACCGACATCGGTGGGAAGGCCTCCGCGACCGGTCCGTCGGCGGTCTCCACCGCGGCGATCCGGCTGGTAAAGCCGGACGGCAGCACCATCACCTCGTCGCCCGGCTTGAGCACGCCCGAGGCGACCTGGCCGGCGTAGCCGCGGTAGTCGGTCACCGTGGTGGACTGCGGGCGGATCACGTACTGCACCGGGAACCGGACGTCGACCAGGTTGCGATCGCTGGCGATGTGCACCCGCTCCAGGTGGTGCAGCAGCGACGGGCCCTCGTACCACGGCATGTTCTCCGACCGGGTGACGATGTTGTCGCCGCGCAGCGCGGAGATCGGCACCACGGTCAGGTCCGGTACGTCGAGCTTCGCGGCGAACGCGGTGAACTCGTCGGCGATCCGCTCGTAGACCTCCTGCGACCAGTCCACCAGGTCCATCTTGTTGACACAGAGGACCAGGTGCGGCACCCGCAGCAGCGAGCAGAGGAACGCGTGCCGACGGGACTGCTCGACCAGGCCCTTGCGCGCGTCCACCAGGATCAGCGCCAGGTCGGCCGTGGAGGCGCCGGTGACCATGTTGCGCGTGTACTGGATGTGCCCCGGGGTGTCGGCGATGATGAACTTGCGCCGCGGCGTGGCGAAGTACCGGTACGCCACGTCGATGGTGATGCCCTGCTCCCGCTCGGCGCGCAGGCCGTCGGTGAGCAGCGCCAGGTTGGTGTACTCGTCGCCGCGGGCCGCGCTGACGGCCTCCACCGCGGCCAACTGGTCGGTGAAGAGCGACTTGGTGTCGTAGAGCAGCCGGCCGATGAGGGTCGACTTGCCGTCGTCCACGCTGCCCGCGGTGGCGAAGCGCAGCAGGTCCATCGGACGGACCTCCGCCGCGGTGGCGGCCGGGGCCACGATCTCGGTGGTCATCAGAAGTAGCCCTCCCGCTTGCGGTCCTCCATGGCGGCCTCGCTGACCCGGTCGTCACCACGCGTCGCGCCGCGCTCGGTGATCCGGGTGGCCGCCACCTCCTCGATGACCTTCTCCACGGTGTCCGCGTCGGAGCGGACCGCCGCCGTGCAGGAGGCGTCGCCCACGGTGCGGTAGCGCACCTGCGCCTTGAACCGCTCCTCGCCCGCCCGGGGGCGGAAGAACTCGTTGACCGCGTAGAACATCCCGTCGCGCTCGATCACCTCGCGCTCGTGCGCGTAGTAGATCGACGGCAGCGGGATGCGTTCCCGGGCGATGTAGTGCCAGACGTCCAGCTCGGTCCAGTTGGACAGCGGGAAGACCCGGATCGACTCGCCCGGGTGGTGCCGGCCGTTGTACAGCGACCACAGCTCCGGCCGCTGGTTCTTCGGGTCCCACTGGCCGAACTCGTCGCGGAAGCTGAACACCCGCTCCTTGGCCCGGGCCTTCTCCTCGTCCCGGCGGGCGCCACCGAACAGCGCGTCGAAGCGGTGCTTCTCGACCGCGTCCAGCAGGACCGGCGTCTGGATCCGGTTGCGCATGCCGTCGCCGGACTCCCGCACCAGCCCGCTGGCCAGGGCCTCCGGCACGCTCGCCACCACGAGCTGCAACCCCAGCTCGGCGACCCGCTGGTCGCGGTATTCGAGCACCTCGGGGAAGTTGTGCCCGGTGTCGACGTGCATGACGGGGAAGGGGATGTTGGCCGGGGCGAACGCCTTCTGCGCCAGTCGCAGCATGACGATCGAGTCCTTGCCGCCGGAGAAGAGCAGCACCGGGCGTTCCATCTCGGCGACCACCTCGCGCATCACGAAGATGCTCTCCGCCTCCAGGGCGTCCAGGTGGGAGACCCGGTACGCCGCCGGGGTGGTCATGACACCGGCTCGATTCGCTCGCTCATCCGATTTCCAGACCTTTCCGGTCGGGCATGTCAAGAAGTGCGCTCAGGCTACCCGGAATGTCTCTGCAGCGCTGCAAGCAACCGGGGGGCGAGATCCCTGCGGCAGACCAGCAGGTCCGGCAGGCGCGGATCCGCCTCGTTGTATCTCAGCGCAGAACCGTCGATCCGGGAAGCGTGCAGTCCCGTGGCCGTCGCCACAGCGACCGGCGCCGCCGAGTCCCACTCGTACTGCCCACCGGCGTGGATGTACGCGTCCACCTCGCCCGTGACCACCGCGGCGATCTTCGCTCCGGCCGACCCCATCGGCACCAGCTTCGCCCCCACGTCCTCGGCCAGATCCGTGAGGAACACCGGCGGCCGGCTCCGGCTCGCCGCCAACCGGATCACCCGCGCGCCGGCCGTCGCCGCCTCCACCGTCATCGGCGGGTACGCCGGTGGGTAGTCCGTGCCCAGCACCCGGTGCTGCGCCGGCAGGCCCACCGCCCCTGCGACCAGCCCGTGCGGGCTCGGCGCGTTCCGCGCCCAGAGCGCCACGTGCACGGCCCAGTCGGAGCGGCCCTCCTCGGCGAACTCCCGCGTGCCGTCCAACGGATCGATGATCCACACCCGGTCCGCGGCCAACCGCGACACCGCCTCGGCGTTCACCTCCGCCGCCCAGGCCAGCCGCGACCCCTCATCCTCCTCGGAGAGCACCGCGTCCCCCGGCCGCCACTTCGCGAGCTCCGTGCGGATCAGGTCGTGCGACACCTTGTCCCCGGCCGACTTCAGCGCGCCGGCGTCGACGAAACCCAACTCCACGCGCAGGTCGAGCAGCGCCTGACCGGCCCGGGCCGCCAACCACCTGGCGAACGCACCGTCGATCATCGGAGGACTGCTCATCTGCCCGCTCCCGTCGCCTCGCCGCGACCCGTGCCCGCACGGGCCGCTCCGCCGCGACCCGCGTCGTCGGTCGCGGCACGCCGAAAGGCGCAGACTACCGGCCCACCAACCCCGACCCGGTACGCCCCGCCCGACAGTCTCAACCGCCGTGGTAGAGGTTCTGAGTCGGCTCCACGCCCTTGACGACCACCGACTCCACCACGTCAGCCGCGCGGTCCACCAGGAAATCCAACTCCTTGCGCTCGGCCGCGCCGAAATCCGACAGCACGTAGTCGGCCGGGTCCTGCCGGCCCGGGGGCCGGCCGATGCCGAACCGCACCCGGACGTACTCCTTGGTGCCCAACGACTTCGACATCGAGCGCAGGCCGTTGTGCCCGCCCTCGCCGCCACCGCACTTGACCCGCACCTGGCCGAACGCGATGTCCAGCTCGTCGTGCACGGCGATCACCTGCGCCGGCGGCACCTTGTAGAACTGCGCCAGCGCCGCCACCGGCGCGCCGGACAGGTTCATGTACGTCAGTGGCTTCACCAGCACCAGCTTCGGCCCGCCGAAACCCAACCGGCCCTCGGTAGCCTCGGCCACCGCCCGCTTGTGCCGGCCGAACCGTGCGCCCAACCGTCCGGCCAGCAGGTCGGCCACCATGAACCCGACGTTGTGCCGGTTGCCGGCGTACTCCCGACCCGGGTTGCCCAGGCCGACCACCAGCCACGGTCCCGCCTCGTCCGTCACGACCCGTCCCCTTCGCCGTCCGTCACACCGATACCCGATACGCGGACAGGCGCCCCCGAATGCTCGGGGACGCCTGTCGCACAGTACGAACCGATCAGGCCTCGGTGCGCGCCTCGGTGTTCTCGCCGCCCTCGGCGTCCGCGCCCTCGGAACCCTCGGTGACCTCGCCGACCTCGGCCTCGGCCTCGTCGGTGGCCTCCTCGACCTCGGGCAGCGTCGCCTCGAGCTGCTCGGCGGTCGGCGCGGCGGTCACCGCGGCGACCGGCAGCGTCGGGTCGACGGCCAGCTCGACACCGGCCGGCAGCTGCACGTCGCCGGCGGTCACCGAAGAGCCCGCCTCCAGGCCCTCGATCGACGCCTCGAGGTGGTCCGGCACCTTGGTGGCGTCGGCGGTCACCGACAGGGTGTCGTGGTCGTGCACGATCAGGGTGTCCCGCGCGGCCTCGCCGGTCAGCTGGATCGGGACCTCGACGGTGACCTTCTCGCCGCGGCGGACCAGGATCAGGTCCACGTGCTCGAAGGTGTCCTTGATCGGGTCACGCTGAATCGCCTTCGGCAGCGCCAGCACCTGCGTGCCGTCGGTGATGTCGATCGCGAAGAGCTGGTTGGCGCCACCCTTGCGGATCGCCGCGGCGAACTCCCGGGACGGCAGCGCGATGTGCTTGGGCTTCTCGCCGTGGCCGTACAGCACGGCTGGCACCTTGCCGGCCCGGCGGGTACGGCGGGCACCACCCTTGCCGAACTCGGTGCGGGGCTCGGCGCTGATCTTTACCTCGGACACGGGGAAACTCCTGATGCTTTTCGCTACGGCGGTTTGTCGTCTGGCGGTGCTGGGGCGAGGGGCTCGCTAGGGGCTCATGCGTCATGAACGACTGCCCGGAGCACCGCGTCGATGACGGTGCCTCCGTGCGGCGCTATTCAGCGACCCGCCGGGCACCCTCGCCGTGGCAACCGCACCAGTCTACCCGAGCTGATTCCGAGGTTTCCGGCAGTCCCCGTTCACGGCTCCCGCGCGCGTGCTAGGAAGGGACCCCTCACCCCGCCGAGGGGTCGACAAGGGGCCCTTCCCCGCACTCACCGCGGCGAGAGGATCAGCTCAGGCCACCGAAGAGGGTGGTCACCGAGCCGTCGTCGAAGACCTCGCGGATCGCCCTTGCCAGCAGCGGCGCGATCGACAGCACGGTCAGCTTGTCCAGCTGCTTCTCCGGGGTCAGCGGCAACGTGTTGGTCACCACGATCTCGCTGATCGGGCTGTTCTTCAGCCGCTCGGTGGCCGGGTCCGACAGCAGTGCGTGGGTGGACGCGACCACGATCTCCGCCGCGCCCGACTCCTTCAGGATGTCCGCCGCACCGGTGATCGTGCCACCCGTGTCGATCATGTCGTCGACGATCAGGCAGACCCGGCCCTCCACCTCGCCGACCACGCGGTTCGCCACCACCTGGTTGGGCTTCATCGGGTCGCGGGTCTTGTGGATGAACGCCAGCGGGCAGCCGCCCAGCCGGTCGGTCCAGCGCTCGGCCACCCGCACCCGGCCCGAGTCCGGTGCCACCACGGTCATCGGCCGGCCGGCGTACTTGTGCTCCACGTACTCGGCGAGGATGTCCATCGCGAAGAGGTGGTCGACCGGACCGTCGAAGAAGCCCTGGATCTGCGCGGTGTGCAGGTCGACGGTGAGGATCCGGTTCGCGCCGGCCGTCTTCAGCAGGTCCGCCACCAGCCGGGCCGAGATCGGCTCCCGACCGCGGTGCTTCTTGTCCTGACGCGCGTACGGGTAGAACGGCAGCACCACGGTGATCCGCTTGGCCGACCCCCGCTTCAGCGCGTCCACCATGATCAGGGTCTCCATGACCCAGGTGTTGACCCCGTGCGTCACGGACTGCACCACGAAGGCGTCCGAGCCGCGCACCGAGTCCTTGAACCGTACGAAGATCTCGCCGTTGGCGAACTCGTACGCGTCGGCCGGCGTCGGCGCGACGCCGAGCACCTCACCGATCTCCTTGGCCAGCTCCGGAAAGCCACGTCCGGAAAAGAGCATCAGGCTTTTGCGGTTTTCGGCGACGATGCTGCCCATGGGCCCGTCTGCTCCCGTTTCTCGGTGGTACCCGGCCCGGTGGTGGTGGGTCGGGGACTATTCGGTTGCAGTATCTCCCGTGGCGGACGCACCGCCCACCGTCTCGGCCTGCCCGTGCATTGCCTCACTGTCGCTTGCGGTGGCGGCCACACCCGACGCACCCTCGCCGCCGTGGGCTCGCTGCGCGGCCTCCGCCGCGGCCGTGCCGGCCCGCCGCTTCACCACCCAGCCCTCGATGTTGCGCTGGCGTGCCCGGGCGACGCCCATCGCGCCCGCCGGCACGTCGTCCACGATCACCGAGCCGGCCGCCGTGTACGCGCCGTCGCCCACCTCGACCGGCGCGACGAACATGTTGTCCGCCCCCGTGCGGGCGTGGCTGCCGATGACCGTGCGGTGCTTGTTGACCCCGTCGTAGTTCACGAAGACCGACGCCGCGCCGATGTTGCTCTGCTCGCCGATCGTCGCGTCGCCGACGTACGTCAGGTGCGGCACCTTCGAGCCGGCGCCGATCTGCGAGTTCTTCACCTCGACGAACGTGCCGACCTTCGCCTTCTCGGCCAGCTGCGCGGCCGGCCGGAGGTACGCGTACGGCCCGACGCTGGCGCCCGCGCCGACCTCGGCGCCCACCGCGTGGCTGCGCACCACCGATGCGCCGGGGCCGACGATCGTGTCGACCAGCGTGACGTCCGGTCCGATCAGCGCGCCGGAGCCGACCACGGTGGCGCCGCGCAGTTGGGTGTTCTGGTCGACGACCGCGTCGCGGTCGATCGCCACCGTCACGTCGATCCAGGTGGTCGCCGGGTCCAGGAGGCTCACGCCGGTACGCATCCACGCCTCGTTGACGCGGTCGCGCAGCAGGCGGCGCAGCGTCGCCAGCTCCACACGGTCGTTGCAGCCCAGCGTCTCCACGTGGTCGACGGCCACGTGCACCGCGACGGGCTCACCGGCCGAGCGGAGCAGCCCGAAGACGTCGGTCAGGTACTCCTCGCCCTGGTCGTTGTCGGTGGAGAGCTTGCCCAGCGCGGCGCGCAGCCGCGCGGCGTCGAAGGCGTAGATGCCGGCGTTGATCTCCCGGATCGCGCGCTGCGTCGCGTCGGCGTCGCGCTCCTCGACGATCTGCTCCAACCGGCCGTCGGCGTCCCGGACGATGCGCCCGAGCCCGGTCGGGTCGGGCACCTCGGCGGCGAGCACGGTGGCCGCCGCGGCGGCTTCCTCGTGCGCGGTCACGAGAGCGCCCACCGTCTCCGGCCGCAGCAGCGGCACGTCCCCGTTGATCACCACGACCGTGCCGGGGCCGTCGGGGACGGCCTCCAGCGCGATCCGGACGGCGTGCCCGGTGCCGAGCTGCTCGGCCTGGAGCACCGGCGTGGCCTCGGGAGCGACCTCGCTCAGGTGCCCCCGGACCTGGTCGGCGCCGTGTCCGACCACCACGACGGTGCGGGTGGCGGCCAGCGGGGCGGCCGCGCTCAGCACGTGGCCGAGCAGGGTCCTGCCGAGCAGGGGGTGCAGCACCTTGGGCAGTGTCGACTTCATCCGCTTGCCCTCACCGGCGGCGAGTACGACGACGGTACGGAGGTGGGGCTGGGGCACGACGTGGCTCCCGTCGGAACGTGGACACTCTCGCGGCCATGCTAACCGCGGTGCCCGGACCGTTCCCGTCTTACCCCCACTGGAACCTAAAACGGACTAAGGGGGACAGCTCGGCCGCCAGGGTTCGAACCTGAAACACGGGTACCAAAGACCCGGGTGTTGCCAATTACACCACGGCCGATCAGCGACGCCAGGGCGTCACATCAGGGATCGAGATCCCGCCGCTACACCTTAGCGTCCCGCCCGCCGGACGCCATCGCTCATTCCGCCGCGCCCGGACGGCCCACGGCAGTCCGGGCGGGGCCGTCCGGACGCCGGACAGGTCACCTACAGGTTGTACCCGCCAGCGACCTCGATGTTCTGGGCGGTGATCCAACGGCCCTCCTCGCTGAGCAGCGTGGCGATCACCATGCCGATGTCGTCGGGCTCGCCCACCCGGCCGAGCGCGGTCTTCGCGGCGAGGATTGGAATCACCTCGGGGAACCGCTCGAAGGCGTTGTCGGCGAGCCGGGTCCGGGTGGAGCCCGGGGCGACCGAGTTGACCCGGATGCCGCGGCTGCTGAACTCCTTGGCCATGTACCGCGTCAGCACGTCCAGGCCGCCCTTCATGGAGGCGTACGCGGAGTAGCCGGGCTCGAGCCCGGAGGGCAGTGCCGAGTTGCTGCTGGTGTTGACGATCGCGCCGCCGTCGGCCAGCAGCGGCAGCAGGGTCTGGGTGAGGAAGAACGGCCCCTTGAGCAGCACCCGCATGAACCCGTCGAAGAGCTCCTCCGAGGTGTCCTCGAACATCGCCATCCGCGCGAACCCGGCGTTGTTCACCAGAGAGTCGAAGGTGTCCCGGTGCCAGGTGTCGCGCAGGGCGGCGACGACCGAAGCGCGGAAGGCCGGGAAGGTCTCGCTCCGGCCGACGTCCAGCGGCAGCGCGACGGCCTTGCCACCCACCTTCTCGATGCTCTCCACGGTCTCCAGCGCTCCGGAGTGGTTGTTGCCGTAGGTCAGGATCACGCCGGACCCGCGCTTGGCGAGCTGGATGGCTGCGCTCTGCCCGATACCCGAGCTGGCGCCCGTGACGATAGCGACCCGCATGGTTCGCCCACCTGTTCATTCGTGGAGCAATGACGTGCCCCTAGGGAATTGACTGCTCCCAGATAATCACCCTGAACAGGCAGGATGATAGATCGATGCTCTCTGTCTCTTGCCTGATCCTCTCTTTGCTGCGAATCGGCTCGGGTGCTTCAATGAAGAGATGCAGCTCGACGAACTGCGGTCGTTGCTCAGCCGCCACGCTCGACCGGACGGCACCACCGCCATCGACGGTGTGCTGATCTCGCAGGTCGAGCGGCCGGACGTGCCGTCGGCGTCGATGTCCGGCACGGTGTTGGCGCTCATCGCGCAGGGCGCGAAGAGGCTCGCGTTGGGCGACCGCGTGTTCGAGTACCGCGCCGGGCAGTACCTCGTCGCATCGGTCGACCTGCCGGTCACCGGCCATTTCACCGAGGCCAGCCCCGACCGGCCGGCGCTCGGGTTCGGGCTCACGCTGCAGCCGGCCGCCATCGCCGAGCTGCTGCTACAGGCCGGCGTCGACATTCCCCGGAGCGGCGGAGGGCTGCCCGGCATCGCCGTCAGCGATGCGCCTGCCGAGCTGCTCGACGCCGTGATCCGGCTGGTGCGCCTCCTCGACCGGCCACGCGACCTCGCGGTGCTCGCACCCCTCACGATCCGGGAGATCCTCTGGCGACTGATCACCGGCGAGCAGGGCGCCACCGTCCGCCAGCTGGGTCTCGCCGACAGCAGCCTCTCCCACATCGCCCATGCGGTCCGCTGGATCCGCGGCCATTACCGGCAGTCCTTCCGCGTGGAGGACGTGGCCCGGCTTTCCGGGATGAGCGTGTCCGCCTTCTACCGTCACTTCCAGGCCGTCACGGCGATGAGTCCGATCCAGTTCCAGAAGCAGATCCGGCTCCAGGAGGCGCGACTGCTGCTCGCCACCCATCCGACCGACGTCACCGGGGTCGCCCAGCGGGTCGGCTACGACAGCCCGTCACAGTTCAGCCGGGAGTACCGCCGCCAGTTCGGCGCACCGCCGAGCCTTGACGCCGCCCGTCTGAGCGGCGCCCCGTCCCTGCCGTGAGGCATCGACCCGCGCACGGGCGATCAGGGCTCTGACCTGCTTCTCAGCAGGAGTGCGCGAGGTTTTCGGAAACTTCACCGTGCGATCTACGGGGCCGTAAGTTACGGTGACGTAGGCGTAGCTTCGTGATCGCTTCCGTCCCCTCTGCGAGGTGCCATGTCCACCGCTCTGCTCGAACCCAACACCGCCGGCCCCGGCCCGAAACCCCTCACCGACGGCAGTCAGTCCTCCGGGATCCTGGCCGCCCTCTGGGCCTTCGTGGTGATCCCCTTCGTCGCCCTGCTGGTCGCCGTACCGGTCGCCTGGGGCGGCTGGCTGGGCTGGACCGACGTGGTCATCGGCCTCGTCTGGTACGTGGTCTCCGGCCTCGGCATCACCGTCGGCTTCCACCGCTACTTCACGCACGGCTCGTTCAAGGCCAAGCGGTGGCTGCGGGTGACGTTGGCGGTCGCGGGTTCGCTGGCGGTGCAGGGCGAGATCATCCAGTGGGTGGCCGACCACCGGCGGCACCACGCCTTCTCCGACCTGGAGGGCGACCCGCACTCGCCGTGGCGCTTCGGCACCAGTCTCTGGGCGCTGACCCGGGGCCTCTTCCACGCACACGTTGGTTGGCTGTTCCGCCGTGAGCTGTCCAACCGGGAGCGGTTCGCCCCCGACCTGATCGCCGACCGCGACATCAGCCGGGTGGACAAGCTCTTCCCGATGCTGGTGGCCATCTCACTGCTCGGCCCGGCGCTGATCGGCGGCCTGGTGACCTGGTCCTGGCAGGGCGCGCTCACCGCGTTCTTCTGGGCCGGGCTGGTGCGGATCGGCCTGCTGCACCACGTCACCTGGGCGATCAACTCGGTCTGCCACGTCTACGGCGAGCGCCCGTTCGCGATGCGTCAGGGCGACCGCGCGTCGAACTTCTGGCCGCTGGCGATCCTGTCGTTCGGCGAGAGCTGGCACAACCTGCACCACGCCGACCCCACCAGCGCCCGGCACGGCGTGCTGCGTGGTCAGGTCGACATCTCCGCCCGGGTGATCTGGCTGTTCGAGAAGATCGGCGCGGCGTCGCAGGTGCGCTGGCCGAAGCCGGAACGCCTCGCCGCCAAGCTGGTGAAGCCCGTCGCACCCCGCTAAAAGCGGGCGGTGCTCCCGGAGACAGCCTGGCAGGATGGCCGGGTGACCGAGCGACGCGGGGGGACCGGACGGCTCGGCGTACGGGGAGCCGGGCCCGATCCGGGTACGGTCGGACGGCGCGGCGGGACGACCAGACCGCCCGCGAGTGAGGCGACGACGTGAACGGGCACAGCGGAGGCACCATCCCACGGCAGGGCGTCACCGAGCGCCAGCGAGGCGGCGACATGCCCGAGGGCACTGACGGTGACGGCGGTCGGCGTGCGGTTCCGGCTCCGGCCACCAAACCCAAGTCCACCTCCCGGGTCCGCATGTCCGCCGCCCAGCGGCGGGAGCAGTTGATCGCGATCGGCCGGCAACTCTTCGCCGAGCGCGGTTTCGACGCCACCTCCATCGAGGAGGTGGCGTCCCGCGCCAAGGTCTCCAAGCCGGTGGTCTACGAGCACTTCGGCGGCAAGGAGGGGCTCTACGCGGTGGTGGTGGACCGGGAGGTCCGGGCCCTGCTGGACCGGATCACCACGGCGTTGACCGCCGGGCACCCACGGGAGCTGCTGGAGCAGGCGGCGATGGCCCTGCTGGGCTACATCGAGGAGGAGGCCAGCGGGTTCCGGGTGCTGGTCCGCGAGTCGCCGGTGCTGTCGGCGACGGGCAACTTCAGCAGCGTGATGAACGACGTGGCGCACCAGGTCGAGCACATCCTCGGCGCCGAGTTCAAGAGCCGCGGGTACGACCCGAAGCTGGCCGAGCTGTACTCCCAGGCGCTGGTGGGCATGGTGGCGTTGACCGGCACCTGGTGGCTGGAGGTGCGCAAGCCGCGCAAGGAGACGGTGGCGGCACACCTGGTCAACCTCGCCTGGAACGGGTTGTCGCACCTGGAGGCGAAGCCGAGCTTGATCACCGCCCGCCGCCGCTGACCCCGGTCAGCGGCGGTGCACCTCGGCCACGGGGTGGGCGCGGTTGCGCCGTTCCTCCTCGGCGTGCTCCTCGGGGCCGACCTTGTCGTACAGGCCGGTGCCGAGCAGGATCAGGCCGAACAGCATCGACACGACCACGGTCGACATCGAGAAGTTCAGGAAGTTCGCCTCGGTCTGCAGCACGGACATCATCAGGATGCTGGTCACCAGGAACACCACACCGGCGGTGAGGTTCATGTAGTGGCCGAGGTTGCTGCGCCGGGACGCCCCGATGATCAGGACGACTCCGAAGACCACCGAGGCGAGCGAGAACGCCAGGTTGGTGCGCAGCCCGAGTGCCCAGTGGCTGCCCCGGTCGAAGAGCGGGTCGCCGATCGTCTCGGCGACGCCCCAGACGCCGAAGACCAGGATGTAGACGCCGATCAGGCCGGAGAGAACCCGGTAGAGCGGCCGTGCCGGATGGTTCACCGGAAAGTGCGCCATATCCCTGCTCCCCATCCACCTGAGTCGACCGATTCAGGAGGATTGTCACCCGAGGCAGAGGGGACTGTCCGGAGAACCCCAAAGGCGGCTGAGTCCGCCGAAGGCCGGACCACGTCAGGTTTTCGCCGGAGCCCGAGCTGCGCAGGGATCAAGCCTGACCGCCCGGAGCAACTCGGGCTCCGGCGAGAGAACCACCAAGCCCGAGCAGGATCAGAGCACCAGGCGGGCCTTCTGCCAGGCCTCCGACTCCTCGTCCGTGCCGACCTTGCCGTACATGCCGACCATGAGCAGCACCAGGGCGGCCAGCATCACCACGATCACCGTGGCGATGCTGAAGTTGAAGATGTTGGCGTCGGTCTGGATGAACGCCAGGCCGGCGAGGCTGACCACCATCAGGGCGTACGCCAGCCACTGGTTGATCGCCACGTCGATGTTGCGGCCGAGGGCGGTGCCGGCCACCACGAGGAGCCCGAGCAGCACGCAGAGCAGCGAGAAGCCGAGGTTGGTGCCCTGGCCGAGGACCCGGGTGTCGTCCTGCGCGAGGACCTCGTTGCCGGCGCTCTCGATGATGCCGAGCACACCGAAGACCACCAGGTACAGACCGGTCAGCCCGCCGATCGCCCGGTAGACCGGCCGCGCGGGGTGGTTGACGGGGGTGTGGGCCATGTCAGAGTCTCCAACGCCGTGGGGTGAGGTGTCGTCGACGATTGTCCCGCATGTGGTGGTGTGACGCCGCACACGGTCCCTGACCCGGCGAGCCGGGCCCGGTCAGCTGTCGGGCAGGTCCTCGGCGAGCGTCATCCAGGTCTCCTCGATCCGCTCCCGCTCGGCGCGCAGATCCTTGAGCTGGGTGTCCAGCTCGGCGACCCGGGCGTAGTCGGTGGCGTCGGCGGCGAGCTGGTCGAGCAGCGTGGTCTCGCGCTGGTCGAGCTTGCCGAGCTGGCGTTCCAGCCGGGTCAGCTCCTTGCGGGCCTGGCGGACCTCGGCGGCGGACATGCCGCCTCCGGAGGGACCGGCGGGCGCGGAGGCCGAGGTGACCCCGGGCCGGGGCGCGCCGGCCCGCTCGGCGGTCCGGGCGAGGTACTCGTCGACGCCGCCGGGCAGGTGCACCAGCCGGCCGTCGCCGAACATCCCGTACGCCGACTCGGTGACCCGTTCGATCAGGTAACGGTCGTGGCTGGCCACGATGATCGTGCCGGGCCAGGAGTCGAGCAGGTCCTCCAGGGAGGCCAGGGTGTCGGTGTCCAGGTCGTTGGTGGGCTCGTCGAAGAGCAGCACGTTGGGCTCGCCGGCGAGCAGCCGCAGCATCTGGAGTCGGCGACGTTCCCCACCGGAGAGGTCACTGACCGGCGTCCAGAGCCGCCGGTCGTCGAAGCCGAAGACCTCGGCGAGCTGGGCGGCTGAGACCTCCCGGTCGCCGAGCTGGACCCGGCGGGCGACCTCCTCCACGGCTTCGAGCACCCGCAGGTGGCCCGGCAGCTCGGCAAGCTCCTGGGACAGGAACGCCGGTCGCACGGTGGAACCGGTGTTGAGGCGGCCGCCGTCGGGGCGGGTGATGCCCGCGAGCATCCGCAGCAGGGTGGTCTTGCCGGCGCCGTTGGCGCCGAGGATGGCGATCCGGTCGCCGGGGCCGACCTGCCAGGTGACCCCGCGCAGGATCTCCTTGGGGCCGGCGTGCAGCTCGACGTTCTCCAGGTCGTACACCTGCTTGCCGAGCCGGGAGGTGGCCATCCGCTGCAACGACATGGTGTCGCGTGCCGGCGGCACGTCGGCGATCAACGCGTTGGCGGCGTCGATGCGGAACTGGGGCTTGGAGGTGCGGGCCGGCGGACCACGACGCAGCCACGCGATCTCCTTGCGGAGCAGGTTCTGCCGGCGGGCCTCAGTGGCGGCGGCGACGCGCTCGCGCTCGGCGCGGGCGAGGGTCCAGGCGGCGAAGCCTCCCTCGTACGCGCGGACCGTCTGGTCGGCGACCTCCCAGGTGGTGGTGCAGACCGCGTCCAGGAACCACCGGTCGTGGGTGACCACGACCAGGGCGCCCTTGCGGCCGACCAGGTGCCGGGCCAGCCAGTCGACGCCGCCGACGTCGAGGTGGTTGGTGGGCTCGTCGAGGATGAGCAGGTCGGAGTCGCGGACGAGCAGCGCGGCGAGCGCGACGCGGCGTCGTTCGCCACCGGACATCGGGCCGACCGGCTGGTCGAGGCCGAGGTGCGGCATGCCGAGGCCGTCGAGGATGTCCCGCACCCCGGCGTCGCCGGCCCACTCGTGCTCGGCGCCCATGCCCTCGCCGAGCCAGGCGGTGCCGAGCACGACGTCCCGGACGGTGGCCTCGGGAGCGAGGGCGAGCTGCTGCGGCAGCCAGAGCACCCGCAGGTCACGGCGGTGGGTGACCCGGCCGTCGTCGGGCTCCTCCTGCTTGGTCAGCAGCCGCAGCAGGGTGGACTTGCCGGCACCGTTGAGGCCGACCACGCCGATCCGGTCGGCGTCGTCCAGGCCGAGCGAGACGTCCGTGAGTAGCCGCCCGGCGGCGCCGTACCCCTTGGACACCCGGTCCAGATTGACGATGTTGGCCACGTTCCACCCTTCAAGATCAAGGCGTCCGGGTGCCGGCGGGCACCTCGGGACGCCTGACCCAAGGGTACGCGGACGCCCCGGCCACCCGCGCCGCGCGCCCGGTCGGCCGGTGGGCCGCGACGTCAGACGACGCGCGCGCCCGCGACCGGGCCGTGCGCGACCCGCGCCTCGCGGCAGACGCCCGCGGTGGTCAACTCGGCGGCGATCCGCTCGGCGGCGGCCGCGTCGGCGGCGAGGAAGACGCAGGTCGGGCCGGAACCGGAGACGATGCCGGCGAGCGCACCGGCCGCCTCGCCGGCCTTGAGGGTGTCGGCCAGCGCCGGGCGCATGGCCAGTGCGGCGTCCTGGAGGTCGTTGCCGAGCGTCCGGGCGAGCACCCGGGGGTCGCGCTGGCGCAGCGCGCCCAGCAGCGCGTCCGTGCTGCCCAGCGGGGTGCCCGCCGCCCCGGAGTCGCGCAGCCGGTCCAGCTCGCGGTACGCGGCCGGGGTCGACAGGCCGCTGTCGGCGATGGCCACCACCCAGTGCCAGGAGGTGGGACGGGCCAGCACGGGGCTGACCGCCTCGCCCCGGCCGGTGCCCAGCGCGGTGCCGCCGTAGATCAGAAACGGCACGTCGGAGCCGAGGTCGGCGGCGATCCCGGCCAGTTCGTCACGGGACAGCCCGGTGCCCCAGAGCGCGTCACAGGCCACCAGCGCGGCGGCCGCGTCGGCGCTGCCACCGGCCAGCCCGCCGGCGAGCGGGATCTGCTTGCGCAGGTGCAGCCGGGCGTGCGGCAGCACCCCGGCGTACCCGGCCAGGGCGTGCGCGGCGCGGATCACCAGGTTGGTGTCGTCCAACGCCAGCTCGCCGGTGCCCTCGCCCTCCATGGTCAGGGTGAGGGTGTCGCCCCGCCGGGCCGTCAACTCGTCGTGGATCGAGATGGCGTGGTAGACGGTGTTCAGCTCGTGGTAGCCGTCGCGGCGCAGCGGGCCCACCCCGAGGTGCAGGTTGACCTTCGCGGGCACCCGGACCTTCACCGGTCCGCTGGCTCCGCGCCGCTCGTCTTCGCCATCCGGTCGCCAAGCCTCGGTCACGGCGCCAGCCTACTGGGCGGCCGGCACGGCGGTCGGAGCCGACGCGGCGATGGCGGCGAACTGCTCGACGGTGAGCGACTCACCCCGGGCACCGGGGTCGACGCCGGCGGCGGTGAGGGCGGCGGCGGCGCGGTCCGCGCCCCCGGCCCAGCCGGCCAACGCGGCGCGCAGGGTCTTGCGACGCTGCGCGAACGCCGCGTCCACCACGGCGAAGACCCGTTCCCGGGGTACGTCGGAGCGGGGTGGCTGGCGGCAGGTGAAGGCGACCAGCCCCGAGTCGACGTTGGGCACCGGCCAGAACACGTTCGGTGGCACCCGGCCGGCGCCCCGGGCCTGCGCGTACCAGGCGAGCTTGACCGACGGGATGCCGTACACCTTGGAGCCGGGACCGGCGACGAGCCGGTCGGCGACCTCCTTCTGCACCATCACCAGGCCGTGCCGCAGGCTGGGCAGCGCGGCGAGCAGGTGCAGCACCACCGGCACGGCCACGTTGTAGGGCAGGTTCGCCACCAGCGCGGTCGGCGCCGGATCGGCCAGCTCGGCGGCGTCGATGCGTAGCGCGTCCGCGCGGTGCACGGTGAGCCGCCCGGCGTCCGCCCCGGCGTGCCGGGCGACGGTCTCCGGCAGCGCGCCGGCGAGCACCGGATCGATCTCCACGGCGTGCACGTGCCCGGCGACCGGCAGCAGCCCCAGGGTGAGCGAGCCGAGCCCGGGGCCGACCTCCAGGGCCACGTCGTTGGGGGTCAGGCCGGCGGCCGTGACGATCCGGCGCACCGTGTTCGGGTCGTGCACGAAGTTCTGGCCCAGCTTCTTGGTGGGCGCGACGCCCAGCCGGGCGGCGAGTTCCCGGATCTCCGCCGGGCCGAGGAGACCGGTCATGCCTGGGAGCGTAGCGGCGTCGTCGGGGCAGACCGTCGGGCCGGGCTCACCACGGGCCGAAGACCCGGTCGCCGGTGGCCGAGATGGCGGCGCACAGCTCGTCGAGATCGGTGCCGGTGGTCGCGGCGAGCGAGCGGACGGTGAGCGGGATCAGGTACGAAGCGTTCGGACGACCCCGGTGCGGAGTCGGGGTGAGGTACGGAGCGTCGGTCTCCACCAGGATCTGGTCCACGGGTGTGAGCGCGGCGGCCTCGCGCAGCGCGGTGGCGCTGGCGAAGGTGACCGTGCCCGCGAAGCTGAGCAGGTAGCCGCGACGGACGCACTCGCGGGCGAAGTCGGCGTCACCCGAGAAGCAGTGCAGCACCACGGTGTCCGGAGAGCCCTCGTCGTCGAGGATCCGCAGCACGTCGGCGTGCGCGTCCCGGTCGTGGATGACCAGTGCCCGGCCGTACCGCTTGGCGATGGCGATGTGCGCCCGGAAGCTCTCCTCCTGCGCGGCGCGCCCCTCGTCGCCGGTGCGGAAGAAGTCCATCCCGGTCTCGCCGATCCCCCGGACCCGGTCCCGCGCGGCGAGCGCCTCGATCTCCCGCAGCGCCTCGTCGAGGTCGGCCAGCCGGGGCGCCTCGTTCGGGTGCAGCGCCACCGTGGCCAGCACGGCGGGGTGCCGGTCGGCGGTGTCCGCGCCCCACCGTGAGGAGGCGACGTCCACGCCCACCTGGACCAAACGGTCCACGCCGACACCGGTGGCCAGCGCGATCGCCGCGGCGACCGGGTCGTCGGCGGACCCGCCGCCGGGCACGCCGGCCTCGCTGACGGTGATGTCCAGGTGGGTGTGGCTGTCCAGCACCGGCCGGGGCAGCGGTTCGGGGGCGGGCGGGAACTCTCCGGCCCGCCGGGCGGCCCGCTCTCGGCGGGTTTCAGTGGGCTCGCTCATCAGCGACAGCATCACACACCGGGGCTGTCCATCCGCCCGCCACCCGACGTTCACCTCGACTACGCCGCGCGACTCTACCGTCGCTCGCGTGAGCGAGCGCAGCGAGCGAACCATGAGGCACGGCAGCGTGGCGCCTCGCGCCGCTGCCGAGCGCAGCGAGGCGGCGGCGTGAGCGAGCGCAGCGAGCGAACCATGAGACACAGCAGCGTGGCGCCTCGCGCCGCTGCCGAGCGCAGCGAGGCGGCGGCGTGAGCGCTGCCCCCCAGGCCAGTGGTGCCGCCGGCGAACGTACCGGGCTGCGCGTGGCGTTCGGCGGCGGCGTCTATCCGGCCGAGGAGATCGCCCGGGGTGCCGCGTACGAGCTGTTCAGCGCCGACGAGGTGCAGGGCTTCGAGTGGGCGCCCCGAGCGGGCAGCGCCCTGCCGTGGCGCCGGTTCGTGCACGTCACCGAGGTGACCGCGGTGCACGGGGCACCGGAGCCGGCCGAGGAGCCGGAGACGCCGCTGATGATGCCGGCGCACCGGGAGCGGGGTTGGGCGCAGCTGCACCAGCTCAGCCAGCAGCCGGCCGCGGCGGGTGACCCGATGCTGGTCGCCGCGCGCGGGTCGGCGGTGGTCCGCAGGGGCACCCGGATGGTGAAGGTTCTCTCCCCCCGGCAGCTCGCCGGGTACGTGCGGGGGTGGCTGCCGCACGGCTTCTGCTACCGCGAACACGACGTGGCGCACCTGCGTACGCCGGGGGCGACCACGGTGCTGAGGACCGACGGCGAGGTGGGCCGGGACGGCCTGGACGTGGCGTACGCCCTGCGCTGGCGGGCCGCCGACCCGGGTGACTACGACGTGCCGGTGGGCGAGGCGCACCGTGGCCTGACCGAGCTGGCTCCCCGCGACCGGCTGGGTCCGCCGGTGCTGGGAACGGGGTTCGTGCCGAGCAACGGTCAGCTCATCCCGGAGTTCATCACCCGGGACTTCGCCGACCTGCCGATGCCGGCGAACGCGGCCCTGCTCGCCTACCCGGCGGAGGGGGTGGAGGTGGTGCTCTACACCTACCAGGCCGAGCAGCGCGGCTGGCTGCGGATGGTGGGCCCGCAGTGGCGGCATCTGCTGTCGGCGGTGCCGGGTCTCTCCCCGGACCAGGAGTACGTGCCGACCGGGGACTCCCCGCGCTCCACCCAACTGGTCGGTGTGCACGGCGACAGCGAGTACGAGGCGGTGGCCGACCTGCCGGGCGGGTTCCGGGTCCTGGCGATGACCCGTGCGGCCCGCTACCCGGTGGAGGCGGTCGCCCGGCGACTCCGTTTCGCCCGGTGGCGGGGTGTGCCCTGCCTGGTGCTGCGGGAGGAGGGCGGCTGGCTGCGGTTGCGGCTGCGCTTCCCGGACCCGGAGACGGTGCTCACCACCGGCGCGCAGTGCCACGATCGCGGCATCTACGAGACCTGGGCACCGGGCACCGAGGTGACCGACGATCAGGTGATGGACACCCGGTACGCGATGTGACGCCGCGCGGCGGTGGGCCGCTGCCCTCCGCCGCGCGGCCTTCGTACGCTCAGCCGGCCAGGCGGGCCAGCTCCTCGTCGACGATCGACGGGTCGAGCTTGCGGAACACCGGCTTCGGCGTGGACAGCGGCCGCCCCGCCTCCAGCGGCACCGACTCCCAGCGCGCCCCGACCGTGTAGTCCCCGGTCAGCACCGGGTACGCCGGCCCGCCGTCCAGGTCGTCGACCTGCTCGATGACCGGCATCGGCGCGTGCACGCCGGTGCCGCCGAGCAGCTCGTGCACCTGCTGCGCGGAGTGCGGCAGGAACGGGGTGAGCAGTGTGTTGGCGTCGCTGACCACCTGGAGGGCGACGTGCAGGATGGTGCCCTGCCGGGGCTTGTCCGCCTCGTCCTTGAGCTTCCACGGCGCCTGCTCGGAGAGGTACCGGTTGGCCTCGGCGACCACCTTCATGGCCTCACCGATGGCCTGCTTCTGGCGGTGGCGGCCGATGAGGTCGCCGACCGTGGCGAAGCCCGCCCGGGCCACGGCGAGCAGCGCCTCGTCGGCCTCGGTGAGCCCGGCCGGGTCGATCGGCGGGACCGCGCCGAAGTTCTTCGCCGCCATCGACACCGACCGGTTGACCAGGTTGCCCCAGCCGGCGACCAGTTCGTCGTTGTTGCGGCGGAGGAACTCGGCCCAGGTGAAGTCGGTGTCGTTGCTCTCCGGGCCGGCCGCGGCGATGAAGTAGCGCAGCGCGTCGGCGTCGTAGCGCTCCAGGAAGTCCCGGACGTAGATGACGACCTTGCGGGACGAGGAGAACTTGCGCCCCTCCATGGTCAGGTACTCGCTGGAGACCACCTCGGTGGGCAGGTTGAGCTGGCCCAGCTCGCCCGGCTCACCGTCGCGGGAGCCCGCACCGGAGTAGCCGGAGAGCAGCGCCGGCCAGATCACCGAGTGGAAGACGATGTTGTCCTTGCCCATGAAGTAGTACGACCGGGCGTCCTTGCCCTCGCCGTCGGCCGACCACCAGCGGCGCCACGCCTCCGGGTCGCCGGAGCGGCGGGCCCACTCGATGGAGGCGGACAGGTAGCCGATCACCGCGTCGAACCAGACGTAGATGCGCTTGTCCGGCCGGTCTCGCCAGTCGTCCAGCGGGATCGGTACGCCCCACTCCAGGTCCCGGGTGATCGCCCGGGGCTGGAGGTCGTCGAGCAGGTTGCGGGAGAACCGCAGCACGTTGGGCCGCCACCCCTCCCGGGTGTCCAGCCACTGGCGCAGCACGTCGGCGAGGGCGGGCAGGTCCAGGAAGAAGTGCTCGGTCTCGACGAACTTCGGGGTCTCCCCGTTGATCCGCGACTTCGGGTTGATCAGGTCGATCGGGTCGAGCTGGTTG
This sequence comes from Micromonospora yongxingensis, assembly GCF_052601155.1. Taxonomy (NCBI): domain Bacteria; kingdom Bacillati; phylum Actinomycetota; class Actinomycetes; order Micromonosporales; family Micromonosporaceae; genus Micromonospora; species Micromonospora yongxingensis. Next base: position 283,089 of record NZ_JBQXEO010000003.1, read on the forward strand.
CCGCAGTTGTCGCACTGGTCGCCACGGGCGCTGTCGTACCCGCAGATCGGGCAGGTGCCCTCGATGTACCGGTCGGGCAGGGTGCGCCCGGTCGACGGGGAGATGGCGCCCATGGTGGTCTTCGGCACGATGTAGCCGTTGCGGTACATCCCCTCGAACAGCTCCTGCACCACCGCGTAGTGGTTGCGGGTGGTGGTGCGGGTGAAGAGGTCGTAGGTGAGGCCGAGCCCGTGCAGGTCCTCGACGATCACCCGGTTGTAGCGGTCGGCCAGCTCGCGGGGGGTCACCCCGTCGGCGTCGGCCTGCACCTGGATCGGTGTGCCGTGCTCGTCAGTGCCCGAGACCATGAGCACGTCGTGGCCGGCCATCCGCATGTACCGGGCGAAGACGTCGGAGGGAACGCCGAAACCGGAAACGTGGCCGATGTGGCGGGGGCCGTTGGCGTACGGCCAGGCCACTGCCGCGAGAACGTGACTCATGAGCAGCAAGCCTAGTGACCCGTCCGGTGCGCCCGCGAACCAATAGGGGGTGCCGGGCCGACGGACCGGGCCGAGCACCCCGCCCATTGGTCCGATTTGTCGCCGACACGCGGCTGAGCTGCCTGATCCGCCCCGCCGACCGGTGTGCAATGAACGTCGTGACTGGCAGACGAGCGGCCCGGGACCACGACGACCGTCCCACCGGGCCGACGGTCGGCGACGACCCGAGCCCCGGGCCTGGCGGGGCGCCCCGACCGGCCGTCGGCCCCCGAACGGGCTCCACCCCCCGACCGGGGACCATGCCGGCACCGGGCTCCGTCCCCGCCGACCGGCCCGGGCGGCAGCGACCCACGCCGGCGGGGCGGACCGCCGTGCCGAAGCGCGACGACGCGGCGGAGTTGGCGGCCACCCCGGCCCGGCCGGCGCCGGCCGCGCCGGCACCCACCCCGGCCCGGCCCACTCCGGCGGCACCGGCACCCAGCCCGACCCGTCCCACGGGCGCGGCGGACGGCTCCGGTGGGGAGCCCACCGCCGGGGTCGTCGAGGTGGAGCCGACCACCGGGGCGCCGGTGGACGCGGTGCCCCGCCGGGTGCCGGTCCGGCAGCAGAGCCGCTGGCACCGGGGCGCCCGCCGGGCCGACGGCGACACGATGCCGGACGATGACGAGGCCGTCTGGGCGCCGATCGAGCAGGTGCACTGGGACGGCACCCCCGTCCGGGAGGAACCCGCGCCGGAGCGGGACCGCACCTCCGGCCCGGCGGGACGGCGGGCGTCGGCCCGTACCGCCCCGCCGCCGGACCCGCTGCCCGGCCTCGCCGCGTTGGTGCTGCTGAGCCTGGTCACGGCCTTCTTCGCCTGGGTCAGCGCCGGCCCGTTCTGGCTCGCGGTGGGTCACGCCCGGGTCGGCACGGTCGTGATCGACGACTGCACCGGCGGCGGGCTCACCCAGCGGTGCCGGGGAACCTTCGCGGCCGACGGGCCGTTCGTGGCCCACGGGGTACGGGTCACCGGGGTGCCCGCCGGGAAGGACGCCCCGGGGACGGCGCTGCCAGCGCGCATGGCCGGCCCGGACGGCGGCACCGCGTACGCCGACACCGGCGCGGGCCGTCACCTGCGCTGGGTGCCCGGCCTGCTGGTGATGATCGCCTGTACCGCCGGCATCGCCCGGTTCACCGGGTCGACCCGGCTGGCCGGGCGACGGAACCGGCGTTGGGCGGTGACCGTCGCGGTCGCCGGCCCGGTCCTCATCGCCCTCGGGTTCCTGGCCGCCGCGTGGTGACCCGGCCCGAGCCCGACGGGCCGGGAGCGCGGATCAGCTGTGCACGATCGTGTAGACGTCGCGGCGGCGCAGCGCGTACTCGGTGGCCACGTCGGTGATGGCGTCGCGGCGGGACCGGCCGGCCGCCTCCCGCTCGGCGACCGCCGCGCGCAGGGTGTCGTCGTCGGGCCGTTCCGGGGCGCTCACCGGCGCGCCGGCCACCACGAGGGTGATCTCCCCACGCGGATCCCCCTCGGCGGCCCACCGGGCCAACTCGCCGAGCGGACGACGGAGCACCTCCTCGTAGGTCTTGGTCAGCTCGCGGCAGACCGCGGCCGGCCGGTCCGCGCCGAACGTCTCGGCGAGGTCGGCGAGCGCCGCGCCGACCCGGTGCGGCGCCTCGAAGAAGACCAGGGTGCGTTCCTCGGCGGCGAGGGCGCGCAGCCGCGCCCGGCGGGCTCCGGGGGTGCGGGGCAGGAAGCCCTCGAAGCAGAACCGGTCGACGGGCAGCCCGGAGACCGCCAGCGCCGTGGTCACCGCGCTCGGCCCGGGGGCGACGCTGACCGGGGCGCCGACGTCCAGCGCGGCCCGGACCAGCCGGTAGCCGGGGTCGGAGACGCTGGGCATCCCGCCGTCGGTCACCAGCGCCACCACGTACCCGCCGAGGATGACCTCGACCAGCTCGGGGGTCCGCCGCTCCTCGTTGCCCTCGAAGTAGGAGACGATCCGGCCGCCGACGGTGATGTCCAGGTCGCGGGCCAGCCGGGTGAGCCGCCGGGTGTCCTCGGCGGCCACCACGTCGGCGCTGGTCAGCACGTCACGGAACCGGGCCGAGGCGTCGGCGGGGTTGCCGAGCGGGGCACCGAGCAGGATCAGGCGCCCAGCTTCGGACATTTCACCCACGAGATCGTCTCCTTCATCGACAGCAGATACCGGTATCGGGGACGACAGGCGCCACAGGACACGTTGGCAGCCTACGATCGCCGGGTGACGAGTGCGTCGACAGCGCAGAGCCCGAGCGCCGACCCGGCAAAGACGGTCGAAGTGACCGCAGGCGAGCACCGCCCCGACGAGGAGGCCGCGGTGCCCAGCACCGGCCGAGGCGGGGTGCCCGGCGTGCTCCGCCGCCGGTTCGCCACCGTCGATTCCCGGCTGGACCGGTCCTCGTGGCTGGCGACCGCCGTGGTGGTGGCCATCGCGGCGATCCTGCGCTTCGTCGGCCTGTCGAGCCCGAAGGGCAAGATCTTCGACGAGACGTACTACGCCAAGGACGCGTACGGGCTGATCAGTCGCGGCGTCGAGTGGAACTACAAGGACAACGTCCCGTCGTACGTGGTGCACCCGCCGCTGGGCAAGTGGCTGATCGGCCTCGGCGAGTGGGCCTTCGGCTACCAGGACGCCGATTCGAGGGTCTCCGTCCCCGGGCATCTGTTCACCACCGCGCCCGAGTTCGGCTGGCGGTTCTCGGCGGCCGTGGTCGGCACCCTCTCGGTGCTGCTGCTGGTCCGCATCGGGCGGCGGATGTTCCGTTCGACGGTGCTGGGGTGCGCGGCCGGCCTGCTGCTCGCCCTGGACGGCTTCCACCTGGTGCTGTCCCGTGCGGCGCTGCTCGACATCTTCCTGCTCTTCTTCGTGCTGGCCGCGTTCGGCGCGCTGGTGCTCGACCGGGACTCCCGGCGCCGGCGCTGGGTGAAGGCGCTGGAGGGCGGGCTCGACCCGACCCGACCGGGCCGTGCCGGCCGACCCCCGACCGGTTGGCGCACCTGGCCGTGGTGGCGACTGGCCGCCGGGGTGCTGATCGGCTGCGCCTGCGCGGTGAAGTGGAGCGCGCTCTACTTCGTGCCGGCCTTCGCGCTGCTGGTGCTCCTCTGGGAGGTCGGTGTCCGCCGTTCGGCGGGCGTCCGTCGGCCCTGGCGGGACACCCTGCTCGACGAGCTGCCCTGGCTGGTGCTGGCCGGCGTGTTGATGATCGGCACCTACCTCGCCACCTGGTCGGGCTGGCTGCTCAGCGACGACGGCTACTACCGGCTCGCGTCGTCCTACCCGAGCGCCCCGCTCAGTGACGCCCCGGTGATCGGCCCGCTGATCAACCTCTTCGAGTACCACCGCGCGGCGTACGGCTTCCACACCGGCCTGGACGACCCGCACAAGTACCAGTCGTGGCCGTGGCAGTGGCTGCTGCTCGGCCGCCCGGTGGCGTTCCACTGGTCCGGCGAGGGCGCCTGCGGTGCGCCGAGCTGCGCCTCGGAGATCCTGCTGCTCGGCACGCCGCTGCTCTGGTGGTCGTTCCTGCCCGCCCTGGTGGCGCTGGTCTGGCTGGGTGTGGCACGCCGGGACTGGCGGGCCGGTGCGATCCTGCTCACCGTGGCGGCGGGCCTGCTGCCCTGGTTCGTGTTCGCCCTCGAGGGCCGCACGATGTTCTCGTTCTACGCCGCTCCGGCGTTGCCCTTCATGGTCCTTGCCGTGGTGTACGTCCTGGGCGCCCTGATCGCCCCCGCCGGGGGTGACGTCGGTGCGGTGGCCCCGTTGGTCCCCGGCGATCCCGGTTACGAACGCCGGCTGGTGGGCAGCGTCGCGGCCGGGGCGTACGTGCTCCTGGTGGCGCTCTGCTTCGCGTACTTCTATCCGATCTTCGTGGGCACGTTGATGCCGTACTCGGACTGGCTGTCCCGGATGTGGCTGGACGGTCGCTGGATATAGGCATCGACAGGCGACGCGCCGCACAGCGCGACGAAAACGGGCCCGCACGCTTCGGCGTGTGGGCCCGTTGCACAAAGACGCGCGCCCCGATCGCCTGCCACGGGGGAAGCGGGCGATTGGGGCGCGCATGAAGAGCTTAACCACCGCGCACCACCGGCACAACGGGTCGACTTAGGTCAGATTTCCGACCGATGTCGGCCGGACCGACAGCCTCCCTCCAGCAGTTGACCGAGGGTGACCCGGCGTGGACCCAGAGCCCGGAACGGGCCGGTCGGAGGCCCTCGTCGACCCGTCCGGAGACCGCCGTCGGATGGCCACGGACGCCAGGCTCGCCGGGGGAACCGGACGTCGCGATCGCACCGGAGCGGTTGGTCGCAAATCCTCGACGCGCCGGCCTGACCGCACCCCGCCGCACCCCGCTGGTGGCGTGTGCCGTCGGCCGGGGACAGGGCTGACCCAAGTGATCATCCAAAGTGGATCTCACTACACTGCGGGCCGTGATCAACTTCAGACGATCGACGGCCGTCCTTCTCGGACTGCTGGCGACCACCGCGCTGGCCGGGCCGCTCCCGGCGGCGGCCGACGACGAGGAGCCGGTGGCCGAGCCGCCCCGGGTCGAGCTGGTGCTCGACGTCAGCGGCTCGATGCGGGCCGCGGACATCGACGGGCGCAGCCGGATCTCGGTCGCCCAGCAGGCGTTCAACGAGGTGGTGGACGCGCTGCCGGCGGAGACCCAGCTCGGCATCCGGGTGCTCGGCGCGACCTACCGGGGCAAGGACAAGAAGGTCGGCTGCCAGGACACCCAGCAGATCGTGCCGGTCGGACCGGTCGACCGGGCCCGGGCCAAGGCGGCGGTGGCGACGCTGCGACCGACCGGGTTCACGCCGGTCGGCCTCGCACTGCGCTCCGCCGCGCAGGACCTCGGCACCGGGGCCACCACCCGCAGGATCGTGCTGATCACCGACGGGGAGGACACCTGCGCCCCGCCGGACCCGTGTGAGGTGGCGCGGGAGCTGGCGGCGCAGGGCACCAGCCTGGTGGTCGACACGCTCGGGCTGGCCCCCGACGAGAAGGTACGCCGGCAGCTGCTCTGCATCGCCGGTGCGACCGGCGGCACCTACACGGCGGCGCAGAGCGCCGAGGAGCTGACCGACCGGATCAAGCAGCTCGTCGAGCGGGCCGGCGACACGCATACGCTGGCACCGACCGTGGTCGGTGGCGCGAACGCCTGCGACTCCGCTCCGCTGCTGGCCCCCGGCGTGTACGCCGACCGGGAGGCCTTCTCGGAGCACCGGTACTACCGGGTGCCGGTACGCCCCGGGCAGGAGCTGCGCGCGTCGGTGAGCATGGCGCTGGACCGGCCGGTGAACCGGGACTACGGGGTGCTGCTACGGGCCACCGCGGCGGACGGCCGGGAGCTGGTCCGTGGCGCGGACGCGGGCAGTGGACGGGCCGACGTCCTCTCCGCCGGGCTGCGCTGGTCGGCCAGCGCCGACGACGAGGACGCCACCGAGGCCGAGGCGACCCCGACCGCCGCCGAACCCACCACCGTCTGCCTGGTGGTGAGCAACTCGTTCGCCCCGCGCCCCGGCACCTCGGCGACGCCCGGCATGCCGGTGGAGCTGACCATCGACGTGGTGGCGGCCGCACCGGCACCGGACGGGCCGGACCTCGGCCGGGGTTGGGTGCTGCTCGCCCTGCTCACCGTGGCCGGCCTGCTCACCGGCCTGCTCGCCGGGCTGCTCACCCGCTGGTGGGTCGCCACCTGGAGGGAGAACTGATGCGTACCGCACTGTTCCGGTCGCTGGCGGCGCTGCTCGCCGCCGGCGGGTCCGCCCTGCTGCCCGCGGCAGCCGTCGCCGCCCCCACCCCCTCACCAGGTGCCACCCCGGTCACCCGGGCCGGCACCTCGTTCCTCACCGCCACCTCGATCACCGCCGGGCAACCGGTGCGGGTGGACGCTTCGGTCGGCGACCACCTCTACTGGTCGTTCGCTGCCACCGCCGGGCAGGTGCACGAGATCAGTGCGACCGTCTCGTTCCCGAAGGCCCGCAGCGGCGCCTCCACCTGGACCGTCGACGTCTTCGACGGGTTGCGCCGGCGGCAGGCGTGCACCGCCGGGGCGCAGACCCCGACGGTGGACGCGCAGGCGTCGAGCGTGACGCTGGGCTGCACCCTGCGTGAGGTGCGGCCCTGGGCGGAGCCGTGGTCGGCCGACCCGCTGCCCGGCACGTACGTCATCCGGCTCTCCGTGGTGGACCTGCCCGAACCGGACCTGGGCGCCCCGATCGACGTCGACCTGCTGGTCGGCACCGTCGCCGACCACGGCGCCTCGGGCGACGACGGCGAGCTGGCCGCGCCGCTTCAGCCGAACACCAGGGCGGGCACGGTGCTCAACGCCGTACCCCCGATGGACCCGGAGGCCGAGGACGAGGGTGACTCACCGGCGGACTGGCTGCCGGACCTCGGCTCACGCTGGGTCTGGACCGGCATCGGCGGCGTGCTCGCCGCCGTGGCCGGCGTGGTCGGCTTCGCCCTGACCCGGCGGCCGCGACGTCGCTGAGGCACGGCCCCGGTGGCCGCCGTGTGAGCGGCGGCCACCGGCGGCCTCAGCCGCGCCGGGAACCGCGCGGAAGCCAGCCGATGAACCGGTCCTGGAGCGACATCACCGGGGCGGCACGCAGGTCCTCCGTGGCGGCGGCGAGACAGGACCCCAGGTAGACGCTCAGCATCGCCCGGTCACCCCCGTACTCCGCCAGCAGCCGACTGCGCTTCGTCGCGCACGGCCACTCGTCACCGCACGAGCCACAGCTCCAACCGGGGGTCGTCGGGGCGTGGTCGTCAGCCCGTACCCCCGGCCGTTCCGCACCATGGGTCATCGCAGTCCTCTCCAGATGTCCGCGGGACTGGCTGTCGCCGTGCCCCGGCCAGCGGTTGATGGCCCTCCCCCGGTGCCGTCAGGGGAGCGCAGCGCGTACCCCCGGTGTTACATCTTTGCGGTACGTTCTCCCCTCGTGACAGTCGGAAAGTTGACGGTTGACCGAATGTCCCCGCACCAGGTCCATTCCTACCGACGGGTAGGCGGCCGTGCGTGACCTGCTGCCGGCGACGGTCGCGGTGGCGGTCGCCAGCCCGGACGACTGGGCCGGTGAGCTGCTCGCCGCCGAGCAGGCGTGCCTCGGCGACCGGGCCGTGCAGACCCGTCGGCGGGACTTCACCGCCGGGCGGGTGTGCGCCCGGCGGGCGATGGCCGGCCTCGGCCTGCCGCCAGCGGCCGTGCCGGCCGCAGCCGACCGTGCTCCGGTCTGGCCGGCCGGAATCGTCGGGACCATCACCCACACCACCGGCTACTGCGCCGCCGCCGCGGCGCGCAGCACGGACGTCCGGTCCGTCGGGATGGACGCCGAGCAGCACCGCGAGGTCAATGAGGGAGTACGCCGACTCGTGCTGCTGCCCGAGGAGGAGGAGAGCTGCGCCCGGCTTCCCGGCGACATCTCCTGGCCGGTGGTGCTGTTCAGCGCCAAGGAGACCGTCTACAAGGTCTGGTACCCGGTCGTCGGAAGTTGGCTGGACTTCCACGACGCACGGCTGGAGCTGGACCCGGACGCCGGGACGTTCACGGCCCGGATCGCACCCGTCCGCCTGGACGCGGCGGCCGTCGCCGACCCGCCCGCCACCGTCACCGGCCGGTTCGTGGTCGCCGACGGGCTGGTCCGCACCGCCGCCGTCCTCCCACTCCGCTGACACCGGGCGTGTGAGGTCCATCCATCGGAGTTTTCGCCGCACAGTCCACCCTGGCCCCGTCCGCGGCATCGACACGTGCCCCCGTCGGGCCGTGGGACAGCGTCCGGCGCGGCGACCGGACGCTCCGCGACGCACGGTAGCGTCGGCGGGTTCCCGAACCGCACGTACGAGGCGCCAAGGAGTACGGTGACCCACCCCCAGCCCCCCGTCGGGCAGCAGGACCCCCAGCAGCCGCACCCGGAGCGGCCGACGCAGCCGTTCCCGGCGACATCGCAGCCGCAGTCCGCCGCCGACCCGACGGTCCCGCAGGCACCCGTGCCGCCCAACCCGTGGTCGGCAGCGGCGAACGCTCCGCAGCCGCCGGTTTCCGGGCCGCCGGTGTCCGGGGTGTCGCAGCCGGGCGTACCGGCTCAGTGGGCCCCGCCGACCGCGCCGCAGCCGCCGTACGCCAGCGCCCCGCAGCCGCCGTACGCCAGCACGCCCTACCCGGCCTCGCCCGATCAGCCCTGGCCGCAGCCGCCTTTCTCGGGCGGCGCGTACCCGGCGGCCGGCGGGCCGGGTTATCCGCTGACCATGCCGCCGCCTGTGCCGACGAAGAACTCCAAGAAGACGGTGGTGGTCGTCGCGGTCACCGCGGCCTTACTCACCCTGCTGTGCTGCGCCGGCGGCATCGTGGCGGTGGTCATCGGCGCCAACCGGGCCGCCACCGAGGTGACCGAGGCACTGCCCACTCCCGGGGTGACCCGGGGCGCCGGGCAGCCTCCGAACGCCGTCCCCTCGCCGACCCCTCGCTCGGCCAACGGCGACACCCGCGACATGTCGCCCGGGGACACCCTGGTCATCGACGGTGACGACGGCACCGTCGAGATCACCGTGACGAAGTTCAGCACCGCCACCAAGCCCTGCGCGTCCTACGGCCTCCAGCCCGACGAGGGCATGTACGTGATCGCCGACGTGACGGTGACGGTCACCAAGGGCACCGGTTCGGCGAACCCGTTCTACTTCCAGTGGGTCGCCGCCGACGGCACCGAGACCAACGCGATCGGCGGGGCCTTCTCCGGCTGCGGCAAGCCCATGCCGGCGGGCAACGACCTGACCGCCGGCACCAGGCGCACCGGCAGCGTCGTGTTCGACGTGCACGACACCAGGGGCGCGCTGGAGTACCAGCACGAGTTCGAGACCGCCGGTTCCTGGAAGCCGTGACGCGACGCGGCGGGACCGCCCCCACCCGGGTCGGTCCCGCCGCGCCCGGTCGACCCGATCTCCCTAGCGGTGTCCGTACCCGCTTCGCTGCTCGACCCGCAGATCATCCCGACCAGGGGCCACCAGCACGTCGCGCACGACCGGTCGAAAGAGCGCCACGGTCTCGGCGATGAACCGCAGCCGGCCGACGCCGAGCACACGCAGTGCCGAGCCGTGGCCGTACCCGACCACGCATGCCGCCCCGAGCAGCAACCACCACCAACCGACTGCCACCGCTGCCCGCGCCGGCCCTCCGACGGAGGCGAACCCGGCGCGCAGCCGCTGGGTGTGGAACGGGACGTGTGACTCCTCGTCCGCCAGGATCCGCCCGCCCACCTCCGTCAGCAACGGATCGGCCGTGCCGTCGCGTACCGCCCGGTAGTAGCGCAACGCCACCACCTCGGCGACCATCAGCGTCATCAACTCCAACCGCAGCCCCAGTGCGCGCCGCAGCGCCACGAACACCCGGTCACTCCAGTGACCGTCGATCGTGGACGCCCCCGCGCTGATCAGCAGGAGCTTGAGGAGCCGGGCGTGATTCTGTTCCTCGGCGACGAACATCCGGACCGCCGCCAGGTAGTCCGCGTCACCGGCACGTTCGCTCTTGCCGATGAGGTTCGCGCCGTCGCCGTCCTCGCCGGCCTGGAATCTCTGCAGACTTCGAATGAGGGCTCGGTCCAATGGGCGTCCCGCGCCCCACGGCGGGTCCGGTTCGACCCGGCGGCGCTCCGCGTTGTCCTCGAACTCGCGTACCCATTCCTGGAAACCCATGTCGCCCATCCCCGTTTTCCGTGAACCGTTCCGCAACGCTATGCATCCGGTTCGGTACCGACAACGATGAGCAACCAACCTCCATGGCATCTCCACGCCGCGAGCACATCTCGTCGTGTTGTGCGGGCGAGCACCGCTGAGCGGTGCTCGCCCGCGAGCCCTTGGGCGCCCGTTGTCGCCGGTCGGGTGTCAGCAGCCCGTCCAGCGCACCGGGGTGACCCGGTCGTCGTTGCGGAACCCGACGATGGTGCCCGTGTCGGAGACCGACCGCGCACCGACGGTCACGCGCTCGCCGCCACCCGGCAGAAGCCGGGAGTTGTGCCCCCGCACGACCCGGTCGCCGCCCACGACGACGCCCTTGGCGTTGACGTCGTCGGCCCAGGCCAGTCGCTCGTCGAGCGCCGTGTGCGAACCGTCCCGCAGATCCCACCGCACGTTCAGGGTGCTGGTGCCGCCCAGGTCGACCTTGCCGATCGCCCAGTGACCCTGCGCCCCGTCGACCATCGCCATCCGGGCGCCCGGCGCGGTGAGGGCGTCGACCCGGCCGTCCGGCCGACGGACCCAGCCGGTCCAGCTACCAAAGTCCCCGGCGGAACCCACGATGGTGCCGTCCGCGGTGATCCCCGTGGGAGTGGCGTTGGCCGGGGTGTCGAGCACCTCGACCGTGCCCGGCCGGGCGGCGGGCCAGCGCAGCGCGAAGAACTCGCCGGTTGCGGTGTCGGTGCCGTGGCCGACGATGTCGCCGGCCTTGTTGATGGCCGTGACGCTGATGCCGGCAGACGGCACCACGGGCAGCAGCTCGACCCGGCCGCCGCGGTACCGCCAGGGTTGGCTGATGCCGTTCGTCCAGCCGTTACCGATCACGACACCGTGGGCGTTGACGTCGACGGGGTCTCCGCCGAGCGGCGCGTCGAGGGTGGTGAGCCGCTGCCGGTCCCAGACGAGCAGCAGGGGCTGGTTGCCGCTGTCGCTGACCCGCAGGGCTGCGCCGACGACGTACCGGCCGGTCGGGTCGACGGCGTTCGCCTCGGCACGGTACGTGTCGGCCGGGAACGGCAGCGTGCCGATCGTGCAGGCGCGGAAGTCCTGGCCCTTCGGCGCGGCGGTCGCCGCTCCGGAGACGGCGAGGCCGAGCGAGGTGCTCAGCAGTCCGGCCGTGACGGCTGCCAGCATCCTGCATCGAGCGATGTGATTCATGACCACTCCCCGTGTTCGCCCGGGTGCTCCGGGCTTCGACTGATGCTCGTTGCACATTCGGGGAGGGCCCATGGTTGCCGTGTGTCCGATGAGAGACACGACCCTTGTTCGGCCGCTCTCCGTTCGCCATGGAGCACAACGGCGGGGCCGTTCGGTCGATGTGGCCGCCCAGGAAGAGGGCCAGGATCGATGATGTCGAACGTTGTCAATACCCCACGGGGGTCCGGATGAGCAATGACCAGGACAACACCGTTGACCGCCGTCGGCTGCTGCGGCGCGCCGGCACCGTCGCCGCGGGGCTGGCCGGCACCGGCGTGGTCGGCGCGGCCGCCGCCACGTCCGCGGAGGCCGCCCCCGGCGATCCCAGCAGCACCTCCAACCACATCGTGCCGGTCATACCGCAACGGGTCGTCGACACCCGCGTTCCCCAGGGACGAACCAACATCGTCAACCTCGATGGTGAGTGGGACACCAGCAACCTCGACAGCGCCGGACGGGTGCTGGGTGGCCGGACCATCGATGTCATCCTGGCGCGCTACGCCTTCATGAGCGAGGCCATCTTCGGCACCGTGACGGTCACCGGTCCGGTCGCGGCCAGCTTCCTGCAGATCTTTCCCACCGGCATAGCCCGTCCGACGAACTTCTCGACGATCAACTTCGAGGCCAACCAGACGCTGTCGAACGGTCTCGTCTCCGCGGTCAACTGGGACAACGATCGCTTCTCCATCTACGCCGGGCGAACCACGCACGTCATCATCGACGTGGTGGCGTTCCTGATCGGAAGCGGCCAGGTCTACCCGCAGATCCTGTTGACGCATGACGGGTGGCCCACGGGGGCGGCGGATCAGGCGCAGGCGGCGCGGCAGCGCCGGCCGATCTGGGAACAGGACGACTAGCAGGACGCGGCTACCGCGCCCACGACTCCTCGGCGGTGACGACCGGCTGGCCGGTACGTACCGACTCCTCGACGGCGAGGCTGATCAGGTGGTCCTGACACGCCTCGGCCAGGGGATACGGCGCCGGGCCCTCCTCCCGCGCCCAGGCACCGGCGCGGGCCATGATGTCGGCCACCGCGATGTCGTCGTCGGACATTCCGCTGCCCACGAACGGATTCCGGTAGACGACGCGGCCGTCGAAGCTGATGTGCTTCAGGTCGAGCCCTTCGAGGTTCAGGTCGATGCCGGTCTGCCGCCGCACCAGGGTCGACTCCACCGGCGTGGTCGGATCGACCAGGCGGACGACCCGGTCGTCCACCAACTCGCCGAGCGAACCCCGCACCACCAACCGGCGGGTGCGCAGCGGATTCCACCACTGATTGTCGGTGAAGTCGTACAGCCCCACCCGTCCGCCGAAGTCGATGGTCGCGAGGGTGGTGGTGAGCTGCTGCGGGGTGGCGTCGCCACTCCAGCCGGCAGGCGACAGCGGGTTGGCCAGCGGGGCGACGAACGCCCGCGCGTCGACCTCTGCGGCGTCGTACCCGACGCCGAGCAGGCCACGGATCAACGAGACGGCGTGGTACAGGTGCGTCGAGGAGATCTGCACCGAGGTCGGCTCGCCGAGCACCCCGGCGCGGATCACCTCCAGGCGGGCGGCGTGCCCGGGCATCAGCAGGTACTGCTCGGCGACCTGCACCAGGCCGCTGCCGCCGACGTCGGACCAGAGCGACCGCAGCCCCGCCACGTCGGGCGCGGGCGGCGTCTCGGCGAGCACCGGCACGCCGGCGGCGACCAGGTCACGGGTCACGTCGGGCGTCACCGACCAGGGCACCGACACGATGACGAAGTCCGGCCGTTCGTGGGCGAGCAGCTCGGCCGTCGTGCGAAAGGTTGGCACGCCCCACCCGGCCGTCACCGCGTCACCACGCGATCCGGTACGCGTGACCACCCCGGTTGCGCGGAACCGCTCCGGCAGGAGCCGAGCCAGACGCAGGAAGAACTCACCCCGCCAGCCGCTGCCGACCATGCCGAACCGGGTCTGGGCCGTGGATGTCATGTGGGCTCCTCACGTCGAATCCGGATGCTAGCCGGCCCACCGGCGCCTCCCCCGCTACGGTTGCCCGGGATCTCCGATATGCGGAAGACGGAGGATGTCGCTGATGGCTACCGTGCCGGCTCACAGAGAACGCGGGGCGACCGTCGTCGGCACGACCGAGCCGCGGCCCTCGCTCGACTACTACCTGGTCACCGGCCACCGCCCGACCGCCGGCGTGGAGGGCATCGTCGTCGAGGAGTTCACCCGCCACCGCGACTTCTCGACCGCTGGCCTCGACAGCGCTGGTTGGACGGCTGGCGGTGCCGGGTGGTGGAGTTCCGCTTCCCTCAGCCGCAGCATGCGCACCGACCCGGAGGTGCTGACGAGGGTGGTTCCCACCTCGCGCAGCGAAGCCGAGGCGGTCTACCGCAGGCTCGGCGGCGGTCAGCTACCCGTCGAAGAGGTGCTGCGTACGTACTTCTGCGACCACCAACCGTTCGCCACCGCGCCACCGCTGCGGCTCGGCCTCACCCAGCCACCCACCGGCTTCCGGGAACGGCGCGTCTACCGGGTGCTCTTCGCCAAGGATCTCCGGGAGGGAGAGGTGGCGAGCCTCCGGGCGCTGTGGGGGACGCCGGCCGGCGGTACACCTGGACCTGTCGCCTCCGGTTCTCTGGACCAGGGCGGCGACCGGTGCTCCTGGGACCTTCGCCGGGTCGGCCGAGGGCTCGCCTGGGGCCTCGACGTGACCGTCCTGTTGAGAGCCGACGCCTCCCCAGCGCTGGGCTCGACCCTGCAGGACCTGACGAACGTCATGCGACGGCACGGCCTGATACCCGTGACGACCGAACGGTTTTCCTGACTGCCCAGCACCGTTGACCGGCGTAGGGAGACTATGGACATGGATGTCTGGGTAACCCTGGTCGCTGCCGTGGCTGGCGCCGCCATCGCGATCCTTGGTCAGTACCTGACCAAACGAGGCGAGGCCAACGTCCGACTGACCGAACTCCTGCTTGAACAGTGCTCTCGACTTGTGGCACTGGCGGAGGATTTTCGGCACCGGGTATGGGAAGAGCGGGAGCTCGGGCTCGTAGGGCGCGTGGACGGGTGGGACCTTGGGGAGTCCCGGCTCGCCCAGGCGAAGGTGCGCATCCTGTGCGGGGATCAGCGGGTACTCGCCGCCCTCGAGGAGTTGAACTCCTCGGGCAAGTCCCTCGGTGCGTATTGGAGACGCGGACAGGTAGAGCCGGCTGAGCTTGAGGCGCGGTACGAGAGAGTGAAAAGGGCCATCGAGTCGTTTACCGCCGCCAGCGCCACACTCGTCCGGAGACGCTTCGCCAGAGCCGCTGACTAGAAACGCCCGGCGGCGGCAATCCACGGGTGCCCGGGCATCGAGATGCCGTCCAGACTGCTGGAGTCGACGCTCCACCGCCCGGCCAGCTCGCCGTCGCCGCACGCGGAAGATCGCGAGCGACGTACACCTCATCTGCACCGGCCGGGACCTGCGGACGCGCCCTTCGCCACGCAAGAAATGGTGGGGTCTGCTCCCCGCTGTTCGCCCGCGTGCGGCACGGGGCGGCGAGCAGTTCCTCTGAACCAGCTACTCGATTGCTACGGGCTGCCTCGACAACACCCACGCCATGTAAGGGTGGTCACGCCGACGGAATGGCCTGCGGTCGCCGTGAGTCGCGTCCACCACTGGGTCACGGGCGCGGGCCGCGGTAGGGCAGGGTCGCGCTGTAGACGACGTTGGTGGTGGTGCTGCCGAACACGGCGAGCTCGTTGATGATCTGTTCGAGGTGTGCCATGGACGTCGCGGCGACCTTCAGCACGTAACAGTCGTCTCCGGTGGTGCGCAGGCACTCCAGGATCTCCGACCGTCGCTCCAGCAGCCGACGCAGCGGTTCGTGCCGGCTGCCGGGATACTTGAGCCGGACCACCGCGAGTACGGCGAAGCCCGCCTTGGCCAGGTCGACCTCGGCGCGGTAGCCGGTGATCACACCGGTCGCCTCCAGCCGCCTCACGCGTTCGCTGGTGGCCGACGCACTCAGTTTGACCCGTCGGCTGAGTTCGGTGATCGGCAGGCGGCCGTCCTTCTGCAGCTCGGTCAGGATCGACCAATCGACAACGTCAAGATCCTCGGCCATTCGCCAAAACTACCGGCGGATCCACGGTAGGAGCCATCAAGGTCCGTGAACATGATGTTCACAGCCGGACGCACGCTCACTAGCCTCGAACCTGTGCAGATTGGCGTGAACGTACCGAACTTCGCCCCGGGCACCGACCCCGAGATGCTGCGGCAGTGGGCGCAGACGGTGGAGGGCCTCGGCTTCGACCTGCTGATGGTCTCCGACCACATCGCCGTGACCCCCGACGTGGCCGAGCAGTATCCCGCGCCGTTCTACGAGCCGTTCACCACGCTGTCGTGGCTGGCCGGGTTGACCCGCCGGGTCCGGCTGGGCACCACCGTGCTCATCGTCCCGTACCGGCACCCGCTGCTCACCGCCCGGATGGCGGCGAACCTCAACCGGCTCAGCGGTGGTCGGCTCGTCATCGGCGTCGGCGTCGGCTGGGCCCGGCAGGAGTTCGAGGCGCTCGGCGTGCCGTACCAGCGGCGCGGCGCGCTGACGGACGAGTACCTGCACGCCATGCGGGACGCCTGGCGCAACACCGACGACTACGACACGGAGGCGATCCCGATCTGGGTCGGCGGCAACAGCGACGCCGGCATGCGTCGCGCCGTACGACTCGGTGACGCGTGGCACCCGCTGCGGTTCACGCCCGGATGGCTGACGGAGGCGGTGGGTCGACTCCAGGCCATCGCCGACGAACGGGGGCGCCCGGTGCCCCCGTTGGTGCCGCGTATGGCTCTCCGGCAGACCCGTGAACCGGTCACCGCCCCGGACCGGCTCGCCGGTGTCGGCACCATCGAACAGATCATCGCCGACATCGACCAGATCCGACTGCTCGGCGCGGAGACGGTGGTGCTGGACCCGTTCAACGGCGACCTCGCCGAGATCCGCCAGCCCGAACGCGCCTGGCAGACCCTCGCGGCCGTGGCCGCGTACCACACATCCCAGGAGGACCGATGACCCCGGACGACGAGCGGTTTCTCCGCCGTGCCGTGCAGATAGCCGACGAGGCCGGAGCGTCCGGCGAACGGCCGTTCGGCTCGTTGCTCGTCGGTGCGGACGGCACAGTCCTGATCGAGGACCACAACACCGTGGTCTCCGACTCGGACATCACCGCCCACCCGGAACTGAAGCTGGCCCGCTGGGCCGCCCGACAACTCAGCCCGGACGTGGCGGCCGGCACGACCATGTTCACCAGTTGCCAACCCTGCCCGATGTGCGCGACCGCGATCGACCGGTCCGGCCTCGGACGGGTGGTGTACGCCCTGTCCAGCGAGCAGTTCGAGGAGGTCAAGCCGGCCACTCCGCCGCTGCCCCCGGTGCGGTACGAGGGGCCGGCGCTGTTCGACGAGGCCCGCCGGCCGATCGACAACCACTACTAGTCGAAAGAGGCGCCGCCTCCACGGCCGCACGAGATCGAAAAGGCCGTCCCCACACCAAGAGACGGCCTTTGCTGGGGTGGCGCCGAGGCGTTTCGGCCCCATACACGGCACCCCTGCGGCAGACGGAGGCAAGCATGGGCGGGAGACGGCTTCGACGCGTGGTCGCCGGGCACGCCGAGCGGGCCGGGCTCGGGCGGGTCGTCCGCCTGCACCGGCAACACCGGAACGCGGATTCGATCGTCGGCTGGCTGATCCTCGCGTCGCTTCCGGCTGTGGTCGCGGTAGGCGCGCTCCTCCTCGCCGGCTCGCCGCATTGGCGACCGGTGGTGGTTGGCTACGCGGCCCTGAGCTGGGGGGCTGCCGCCTGGCGGCGCTGGGGGCCGATCCCGGATCCCGACGGGCGGCGCTGGTTCGTGGTCGCCGAGCGTGGTCTGCTCATCTGGTCGACGAAGTCGAACACGGCGGTATGGGCCATTCCATGGCAGGCACTCCGCGCCCAGAGCGGCTCACTGGCCTGGCACGAAGACGGGCAGGTGCACGAGCTTGTCGTGCCGGCCGTGTCTCGCCGGAAAGCCTTGCTCCGATCGATTGGCAACCAGACCCCGGGTCCATCGTGGTCGGTGCGTCGACTCGCCAGCATGGCGTCCGCCGGGTTGGCGACGGTGCTCGTCGCCCAGTTCGCGGCCGTGCCGCTCGCGCTCGACATCATCCGCGGCGAGCGACCTGGTGACATCGAGGACCTGTTCCGGATCTGCGCTGGCGGCCAGGCTTTCAGCGGTGCCCCGCCCTATCGCGGCCAAGGCCCGCACCCGGTGGCGGCGCGCCTTTGGACCTCTCACGACCTTCAGGTCCAGGCCGACCGCCTGGCATCGGACGTCGTGCAGCTCGTCGCCTGCCCGACCCAGATCGGCCGGTCGTCGGAGGCGCTCCGCTCGTGCACCTGGAAGGACGGGTCCACCGAGATCGAGTACCAGGGCCACTACCGGGTCGATGTCTACGAGGTGCGTACCGGTCGCAAGGTGACTTCGTTCGAGATTGCCGGGAGCAGCGATGTTCCCCCCGTCCTGGCATGCGCGCCCTACCACTACGACCTCGACGACCGACCCGAGCACAGCGAGCCAGTAACCTATCCCGCGGAAGCCGCCTTGGCGGCTCAACTGTCTCCACTGGTCGATGGCAAGGCCCTCGGCTGAGCCTGATTTCCGGGTAGCGGTTCCTGTGAACTAGCTACTCGATCGCTACGGGTCGCCTCGACAACATCCACGCCACATAGGGGTGGTCTAGCCGACGGAAGTGGTCGATGCCGTTGAGCGGATCCGGCGGGCGGGCGTCGAAGGACGCAGCCAGCTCATCCACCCGCCCATCGGTGAGGGCCTCGTCAAGTTGCGTGTAGTGCGCAAGCAAGGTATCGAAGGCCGGGATCACACGTTCCGACAACTCCCCGACGACTGCGGCTCCGCATACGTCGGCCTCCTCGACCGACCGGATCGCCCAGCGGTCGAAACCATCAGAGTGCCTGGAGACTGCCCTGAGCCGAGTCCACCACTGGGCCACCGACGCTGTGGGGCGATCCCGCTGGTTCCCGCCCAACCGCTCCTGGAACCAGTCAAGCCAGGAGGGGGTGGCGACACCAAGGTTGACGTAGAAGAGCGAGGTATCGCCCCAGCTACCAGTGGATCCCTGAAACTCGATGATCGCGACATGGCCGGCATCGGAGATCCGGCGAAAGGTGCCATGCGACCGTTTGAAACCGTGCCCGCGCAGCACCAGCCCGACCTGCTTGGCGATCATGTCGAGGTATGCCTGCCGTACCGGACGCTCCATGCACAAGATCGTATTGCCGGGTACGACAACAAGGCCGAGCCGTGAGGGACTGCCGTACTTCATTTGCTGCACAGATCGAAAAAGACCGTCTCCCACTGCGGGAAACGGCCTTTGACCTGGGGTGGAGCTGAGGGGATTTGAACCCCTTACACCTTCGCTTTTGATAGATCATCCGCTATCGGACGGATCGCCGGGCTGACCTGCACAACCGTCGCCAACGCCTCTCGACGTTTGACACGGCTTGTCGGTCCCGGTTGTGCCGGATCTGTGCCCGATGATCTTCGACGACGCGCTCCTTTCCGCCGCGTCCTCCAGCCCTCCCCGAGCGGTCGCCCCGGCGGGGCCGACCGCTCGGGCGGGAAACACTTCCAGCGGCATTGATCTGTGGCAGGAGCGTAGTCGATCAAGTCGGACGACTGCTCCCCTGAGCTGCTGCTACACCTGGCGTGGATGGTCAATGATGGTCGTTGCTGGCTTTCGTTCGACGGCTTGGAAACGGCATGATCTTGTTTGTCGCAGCCTCGCGACCGACGCTCTGCGACCCACTGGCCTTCCATGCCGTCCGGTCAGACTTCACGTACTAATCTCTCCTCGGGTATGAGGATCATCCGCATCGGGGCGGATCGCCGTCCGGACCTGGGCGAACTCTTCCGTCACCTGACGGTCGACAGCCCTTGTCGGTGCCAGTTGTGCCCGGATTGCGCCCGATGATCTTGATTGCTCATCTCTCACCGTCCATTGGCCTCGCAGCTAGAAGCCAGTCCCGCCGGCCTTCGTCCGCACGCCACAGCTACGTGGCGGCTGGAGCGGGCGACAGTGATAAAGTCGGATCCCCAAGCTCCCTGTCGCGGAATCAAGCCCGCCCCGAACGCGCGTCTGGTATGGGAGGAAAACCGTGGGCTACAAGGAACGACGGGCCAAGATGATCGCCACGCGGGCCGCACCGCATTTGGAGACCGGCGAGCAGATCCAGACGGGTTTCGTCACGGTAACCGGTTCGGGGATCTTCACGGTGCCGGCGGAGACCTTCGTGGTCACCGACCGCGCGATCCTCGTCGTGGGCCGCAGCGAGGTACAGCGTCTTCCGCGCGATCTCTCGTTCGGTAAGCCGACCGGGCTCTACTACAAGTTCGAGCTCGACCGAACGTACAAGGTGCACCGGCAGTGGTACCCGGAAGTCATCGCCGCCGACGAGGCGCTGCGTGAAATGCACACCCAAGACGATCCGGCGGTCGGCGAGCACTGAACTAGGAACCGGCAGCGGCTTCGTGCACCGGCCGCCCCTATTTCGCCGGCCCGGTACCCCATCTCAGCCTCTCAGCCATCCCAGAGCGCCCGAGCGCCCCGCCAGAGGCACTGCCCGTGTCTCGACCAAACCGAAGCCCCGGAACTGCCATCGATCATGGCGGCCCGGGGCTTCTTGTATGTCGCGCCGCCGGCGGGCTATCACCGATCGCGCCGTGGCCGCAGGCCTAAGGCGCGAGCGGCGGGCCATCGGCCCGGCCCAGGTTCGGCGGCGCGAGCGGTCCGCGAAGCGGGCCGCCTTGATCCCGTACAGAAAGTTCTCACACATGCCCAGAACCAACGCTGTCCTGCGCCGGTTGATGGTTGACACTGCAGCCTCGCTTGATGTTGGAACGCTCTGGCCGTGGAAGACCTGCACGAACGCCTGCGCCGCTGGACCGCCGACGGCACGTGGTATCCGATCCTCGCGGCGGCGCAGGTCCACGACGATGGCACACCGGTGCAGTGGACGATCAGCATCGACTCGTCGATCGTGCGGGCGCATCGGCATGCCGCTGGCGCCCGCAAGAAGGGGGCTCCCCGACAAGTCCAGCGACATCTGGTACGCAAGATGGCGAGGCCATCGGCCGGTCCCGAGGCGGGCTGAGCACGAAGATCCACCTCGTCGTCGACGGACGCGGCCGGCCGCTGTCGATCCTGCTCACCCCCGGCCAAGCCGGCGACGACCCCAAACTGTTGGCGCTGCTCGACGCGATCCGCGTCAACGAGCCTGGACCCGGTCGGCCCCGCAAGCGACCTGATGTGCTGCTCGCGGACAAGGGCTACGCCCACGACTCCACCAGACGTGCCGCCGCAACATCATCAGCGGCGCGCTGCGCGACGCGAGCGCCAAACGAAAACGGGGCCCGAAGGCCCCGGATTCTCGCTGATTTGTGCCGGATCTGTGCCCGCCGATCTTGCTGGCGGGATTTCCCCTGGTCAACGGTGTTGCTGGTGGAGCTGAGGGGATTTGAACCCCTGACCCCCTCGATGCGAACGAGGTGCGCTACCAGTCTGCGCCACAGCCCCTCCGCCGGCGAACCGGCTTCGGTCCCACCCGGCTTACACCGGGCGGGCCGGCAGCAAGGCTAACAGGTCGCCGGCCTCCACCGCGAATCCGCCCCCGGCGCGGCGCTCCCCGCGCACGAAGATCCACTCGACTTCCCGGAAATCGGGGCATCCAGGACGCCTCGACACCCCGACGTCCAAGAAACCGAGTCGATCAAGCGCCAGAGCCGCAGAGCCGATCAGGCGCCGCGGCCGGCCTCGTAGGGGCGGCCGCGCAGCCCACCGGACCGCCGGTACGAGACCGACCCGCCGTTGACCGCCGCCGGCAGGTCGCCCGGCCGGTCCAGGCCCATGGCGGCCCGCCGTACCCCCTCGCGCTGGGCTGCCAGGCGGCGCTGTGCCTCCCGGCGGGCCGCTGCCCGGCGGGCCTGCTCGCGGCGGACCTCGGCCTGCCGGGCGGCCAGCCAGGCGGCCTCCCGGGCGCGGGCCCGGCGCCGACGGCGGCCGGCCAGGGCCTGCCCCCGCAGGTGGATCACGTAGACGGCCAGCAGCAGGAAGGTGACCGAGAAGCCGATCCAGAAGCCGGGGCTGACGAACAGCACGCCGATCAGCTCGACGACGTTGAGCAGGAGCAGGGCGGCGAGAACCCGGCGTCGCCGGTACACGGCGGGGGTGTGCTGCCGGCGGGGCGGCGGGCGTCTGCGGGACCGCTTCGGGGCAGGAGGCACGGCGCGCAGGCGGCCGGAGCGGCGGGCTGCCGGAGGTGCGGAGACCGGCGCGGCCAACACCCCCGTAGTCGCGTTCTCGCTGAGCGTGATGGTCAGCGAGCGCGGTGGGTGGACGGGTCGCCGTCCCGGCACAGTGCGGCGTCGCCGGCGGCGCTGGAGCACCCGCGCCGTCGACTGCGCCCGCTCCGCCACCAACCGCTCGGTGGCGTCGTACCGGCGAACGAGCGCCGGGGCCAGGGCGAGCAGGCCGGCGGCGGCGAGGACGGCGAGGAGCACCGAGGTCGGCACCCTCACCCCTCCCGTCACCGAATTCGGAGCAACCGCCGTCCGACCGCAGGATCTTCCACCGATTGCGCTCGGGTGCGTGGATCGTCCGGACGGGCAGCGCTTGCCGCAGCTTGCAGTTACTTGAGGTTACGGCGCGCCGACCGGGATGCCGCCGCGCCGCGCCGATCCCGTCCGTGGGACGCCTAGCGTGCGGAGGCGCGTACGCGGTGCCACCGGGCCAGCAGGC
The DNA here is from genome assembly GCF_052601155.1 of Micromonospora yongxingensis. Lineage (NCBI taxonomy): Bacteria > Bacillati > Actinomycetota > Actinomycetes > Micromonosporales > Micromonosporaceae > Micromonospora > Micromonospora yongxingensis. The sequence goes on from NZ_JBQXEO010000003.1 coordinate 305,324, forward strand.
CACCCTCGGCAGCGATCTCCTCACTGGTCATCGCGTATCCGATGTGGTCCCGCCAGGCGCCGTCGATGTGCATGTAGCGCACGTGGTACGACTCCTCGCGGAAGCCCAGCTTCTCCACCACCCGCCGGGACGGCCGGTTCTCCGGCCGGATGTTGACCTCCACGCGGTGCAGCCCACCCGGACCGAAGGCGTGGTCCACGGCCAGCGCGAGTGCCGTCGGGATCACCCCCTGGCCGGCGACCCGGGCGTCCACCCAGTAGCCGACGTACCCGGAGCAGAACGCCCGCCGCACGATGCTGCCCACGTTGAGGTGCCCGACCAGCCGGTCCCGGTCGGCCTCACGCAGGCAGACGGCGAACGGCATGCCCTCACCCTCGCGGGCCGAGCGCCGCTGGTCACGGTGCACCCAGCGGAACGCGGCCGGCGAGTTCAGCTCGTCCCAACTGCCCGGCAGCGACGACTCCCACGGCGCCAGCCAGGCCCGGTTGGCCCGGCGCACCTCCGACCAGGCCGCGGCGTCGGAGCGCCGGTACGGCCGCAGCAGCACCGGACCGTCGACCAGCACCGTCGGCCAGCCGGGTGCCCGGGCGGGTCCGAAGAGGCTCACCCGCACAGTCTCCCGCGCGGGACCGTGTCGTGCGCAAGTGGACCCACCGCACCCATCGCAGGGCGGCTGGACTCTCTGCACGCCCGGGAGGGGACCGACCGGGACAACCTCACCGGCGACGGTCCAGCAGCAGCACGTCCACGGTGGAGCCGGCGGCGGCGGTGGTGACGCGCTCGCCGAGCACGAGCAGCCCGTTCGCCTCGGCCAGCCCCGAGAGGGTGAACGGCCCACCGCTGAGCGGCTGCACCGTGTAACCGCCGCCGCGCCGCTCGGCGACGTGCGCGGGCCGGAACTCGCGCAGCCCGCCCGGGGACGACACGGTCTCCAGCAGGTGTGCCCGCACGCTGGGTCGGAACACCGGCTCGGCGCCGGCGAGCAGTTGGATGGCCGGGCGGGCCAGCACCTCGAAGCCGATCAGCGCGGCGCCGGGATCGCCGGGCAGGCAGACCACGGGCACCTCCTCGGCGCCGACCGTGCCGAACCCGAGCGCGGTGCCGGGGTAGAGCGCCACGTCGGTGAAGGTGACCGGGCCGGCCCGGCCGCCCTCGCGGCGGGACAGGATCCGGCGCACCATGTCGCCGGGGCCGGTGCCGGTCCCCCCGGTGGTGATGATCAGGTCGGCGCGCAGGGTCTGGTCCTCCAGCAGCCCGCGCAGCCCCTCCGGGTCGTCGTCGCAGATGCCCACCCGGTACGCCAGCGCGCCCACCTCGGCCGCGGCGGCGGTCAGCGCGTGCGAGTTCGCGTCCACCACCTGCCCGGGCTGGCTGCCCCGACCCACGTCGACCAGCTCGTCACCGGTCGCCACGATGACCACCCGAGGGCTGGGCCGGACCACCACGTGCCCGATGCCGGTGGCGGCGAAGACCGCGACCAGCGCCGGTGAGACGTACGTGCCGGCCCGGGCGAGCAGCGTGCCGGCGGGCAGTTCCTCACCGGCGCGGCGGACCCCGTACCCCCGCTTGGGGGTGCGGAAGATCTCCACGGCGGCCATGCCCTGGTCGGTCCACTCGACGGGGACCACCACGTCGGCGGCGACCGGCAGCGGCGCGCCGGCGGCCACCGAGAAGCACGAGCCGGGGGTGAGCCGGACGGGTCGCCAGCTCGCCGCGCCGAGGTCGCCGACCACGTTGAGCCGGATGGTCCGACCACCGGGCGTGCCGGAGGGAGCCGGGACGTAGCTCGGGCCCCGGCCCCCTCCCGAGATGTCCTCCCAGCGGGCCGCGTACCCGTCCACGGCCGCCTGGTCGAAGGCCGGGAACGCGTGCGGCGCGACGACGTCCTCGGCGAGGACGTTGCCGTGCGCCTGGGTGAGGTCGAGGTCGAGTGGCGGCAGCGCGCGCAACCTGCGCAGCACGCTGCCCAGGTAGTCGGCGAGCGGCGTCAACTCGTTCGCGGCCGCCTCGGCGTCGGCCGTCGCGGTCATGTACCAGATCCGCCTGCCGTGTCGGCGTTGACGAAGTCGGCCAGCCAGGAGCGGAACTCGGCGCCGAGGTCCTCCCGCTCGGCGGCGATCTGCACCACCGTCTGGAGGTAGCCCAGCGGCATCCCGGTGTCGTAGCGGGTGCCCCGGTAGACGATCGCGTGCACGGGGACGCCCTCGGTGCGCAGCAGCTCCATGGCGTCGGTCAGCTGGATCTCGCCGCCGCTGCCCGGCTTCGTGCGCCGGATCGCGTCGAAGATCGCGCCCGGCAGCACGTAGCGGCCGAGCACGGCGAGGTTGCTGGGCGCGTCCTCCGGCTGCGGCTTCTCCACCATGCCGGTCACCTTGACGACCTCACCGATGTCGGTCAGTTCCGACTCGGCGGGCTCGACGGAGGCGATGCCGTAGCGCTTGGTGTCGGACGGGTCGACCTCGAAGAAGGCGAGCACCACGCCGCCGGTGCGGGCCTGCAGCTCCAGCATCGCCGGCAGCAGCGGCTCGGACGGCTTGACGAACTCGTCGCCGAGCAGCACCGCGAAGGGCTGGTCACCGACGTGCGACTCGGCGTACCCGACGGCGTGGCCGAGCCCGAGCTGCTCCGGCTGCCGCACGGTGTAGATCTCGGCGAGTTCGCTGGGGCGGCGCACGGCGGCCAGCCGCTCGGCGTCACCCTTCTCCTCCAACCTGGTCTCCAGGTCCGGGCGACGGTCGAAGTGGTCCACCATCGATGTCTTACCCCGACCGGTGATCAGCAACACGTCGCCGATGCCGGCCTGGGTGGCCTCCTCGACGATGTACTGCAACACCGGCCGGTCCACCACCGGCAACAGCTCCTTGGGCACGGCCTTGGTTGCGGGCAGGAACCGGGTGGCGAGTCCGGCGGCCGGGATGACGGCCTTGACCGCCAGGGGACGGCCGGTTGCGGCGACCGTCGATGAGGGGTTCGCTGAGTGCTCCGACATGCCGCGAGACTATCGGCCACGGCTCTGCCGCGGCGGGTGTGGCCCAGAAGACGCGCCGCCGCCCGACCCCGGCGGGGCCGCGTCCGGGCCTGCCCGGGCCGCGTCCGCGGCGGTGTCCGTCGGGTCATCGGCCAGATCTGGCCGGGCCTGCGCCGATCCCGCCGGCGACGATTCCGGTACGCCCACAGCCGGCTCCGACCGGGCGTGCCCGCCCGGCTCCCGGGCGACCTGCACGGGCCGGCCGGCGCGCGGCAGCCCGTCGGGTGGACTCACCGCCCCCGCCGGGACCGGGATCTCCTGGGTGGGCACGTCCGGGCACACCTCGGCGACCCGGTACGTGTCCCGGCCGGCCGCCTTGGCCGCGTAGAGCGCGTCGTCAGCGGCCTCCAGCACCTCCCGCCCGTTGCTGCCGTGGTCCGGGTAGACGGCGATGCCCACCGACACGGTCACCACGATCGGCCCCGCGTACGCCTCGACGGCGATCGGCGTCTCCCGGACCGCCGCGCCCAGCCGCTCCGCCACGATCGCCGCGCCCCGGGCGTCGGTCTCGGGCAGCAGCAGCACGAACTCCTCACCGCCCTGCCGGAAGGCCAGGTCCACCTCACGGATCTCACCGCGCACGCGCCGGGCGAACTCGGCCAGCACGGTGTCCCCCGCCGCGTGCCCGTACGTGTCGTTGACGTCCTTGAACCGGTCCAGGTCGAGGGCGAGGACGCTGAGCATCCGGCCGAAGCGGCTGGCCCGTTCCACCTCCCGCCGGATCGACTCACGCAGGTAGCGGTAGTTCCACAGCCCGGTGAGCGGGTCGGTGAGGGAGAGCCGCTGCGCCTCCTCGTGCACCCGGACGTTGTCCACCGCCACCGCCGCGTGCCCGGCGAAGGTGCGCAGGGTGACCAGGTCGTCGTCGTCGAACTCGTCGGCGCCCAGCCGGTCGTAGAGGGCCAGTACACCGAGCGCGGCCGCCGGCGCGCCAGCCTCGTCGGCGGGCCCGGGGGCTGCGCCGACGCCTCCGAGCGGCCCGGCAGGACCGCCCGGGGTGGCCGTCGCGCCACCTGCCGGGGTGGCGAACGGAACGGCGACGTACGTGTGGCAGCGCGGCTCACCCGTCAGCGCCTCGCTCGGCTCGACGCGCCCCCGCTGAGGCTCCCCGGTGGCGGCCACCGCACCGACCACCCCGACGCCCACCGGCACCCGCAGCTCCTGCGGCCCGTCCGCGTCCCCCTCGGGCCAGCGGCCGTCCAGCCCCTCGCTGCACTGCGCGACGAGCACCCCACCTGTCTCGACCAGCAGCACGGCTCCGGCCCGCGCCCCGGTGGCCGCGATCGCGCTGTGCAGGATCACCCGCAGGATGCGCTGGAGGTCGTGCGTGCTGGCCAGGGTGTCGCCGAGTACCGCGAGGTGCCCCCGGAGCTGGTCCCGGCTGCTCGTGAGCGCCGCGACGTACGAGCCGGTCTCCCGGGTCATCCGGTTGAACGCGGCGGCAAGCCGGCCCACCTCGTCGCGGCTGCGCACCGGCACCCGGGCGGTGAGGTCACCGTGCGCCACCCGGTCCACCGCGCCGGCCAGCTCCACCAGCGGTCGGGTGGTCACCCGGGCCAGTCGCCAGGCCGTCAGCACGGCGAGCAGCCCGGCCAGCACGACCACGCCGGCCAGCGTGGCGTGCAGCCCCGGGGGCCTCTCGCTGGGCACCGAGAGCACCAGTGGCAGCGGCTGCCCGGACGACGGGCCGATCCGCCGCACGTAGCGGCCCTCGCTGGTCTCGGTGACCCGCTCGCTGTCGACGGTGCTGGCGGCGGCCAGCACCGCGTCGCGTACCTCGCGTGACTCGGTGGTGTGGGTGACCCGCGCGGCGCTCGCACCGCCGTCGAGCAGGGTGACCGCCACCCCGGTCACGGCCGCGAGCCGGGCCACGAAGGCCGGGTCGACCAGCTGCGCGGCGGTGACGGTGCCCAGCGGAACGCCGGCCCGGTCGCGCAGGTCGACGCGGGCGGCCAGGGCACGGACCGGGCCGGCCGACGCCGGGGTCGGGCCGGCGCAGTCCCGCCAGGGGGTCGACGGCGCGTCGGGTGAGGCGTAGGTGACCCGGCCGGTCACATCGGTGATCTGCACCGCGGCGGCCAGCCCCCGACCGACCAGTTGGGCGGCGGCACCGGCCGGGTCGGCGGTGAGGGCCACCGCGTCGGCGGTGGCGCGCAACTGCTGGCAGAGCGCGTCGACCGAGGTACGTACGGTGGACGCCGCCACCGCCAGGCGCTCGGTGGAGCGGCTGCGGTCCACGGCGGTGACGATGGAGGCCACGAAGAACGCGCCGAGCAGGACGGGGCCGAGCACCACCACGAGGAAGGCTGCCGTCAACCGTCCGCGTAGCGTCACTCGGTCCCCCCGGAAGTTCCGCCTCCGTTGCTTGCGATGCTGACACAGAGCGACCGTGGTGGAGGCGTTGCGTCAGGAGTGTTGCGTGCCGGATTTTTCTGATGAAGCGGAAGTGACGCGGGTGGCGAAGCGCGACACCCGCGTTGAGCTGCTCGCCCGCCGCCGGGCGCTGACCGGGCCGGCCCGGGCCGCCGCCGCCGGGCGCGTCCAGGCCGAGCTGGTCGCGTTGGTACGCCGGCTGCGCCCGGGCCGGATGACGGCGTACGTGCCGGTCGGCTCCGAACCGGGTGGGGCTGACCTGCCGGAGGTGCTGCGGGCGGCACTGCCGGCCGACGCCGAGCTGCTGCTGCCGGTGCTCCGCGACGACCTGGATCTGGACTGGGCCGCCTATACCGGGCCGGACGCTTTGATCGCCGCCGGCCGGGGTATCCGGGAGCCGGCGGGGCCGCGACTGGGGGTGGCCGCGGTGACCGGCGCGGAGTTGGTGGTCGTACCGGCCCTGGCCGTCGACCGGCTGGGCCGTCGGCTGGGCCGTGGTGGCGGCTCGTACGACCGGGCGCTGGCCCGGGTGCCCACGGCGACGCTGACCGTGGTGCCGCTGCACGACGGCGAGCTGGTCGAGGCGCTGCCCGCCGAGCCGCACGACCGACCGGTCCGCGCGGTCGTCACCCCCGCCGACGGGATGCGTACGCTTGACGGCGGCCCGGAGGCGGCGCATCGTGTCGCGCCCCACACGTCCGCTGGACGAACCCGGGGCGAATGACGCACCATTGGCACTCGAACAGGTCGAGTGCCAATTGGCCGAGTCCAGATCCGGAGGAGAACGTGCCCACGTACCAGTACGCCTGCACCGCGTGCGGTCACCAGCTCGAGGCGGTCCAGTCCTTCTCTGACGAGCCGTTGACCGAGTGCCCGGCGTGTCAGGGGCGGCTGCGCAAGGTGTTCAACTCCGTCGGCATCGTCTTCAAGGGCTCCGGCTTCTACCGCACCGACTCCCGGGCCTCCGGCTCCGAGACGACGGCCGCCGGCACGGCGAGCAAGCCGGCCAAGTCCGAGTCGTCCTCGGGTGGGGATTCCGGGTCGTCCTCGGGTTCCTCGACCGGTTCCTCGTCGTCGTCGGGGTCGTCGTCGTCGTCGGGGTCGTCGTCCTCGTCGGGATCGTCGTCCTCGTCGGGGTCGTCCTCGTCGGGCGGATCGAGCGGCGGCAAGGCTCCGGCGGCCAGCTCCGCGTCCTGACCCGCCCGTCCCAGCCCTGCTGGGTCGAGCGTGCCTTGATCCACCCGGCTTCACGGATGTCGGCCTGTCCCCGCTTGGCTGACAGCCCAACATCCTTGACTCCGAGTCGATCAAGGTCGGTGCCATAGCAGGCCGAGCCGGCTGGTGGGCGTTGTCCACAGGCCGGCCGGTTGTCCACAGGGCAGGGTCGACGTCCGGCCGGCCAGGCTGGAACGGCCTAACCTGCCGCCACGGGTGTCGCTGTGACGCCCTGGGCGGGAGGCGGCAGACGATGGGTGATCCAGACTCCGCACGGGCGTTGCGTCCGCTGCGCCGGCTCACCCTGCCCGGCGGGCCCACCCTGCTCCGGGCCGGTCTGGTCGCCGTGCTGCTCGGCCTGGCCGCCGCCGTACTGCACATCCCGACCGGCTGCCCGCCGACCACCGCACCATCCGGGGCACCGGCGGGAGCGGCCGGCGAAGGCAGGCCGACCGACCCCGACGGAAACGCACAGGCCGGGCCGCTGCCCATCGGCGCGACCGCCGCCACCGACGGAAGCGGCGGGCACGGCACGAACGGAAGAACCACCCCGCTGCCGCTGCCCGCTGGCGCGGTCGGCGTCCCGATCCGACTCGCCGAGCCGGCCGCTCTCGCGGTGGTCCACCCCGGCAGCCGGGTCGACCTGCTCGCGGCACCGCCCGGCGGCACGGGCACCGAAGCGACGCTGCTCGCACCCCGAGCGCTGGTCCTGGACGTGCTGGGCGCCGACGACGGGTCCGCGGCGCTCTATCTGGCGCTCGACCCCGACCAGGCGCAACGTGCGATCGGCCTCCCCGAGGGCAGCCGGTTCGCCATCGTCGTCCGCGGTTGACCGCGGCCACCAGCGGGGTTCGTGACGAACCTGGCGACTCCGCGCCGGGCACTGCCGGTCGCCTCGAGCGGGTGCCGGCCCGGCCGATCGGCCGCGACGGTTCGAGCCGGGGTCAGTCCCAGTGCGGTGGGCGTTCGGCGAGCAGCCAGTCGTCGTTGCCGCCGGGCCGCTCGCCCCAGCCGCGGTCGGTGTCGTCGGCGGTCTGCTCGGGCAGCACCACGAAGTCTTCGCTCAGGTCGACGGTGCGGTCGTCGTCGCCGCGCGCGCCCTGCGTACCGGGGTCCTCGGTGCTCACGAGCGGCAAGACTAGCGCAGCCGACGGCAGCGGACCGGTCGCGCACGGTGGCGCGCCGGCCAGAAGCGACCGGGCCGCCGGCCGCGTTGGTAGCGTCGGACGGCGTGACGACCCCCAGCGGTGGCAGCACCCCGGACGACTACTGGCGACGACCCGGGACCGGTGGCGACGAGGCGGCGGACCAACCTCCCGCCGCGCCCGGATCCGCCCCGGCCAGCCCGTACGCCGGCCCGCCGCCGAGCACGCCACCCCCGGCGGGCTGGCGTCCACCCGTACACCTGCAACCGGCACCGCCCCGGCGGCTTCCGCCGCAGGACATGGCCGGCCTGGACGCGGCCGAGCAGCGCTCGCAGCGGGTCACCTACGGCTTCGGGGCGGTGGCCGGCGTGGTGCTGGTCGTGCTGGTCTGTCTGCTCTGCTCGCGGGTCGTCTTCTGACCCGGGCACGGTCAGAGGGTGGTGCCCCAGACGGTCTCGGCGCCCGAGTGGCCGGTCAGGTAGACGTAGACCACCGCGGCGATCGACAGCGCGACGACCGCCACCGACAGCACCGGGGTCACCAACGCCGGCAGCCGCGGCACCCGGGGATGGCCGCTGGTCGCCACCAGCAGCAGGATCGCCGCGATCCCGAGCGGCCCCACGATCCGGAACAGGATGTCGCCGTAACGGGAGTGCTCGAAGATCTGGTCGAGGATCGGGCCCTGGAAACCCCGGGCGACCAGCGCGTCGGTGAACGCCTCACCCGACTGGACGGCCACGAAGGCGGTCAGCGGCGCGGCCACGGCGAGCAGGCCCAGCGCCCAGTCCAGCCGGTGCCGCCAGCGCGGCAGCCCCACGTACGCGACGGCCACCAGGGCCAGCAGCGGCACGAACATGACCACCGCATGGACCACCAGGACGTGTGCCGGTAGACCCAGGATCTCCTCGAACATCGACACCCTCCAGGTGGATCACGGTCACGGGACCGCCAGCGTACGGCCGGCCGATTGTCCCCAGGCTCTCGACCGGACACACGCAGGCCGCCCCGTTCGGGTTCACCGCGAGGCGGTCCGGGAGCGGTCCCTCCGGCGTGTCCGTGGCCACCCCGACCGGACGTCGGTTGTCGGCGCTGGTTCCACGTGCTGTCATTGGCGGCATGTCCGGTGCCGAGGAGCTGCTGCGATCGAGGGGTCTGCGTGTCACGCGACCGCGCCTCGCGGTGCTCGACGTGCTGGCCGGCGGTGGTCACCTGGAGGTCGACGAGATCACCCGGCAGGTCCGCGAACGCCTCGACTCGGTCTCCACCCAGGCCGTCTACGACGTGCTGGGGGCGCTCTCCCGGGCCGGGCTGTCCCGCCGGATCGAGCCTGCCGGCAGTCCCGCCCGCTACGAGGCGCGTACCGGCGACAACCACCACCACGTGGTCTGTCGGGGCTGCGGCGAGATCGCCGACATCGACTGCACGGTGGGCAGCGCACCCTGCCTGGAGCCGAACACCGCGCACGGCTTCGAGGTGGACGAGGCGGAAGTGACCTTCTGGGGCCTCTGCCCGGGCTGCCAGGCCCGTCGCTCCGCCGACAACTGACCCGGGCCGTGGCACTCTTGGGCGGTGGACTCCGATGACCTCGGTCTCTTCGGTCCGGGTTCGGTCACGTGGAAGGTGCACGACGAGCCGATCCTGATCGTCGCCGGCCTGCGTTCGCTCTACCTCCAGGCGCTGCACCCGCGCGCGATGGCCGGGGTCGCGCAGAACAGCAACTACCGCGCCGACGCCTGGGGCCGCCTGGTCCGCACCGCCACCTACGTGGCGACCACGGTGTACGGCACCACCGCCGAGGCGGAGGCCGCCGGAGCGCGGCTGCGCCGGCTGCACGCCCGGTTGCGGGCCACCGACCCGCTCACCGGCGAGGAGTTCCGGGTCGACGATCCGGACCTGCTGCGCTGGGTGCACGTCACCGAGGTCGAGTCGTTCCTCAGCACGGCCCGGCGGGCGGGCCTGCCGCTCACCGACGACGAGGTGGACGGCTACTACACCGAGCAACGCCGCTCCGCCGCGTTGGTCGGCCTGGACCCGGCCACCGTCCCGGGCACCGCCGCCGAGATCGCCGCCTACTACCGGGCCGTACGGCCGGAGCTGCGGATGACCCGGGAGGCCGCCGAGACGGCGCTCTTCCTCACCGCTCCGCCGCTGCCGTGGAAGCTCAGCCTGCCGGCCCGGCTGGGGCTCACCCTCGGACCGCCGCGCTGGGCGTACCTGGGGATCGCCGGGACCGCGCTCGGGCTGCTGCCGGCCTGGGCTCGCCGGATGTACGGCGGTCTCGGGCTGCCCACCACGGCCCTGACGGCGGACCTGAGCGTGCGTGCCCTGCGGCTGGCGCTCGCCGCGGTGCCCCGCCGCTACATCGAGGGCCCGCTGTTGCAGGCCGCCAAGCAGCGGGCGGAACGGCTCACCGCCACCCCGCTGGCCGGCTGACCCGACCGGCGTCGAGGGGTCAGCCGTCGGCGGGCCGGTCCACGGCCGCCCACGGCTCCTTGCCCGGCGTCTGCGCGCCCGTCGGGCAGTGGCGCCGGAAGTCGCACCAGCCGCAACGGGGGCCGGGTGCCACCGGGAACGCCTCGTCCGCATCGCCGCCGTCGGCGACCGTCCGCTCGGCCGCCATGATGTCGCGGGCCGTCTCCTCGGCCCGGGTCAACTGCCGGCCCAGCGACTCGACGGTGTGCTCGTGGGCGGCGACGGTGCCGGTCGGCAGGTGGTGCAACTCCACCCGACGGCACGGTCGGCGGAACACCCGCTCGGCCGCGTACGCGTAGAGCGCCAGCGCCTGCGAACCGCGCGCGTCATCCGTGTCCAGCCCGGTGCGGCCGGTCTTGTAGTCGACGATGACCAGCTCAGGGCCCTCCGGGCCGGGGCGGGAGTCGATGCGGTCGGTTCGGCCGTTGAACGCCAACACCGCCGTCTTGACCGCCACCACCCGCTCCACGCCGAGCGGGTCGGTGTCCGGCTCAAGGGTCTCGACGTACGCCTCCAGCCAGCCCAACGCCCGTCGGTAGGCGGCCCGCTCCTGCTCGTCGTCGCGGTAGCCCTCGCGGACCCAGGTGCCCTTGAGCAGGGCGGCCAGTGCTTCGGGGCGCCGCCGCTCGGTGGGCAGCGCATACCAGTTCTTCAGGGCGGTGTGCACGCTGGCGCCGAGCGAGTTGTGCGCCCACGGCGGGCCCTTGGGCGGGGTCGGCCGGTCGACGTAGGAGTAGCGGTAGCGGCGCGGGCAGTCCGCGTACGCGCCCAGCTTGCTGGGGGTGCAGACGAAGAGCCGCTCCGGCATGCCCTCGAAGCCGAGCTGCTCGGCGCCACCGGCGCGCTGCTGGGGGGCCCGGCCGCCAGCGGCGGGTCGTCCGGCTGAAGAGGCTCGTCGCACGCCTGCGATCCTGCCATCCACCCCCGACATCGCGCGTACGCCGGTCAGGTCATGTTCACGTACTGCGTGACGAAGGCGGCCACCGCGTCGGCGATGAGCTGCACGGCGATCGCGGCCAGCAGCAGGCCGGCGATCCGCGTCAGCACCTCGATCCCGCCCGGTCGCAGGATCTTCACGATGCCGCCGGAGAAGCGCAGCACGATCCAGACCGCGACCATCACCGCGAGGATCGCCACGGCGATGGCGCTGAACTCGCCCAGCCCGTCCGCCTGCTGCACGAAGAGCATGGTCGCGACGATGGCGCCGGGACCGGCCAGCAGCGGGGTGCCCAGCGGCACCAGGGCGATGTTCGAGGTGACCTGCTGGCTGGGGTCGTCGGCCTTGCCGGTCAGCAGTTCCAGAGCGACCAGCACCAGCAGCAGACCACCGGCGGCCTGCAGAGCCGGCAGGTCCACGTGCAGGTAGTCGAGCAGCGTCTGGCCGGCCACCGCGAAGATCACGATCACGCCGAGGGCCAGCGCGACCGCCTGCCAGGCCGCCCGGTTGCGATCGCGGGCGGGCAGCGGGCCGGTCAGCGCGAGGAAGATCGGCATCATGCCCGGCGGGTCGGTGATCACCAGCAGGGTCACGAAAACCTCGCCGAACAGCTTCAGATCCACGTGATCAACCTAGCCGCGCCACGGCTGGCCGAAATCGGGATCAGCCGGAAGCGACCTCGGTCACCCCGGCGGCGACGATCCGCTCGTACGCCTCGACGCTGGTGCCGAACGCCCCGAGCTGGACGGTCTTGTGGGTGCCGTGGAAGTCCGACGAGCCGGTGACCAGCAGGCCCAGCTCGGCAGCGAGCGTCCGTACGTGCGCCTGCTCGGCCGGGCTGTGGTCCTCGTGGTCGGCCTCCAGGCCGGCCAACCCGGCGGCGGCCAGCTCGGCGATCAGCTCGTCGGGCACCACCCGGCCCCGTCGCGTGGCGCGCGGGTGGGCGAAGACCGGCACGCCGCCGGCCTCCCGCACCAGCCTGATCGCCCGGAACACGTCGATGTCCTCCTTGGGCAGCCGGTACCGCTCGCCCAACCAGTCCGGGCCGAACGCCTCCCGGGTGCTGCCCACCAGGCCGGCCCGGATCAGCGCCTGCGCGATGTGCGGCCGTCCCACGGTGCCGCCGCCCGCCCCGGCCAGGATGTCCGGCCAGCTCACGTCGATCCCGTCCGCGCGCAGCAGAGTGACCATCCGTTCGCCCCGCTCCTCGCGGGCGGCCCGCACCCTGGCCAGTTCGGCGACCAGCTCGGGGTGCTCCGGGTCGAACAGGTACGCCAGCAGGTGCAGCGGTATCGCCGGTTGCGCCCCGGACCAGCGACAGGACAGCTCCGCGCCCCGGACGAGGCGCAGCCCGGGCGGCAGTGCTCGCACGGCCGGCGCCCAGCCGGCGGTGGTGTCGTGGTCGGTGATGGCCAGCACGTCCAGCCCCGCGTGCGCGGCGGCGCGGACCAGCTCCGACGGGCTCAGCGTGCCGTCGCTGGCCGTCGAGTGGGCGTGCAGGTCGATCCGCGGGGAGGGGCCGGTACGCGAGGTCACCGGTCGACGGTATCGAGGGCCACGGGTCCGGGCACGCCGAGGTCGGCCGGAGCGCGACCGTTGGAGGTCAGCCGGTCACGAGGACCGGCCGGTCGCCGGGCCGCACGCCCGGCACCGAGACGGGCTCGGCCACCTTCCCGGTCCGCACCTGGTCGACGTTGACCTGGACCAGCTTGCCGGCGCCGTCGACGTAGGTGGCGTCCGACTCCGTCCTCCAGGCGACCTCGCCGCTCACCGGCGGGCCGGCCGGCACGGCGGTCAGGTCCTGCCCGAGCCGGCGCAGGTCGACCAGGAGGGATCCACTGGTCTTGCCGACCCATCCGTTCACCAGCAGCCATCGCCCGTCACCGGAGACCGCGCCCGCCCCGTCCGGGCTCAGCTCCGGGCCGCAGCCGGTGAGCACCGGCTTGAGGTCGCGCTTCGGGTCGAGCACGGCCAGGCAGGTCCTGGCCGGGTCGTCCGTGGACACCTGACCGACCAGCCGTCCGTCGGGCAGCGTGCCGTAGATGTTCAGCGTGCTCCGGTCGGAACCCGCGGTCAGCTCCCCGGCACCCGGCCGCCAGAGGGTGTGACCCGGGCCGTCCGGGTCGAGCCGGACCAGCACGTTGTCGCCGATGAACCGGACCGGTTCCACCTTGCCCGGCACGGGAGTGCGCACCGGCCCGATGAGCTGGGTGCCGACGACCCCCGCCACCAGCAGGCCGGTGCCGTCGCGCCAGGCGACCTGACGGCCGTCGGGTGCCACGACGATCGAGCCCGCACCAGCGAGCAGCACCTGCACCAGCCCGTCATGCTGCGCCACCCAGAGGGAACGGCCGGCGGTGGTCGGCGCGCCGACCACCAGCCAACCACCACTGGGAAGCAGGTGCGCGCGCTCGGCCGGACCGACACCGGGCAGTTCCAGCCGCCCACCGCTCACGCCGATCAGCGTCGCGCCGGCGAGCACGTCCACGGGCGTCCCAGAGGTGGTGGCGGCGGCGGTGACGGTGGCCGAGGGGATCGGCCGGCCCGACGGGTTCGGGTCACCGATCACGACGACCGGCTTGCCCTGCCGGCCGGGGTCTCCGCCGAGTTGCGCCATACCGGTGCTGACCAGCACGGTGGCGACCGCCGCGAGGGCGAGGCCGGCACCGGTACGTCGGCGCCGGATCCGCTTCGCCCGGCGGATCGCCTGGCCGGCCGGATCGGCGCTCAGTGGGCGCGCGACGGCGACCTGGTGCGAGAGGGTCTCCCGCACCGCGCCTTCCAACTCGTCACGTCGCACCTGGTAAGGACGCGGCGGGTGGCCCGTCAGGTTGTCGGACCGGTCCGGGAAACCCTTCACCGCTGCTCACCGGAGCCGGTGCCGACGGGCACGGCCGCCGGGGCTGCGGGCAGCTCGACCGGTGGTTCGGCCGGTTGGGGCACGGCCGGCCGGGGCAGCGCGCGCCGGGCCGTCTGGGGGGTTCGACCGGCGGTGGCGCCGCGGGTGACCGGGGCCGACCCGGTCCGGGTACCCGCGCCGCCGACCCGGTCGGTGCCGGCGGCCGTCCGGCGGTCGGCGCCAGGGGCGGCGGTGGGGCGACCGGCGGCCAGGTCCGGCGCGTCGGTGCCCATCCGCCGGCGCAGCGTGGACAGCGCCCGGGACGCCTGGCTCTTCACCGTGCCCGGGGAGATGTCGAGCATCGCGGCGGTCTGCGCCTCGGACATGTCCTCGTAGTAGCGCAGCACCAGCACCGCCCGCTGCCGGTTGGGCAGCTCCCGCAGGTGCCGCCACAGCAGGTCGCGGTCCAGTTGCTGCTGGATCTCGTCGACACCCGCCCGCTCGGGCAGGACCTCGGTGGGGCGCTCACCGTGCCAGCGGCGCCGCCACCAGCTCGTCGAGGTGTTGACCATCACCCGGCGGGCGTACGGCTCGACGGCCTCGATCCCACCGAGCCGCTTCCACGCCAGGTACGTCTTGGTCAGGGCCGTCTGGAGCAGGTCCTCGGCCGTGGCCCAGTCGCCGGCGAGGAGGTACGCGGTGCGGAGCAGAGCCGCGGAGCGGGCCGCGACGAACTCGCGGAACTCCTCCTCCAACGGGTCCCTGCTCGCCACCATCGCACCTCCGCGCCCCAGCCGTCCTGGCAGAGTGCCACGTCAGAGGCCCTCGGGTCCATGACGAAAGGTGCGCACTTGCTCCGATGTTCGGACGAAAACTTTCACGCCCCGTCGTCGGCCTTGGCCTCGTCGGCCTCCTTGCCCAGCCGGGCCTCGACCGCCTGCGGCTCGTACATCTCCTCGACCACTCGGAGGTAGAGCTCGTTCGGGTTGGGCAGGTTCTTGATCTCGCGCAGCGCCTGCTCCTGGCCGGCGGACTCCAGCACGAACGTGCCGTAGTTGAGCGCCCGGCCGGTCGGCGTCTGCTCGTACTTCATGTCGGTGACCCGGACCAGCGGCATCATGGCGACCCGGCGGGTGATGATGCCGTTGACCACCATGACCCGCTTGTTGGTCAGGATGAACCGGTCATACCACCAGTCGGCGACCTTCCAGGCCACCCAGCCCATCACCGCGAACCAGAGCAGCACAGCGATGGTGGTCAGCGCGCCCACGTTCTGCCCGGCGAGGAAGCCGGAGAGGTAACCGAGCACGAAGGTCGCCGCGATGCCGATCAACAGCGGGGTGGTGAGGTGGATCCAGTGCCGCTTCCACTCACCCCGGTAGCGCTCGGTGGGGAAGAGGTAGCGGGCGACCAGGGAACTGGGCTCGTCCTCCAGGGGCAGCACCCGTCGGGGTGCCGCTCCGGTGGCGTCGGCGCGCAGCCCGGCCAGCTCGTCCTCGGAGATCTGCGGCGCCTGGTAGCCGGCCTCCGGGTCACGGATCCAGGCACGACCCGAACGACCCTCGCCGGCATAGCCGGGCCCGTCGCCGTAGCCGACGTCGTCCGATAGGGACGGACCGTCGGACAGGCCGGGCCCGGCGCCGTAGCCCGGGCCGTCATCGGGCCCGATCCGCGGAATCGGCTCGGTGTCGCGCTCCCGGCGGTCCCGGTCAGGATCGTCCGGGTCGAAGGGTGGTCCGGAGGGGCTGCCCATGGACGGTTAGGCGACGAGGCTGGTGAAGAAGTCGCCGAACCCCTGGGCGATGTCGACGATCCCGCCGCCGAGCGACTTGAACACATCCGCCGCCGAGTTTGGCCGGTAGGCGACGAAGAAGATCAAGAATGCGATTCCGGCCCAGGTGAGGACCTTCTTGACCATGGCGGGCCATCCTCTCGCGCGGCGCCGGGTCCCATTACCGCAGCGGCACCCAGAGTATCAGTGTGGTGTCGTACAGTGAATATCTGCGACCGTTCTCCGTCAATCCGGAAGGTTGTCAGCCCTCCCGGGCAGGTACGGGGACGGTGCGCCGTACACGAGTTCGGGTGGAGTCCACTCGGCAAGGTCGTGCAGCACGACTTCTTCCGCGAGCAGGTGACCCGCACTCGCCGGCCAGGCTATCGCATGCAGCCACATTCCCCGAGCCTCGCCGGCGTACGCGCTTCGATCCGTCGGTGAATTCACCAACCACAGTGGAGTCGGGTGCCCGCCGACCTTGATCTTCGCCTGTCCGACGTGGTCAGGATGACCCGAGCCCGGATCGGTCAGCGCGTCGACCAGCTCCGGTCCCGGATCCGGGCCGGCCAGACCTGCCAACCGGGTGCCCAGGCCCACGCCTGGTTCCTCGGCCACGAAGACCAGGTCGGCCGGGCCGCCACCGAGCGGCGCCGGGCCCGCGCAGGCCACCGCGGTCGCCCGCACTCCCGTCCGGTCGTCCCCGGCGTACGCCACGCCGGTGAGGGTCCAGCCGGGCGGCAACGGCCACGGGCACCACAGCGGTGTGCCCGGTGGGTCAGCGGTCGCGGTGATCCGCTCCACCACGCTCGCCACGATGTCCGCTCCGATGTGTTCGGGCACGTGCAGCGGCGGCACGGGGCCGCACCGCAGGCACCTCGACTCGGTGTGCATCAGATCCGGCGCCCGTACCGGGCCCCCGCATCTCGGACAACTCACCGCGACACTCACATCCCCACCGTCACCCTCGGCCGCCGGCACGTCAAGCCGGACCGTCCGATTCGGCACCGGTCGGGGGTCAGTCCGGCGGCGGGCCGGCGTGGGTACGGATCCAGGCGTGCATGGCGATGCCGCTGGCGACGCCCGCGTTGATGGACCTCGTGGAGCCGTACTGGGCGATCGAGTAGAGCTGGGTGCAGGCGGCACGGGCCGGTTCGGAGAGACCCGGTCCCTCCTGGCCGAACAGCAGCACGCAGTCCCGTGGCAGGGTGCCGGTCTCCAGCGGGCGCGAGCCGGGCAGGTTGTCGATGCCCAGCACCGGCAGCTCCCGCGCGGCCGCCCAACCGACGAACTCCTCGATCGTCTCGTGGTGACGGACGTGCTGGTACCGATCGGTCACCATGGCGCCACGCCGGTTCCACCGTCGCCGCCCGACGATGTGGACCTCGGCGGCGAGGAACGCGTTGGCGTTGCGGACGACCGTTCCGATGTTGAAGTCGTGCTGCCAGTTCTCGATGGCGACGTGGAAGCCGTGCCGGTGCAGGTCGAGGTCCGCGACGATCGCCTCGTGCCGCCAGTAGCGGTAGCGGTCGACCACGTTGCGCCGGTCCCCCTCGGCCAGCAGCTGCGGGTCGTAGCGCGGGTCGTCGGGTGGGTGCCCCGGCCAGGGGCCCACGCCCACCTCGAACTGGTCGTCGGTCACGGTCATCAGAGGGTACGGGTCCGCTCGGCACGCGCCGCGACGGCCTGCCTGTTCACCCCAGCCCGAGCGCGCCACCGAGCCGGTCCAGGAAGCGCCGGTCGGCCGGGCTGGTCGACTGGCTTCCCGGATGCCCGCCGGGGCCGGCCGCCGCTCGGCAGACCCGGGCCGCGACCGACTGCACCCACTGCCGGTACGCGGCCGAGTCGGCGGGGTCGGCGCGCCGGTGCAGGACCCGGACCGCCGCCCGGCAGGCTGCCAGGAGGTCCACCAGATCGGTGAGCCGCTCGGTGGGTTCCGGGGTGCCGTCGTGGCGGGCGTAGATGGCGGCGACCACGGCACGCACCAGATCGCTGTCGAACGCCCGGCCGGCGGCCACCGCGTCGAGGCCGGCCAGGCCCGCCCTGACCCCTCGTTGGGGACGGCCGGGCCCGGGTGCGGCGGCGGCCACGAGGACCCGTCCGGGCAGGCTGGTGAGCAGGTCCCACTCGACGGCGGAGTAGACAGCGGTGGTCAAGGGTGCGGCTCGGCGGCCGGCAGAGGGCGGCTCTCCGGCGACGGAGTGGCTCATCGGAACCTCCGGCGCCAGCATATGCCCCGAAACGGGAAGAGGGCCCCTTCCCCATCAGAACCGATGTGGGGAAGGAGCCCGGGTCGGCGACGGCAGATCCGCCGCCGCGCTCAGCGTGGCTCGGGGAAGCTGGGCCGCTCCGGGTCCACTCCCTCTCCGACGGCGCTGGCCGCGTACTCCCGCTTGGGGACCATGACCTTGCGCCGGAAGACGCAGACCATCGTGCCGTCCTGGTTGTAGCCACGGGTCTCGACCGACACCACGCCCCGGTCGGGCTTGGAACCGGACTCCCGCTTGTCCAGCACGGTGGTCTCGCCGTAGATGGTGTCGCCGTGGAAGGTGGGCGCCACGTGCCGCAGCGACTCGACCTCCAGGTTGGCGATCGCCTTACCGCTGACGTCCGGCACCGACATGCCGAGCAGCAGCGAGTAGATGTAGTTACCGACCACGACGTTGCGCTTGAACTGGCTGGCCGTCCCGGCGTAGTGGGCGTCCATGTGCAGCGGGTGGTGGTTCATGGTGAGCAGGCAGAAGAGGTGGTCGTCGTACTCGGTGACGGTCTTGCCCGGCCAGTGCCGGTAGACCGCGCCGACCTCGAACTCCTCGTAGTAACGGCCGAACTGCATCCTGGTCCCCTTCGACGGGCGGCGATGGAGTTCGGCACAGCATGCCTTACCGGTGGTTAAGGCGACCGAGGGGGCGCGACCCCGGCGGAAATGTCACACCGGTCACTCGCACGGGGGGAGACGCAATGAGCGGCGGGGCCCTCCCCGGCACCCGCCGCCCACGCTCTGATGCGGAGAATTCTGCCCTACGCCTGCGTAGGTTCGACAGAGACCGGCGTCACATTTATTCTTTTGTAACACTACTCATCGTAATCGAGCGCAGGTTGATCAGCGATCTCTGCAGGCCCGATACCTCCTTGTCAAGAGGCAAGTTACCGATTCGTAGTGCTCGATCGCGTTGATCTCCCTGGAAACGCTCCCATCACGTCAGGTTACGCAAGTGCGTCATGCACTTGCGTTCCGCAGCTCGGGACGCACAGACGTCAGTCGATGACCGCGAGTGCCACCGGGCAGCCCCGACCACGTTTCGTGCCCGAGCGCCCGGGAATTCGATACGGTCAGCCCTGGTTCTACGGGACGTAGATAAACCGCGGTGATCGGAGAGTGCAATGGCAACCGTTGAGCTGACCTCGGCGAACTTCGACGAGGTGACCGGCAACGACGGCATCGTCCTGGTCGACTTCTGGGCCGACTGGTGTGGTCCGTGCAAGCGGTTCGCCCCGGTCTACGAGCGCTCCTCGGAGAAGCACCAGAACATCGTCTTCGGCAAGGTCGACACCGAGGCGCAGCAGGAGCTGGGCGCCAAGTTCGACATCCGATCGATCCCGACGATCATGGCGATCCGCGACGGCGTCATCGTCTTCGCCCAGCCGGGCGCCCTTCCCGAGTCCGCGCTGGAGAACCTGATCGAGCAGGTCGAGGCGCTGGACATGGACGACGTCCGCAAGCAGCTGGCCGAGCACAACCACTGAGCCGTCCCACGACGGCACACGAGGCCGGGCCCGACACGGGCCCGGCCTTCGTCGTACCTGTGCATGATCACCGACCTGGGCAGCCGGAACTGGCCATCGGTGGGAACCGGCGCGGCCGGTACATCCCGTATCGTCACGACCCGATGGAGAACCTGACCACCCGCGGGCGCGTGACCCGGCTGGGCGCGACCGCACTTGGTCTCGTCCTGCTGCTCGTCGGCACCCTGTGGGGCAACGACGACGACTTTCCGTTCGGCCCGTTCCGGATGTACTCCACCTCCAACCCACCGAACGCGCCCGCCCCGGACACCCGCGTCGAGGGGGTGAACAGCGACGGCGCCGTCATCGACCTCGACCAGGACGCGACGGGCATCCGCCGCGCCGAGATCGAGGGGCAGCAGGACCGCTACGCCGCCGAGCCGGCGCTGCTCGCCGAGGTCGCCGACGCGTACGCCGAACGCCACCCGGACGCCGCCGCGCTGGTGGAGGTCCGCATCGTCATCCGCTGGCACGGCATCCGCGCCGGCCGGCCGACCGGCCGGCACACCGACGAGACCGTGGTCCGCTGGCAGGCGTCCCGATGATCCGCTGGCTGACCGAAGCGGTGCCGCGAGGCCGGGTGGCGGCCTTCCGGACACTGATCTACCTCTTCGTGGCCGCCGACCTGGTGATCTTCACCCCCTGGGTGCGCACCCGGGTCAGCGTGCCCGGCGATCTGTACCAGCCGCTGCTGATCGGTCGTCTGCTCCCACTGCCGACGCCCACCCCGACGCTGGTGGCGGCGATCTTCTGGGCACTGCTGCTGCTCGCCCTGCTCGCCGCGACCGGGCGGGCACCCCGGCTGCTCGGCTGGGCGGTCTGCGCGCTCTACCTCGAGTGGATGATCATCGCGATGAGCTACGGAAAGGTCGACCACGACCGTTTCGGGCTGCTGGTCGCGCTGGCCGTGCTGCCCACCGCCGGTCGGGCCCGGCACGGCGACACCACCCGCACCGAGGCCGGCGGCTGGGCGCTGCGGGTCACCCAGATCGCGGTGATCTGCACGTACTTCCTGGCCGCCTGGGCCAAGCTGCGCTTCGGCGGCCTGGACTGGCTGACCGGCTCGGTGCTGGCCCGGGCCATCATCCGACGCGGCACCGACTTCGCGGACCTGATCGCCCAGGTGCCGTACCTGCTGATCGTCGCCCAGTTCGGCATCGTGGCCTTCGAGCTGTTCAGCCCGGTGGTCTTCCTGCTGCCGGCCCGCTGGCGGGTGGCCATGGTCGGCTTCTTCTACTCGTTCCACGTGGTCACGATCGCGACCATCACCATCTCGTTCGCCCCGCACCTGGCCGCGATGACCAGCTTCCTTCCCCTGGAACGGGTCCGCCCGCTGGTCTGGGCACGCCGGCTCGCCGGCCGCCCCGTGCCGGAGCCGGCGAGGGGCGCAGTCGACGACCCGCACGAGCCCGGCACAGAGCCGGACCCGGAGGCCGTGCCGCTCGGCGGTCAGCCTCCGGTGGTCGGGCGACCGGCCGGGCCGTAGAGCCGTTCCCGGGCCTCCTGCGGCAGGGAACAGGCCGCCGTGCCGCCGGGGAGCCGGTGCCGGTTGCGCGCCACCCAGCGGTACGCCGGCCACGCGGCGGCGCGCGCTGGCGGGAACCGCAGGCCGGCTCCGGCGACCCGCCAGAGCGGGCCACTCGCGGCGAGCAGTTTCGCGATGGCGTCCGGACCGGCGGCGCGTGACCCGTCCGCACCGACCCACTGGACGGCCTCCTCGCACTCGGCGGCGGTGAGGCCGAGCACGTCCAGGTCGGCGAACTGCCAGGGCACCACCCGCGCGCCGGTGGGGATGCGGCGTTCGATGAAGTCCGCGCACCGGGTGCAGAACGCGCAGTCCCCGTCGTAGACGAAGGTCGACGTCTCCATGCCGTCCATCCTCCCCCGCACGACCGTCCGACCGGGCACCGGTGTCCGGCGGGTCACTTGCGTTGGGCTCGTACACGTGTTCGAATAGTGGCCATGCGCTGGGACAACCTCACCGCTCCCCCGGTTGAGGGAGACCCCGAGCGGGCAGCGCCAGCGACGCCACCCCTGCCGCTGGCGCTGCCCGGCGCCGTCGCCCGCACCTTCGACACCCCCGAGTTCGCCGGGATGACCTTCTACGAGGTGCGCGCCAAATCCATCATCAACCGGGTGCCCGGGCAGTCCCGCGTCCCGTTCGAGTGGACCATCAACCCGTACCGGGGCTGCTCCCATGCGTGTGTTTACTGTTTCGCGAGAAATACTCACACTTATCTCGACCTCGACGCCGGGGCGGACTTCGACCGGAAGGTGATCGTCAAGGTCAACGCCGGTGAGCTGGTCCGGCGGGAGCTGGCCGCGCCGAAGTGGCGGGGCGCCCACGTGGCGATGGGCACCAACGTCGACTGCTACCAGCGGGCCGAGGGGCGCTACCGGCTCATGCCGCAGATCATCGCGGCTCTGCGGGACTTCGCCAACCCGTTCTCGATCCTGACCAAGGGCACGCTGATCCTGCGGGACCTGCCCCTGCTGCGGGAGGCCGCCCAGGTGACCAAGGTGGGCATCTCCTACTCGGTGGGCTTCGTCGACGAGCAGCTCTGGCGTGCCGTCGAGCCGGGCACGCCGCACCCGCGTCGCCGGCTGGACGCGGTCCGGGCGCTCACCGA
This sequence comes from Micromonospora yongxingensis, assembly GCF_052601155.1. Lineage (NCBI taxonomy): Bacteria > Bacillati > Actinomycetota > Actinomycetes > Micromonosporales > Micromonosporaceae > Micromonospora > Micromonospora yongxingensis. The sequence goes on from NZ_JBQXEO010000003.1 coordinate 327,520, forward strand.
CGCCGGCTTCTCCGTCGGGGTGCTGATGGCGCCGATCCTGCCGGGGTTGAGCGACAGCGACGAGTCGATCGACGCGACCGTGTCGGCGATCGCCGCCGCCGGGGCGAGCAGCGTGACGCCGCTGGCACTGCACCTGCGTCCGGGCGCTCGGGAGTGGTACGCCGGCTGGCTGGCACGGGAGTACCCGCACCTCGTGCCCCGCTACCAGGAGCTCTACCGGGCCGGCTCCTACGCACCGCAGGCGTACCAGCGGGAACTGACCGCACGGGTGCGCATCGCGGCCCGCCGGCACGGGCTGCACCGTGGTGAAGTGGGCGACAACCGCAGCCTGCCCGAGCCGCCGCCACCGCCGGCCGCCGAGCAGCTGACCCTGCTGTGAGGCGGGGGCGGCGCTACAGTCGGCGGGTGCGTACCGCTCAGCAGATCCTCGCCGACTCCGCCGTGATCGCCGTCGTGGGCGCGTCCCGCGACCCGCGCAAGGCCGCGCACGGCGTGCCGTTGCAGATGCAGCAGTACGGCTGGCGGATCATCCCGGTCAACCCGACCGTCGATGAACTGTTCGGCGAGCGGGCGTACGCGACGCTCGCCGACATCCCGCACCCCGTCGACCTGGTGGATGTGTTCCGGCCGGCTGCCGACGCCGTGCAGGTGGTCCGGGACGCGGCGGCGATCGGCGCCCCCGCGGTCTGGTTGCAGCTGGGCATCGTCTCGGGCGAGGCGCGGCGGATCGCCGAGGAGGCGGGAATGGACTACGTCGAGGACCGCTGCCTCATCGTCGAACGGGCTGCCGGCGGCCTGACCCGCCTCGGCTGAGCGGCCGAGGGCGTCGCGTTCGCGGCGGTCGAGGGAGATGGTGCGGCGAGCGTGATACCTCAGAGTCATATTGATACCTGAGAGTCATCACGCTCATGACCGACCGGCGGAGGTCAGAGCTTGTACTCCTTGAGCAGGCCACGGGAGATGATGGTCTTCTGGATCTCGGAGGTGCCCTCGCCGATGAGCAGGAACGGGGCCTCCCGCATCAGCCGCTCGATCTCGTACTCCTTGGAGTAGCCGTAGCCGCCGTGGATGCGGAACGCCTCCTGCACGACCTCGGCGCAGTACTCGGAGGCGAGCAACTTGGCCATGCCGGCCTCGACGTCGTTGCGTTGGCCAGCGTCCTTGAGTCGGGCGGCGTTGACCATGAGGGCGTGCGCAGCCTCGATCTTGGTGCCCATCTCGGCGAGCTTGAACGCGATGGCCTGGTGCTTGGCGAGTGGCTGGCCGAAGGTCTTGCGCTGCTGGGCGTAGCTGACCGCCAACTCGAAGGCGCGGATGGAGATGCCGCAGGCGCGGGCGGCGACGTTGACGCGGCCCACCTCGATGCCGTCCATCATCTGGTAGAAGCCGCGGCCCACCTTGTCGGCGCCACCGAGGATCGCCGAGTCGGGCACGGTCACCCCGTCGAGCACCATCTCGGTGGTCTCGACCCCCTTGTAGCCCATCTTGTCGATCTTGCCCGGGATGGTCAGCCCGGGTGCGGTCTCGCCGAAGCCCGGCTCCTTCTCCAGCAGGAAGGTGCTCATGTTGCCGTACACCGACTCGGCGCCGGTGTCGGTCTTGACGAGGGTGGCCACCACGGAGGAGTACGCGCCGTTGGTCAGCCACATCTTCTGCCCGTTGAGCACGTAGCGGTCGCCGTCGCGGACCGCCCGGGACTTGATCGCCGAGACGTCGGAGCCGGTCTCCGGCTCGGACATCGAGAAGGCGCCGCGCACCTCGCCGGTGGCCATCTTCGGCAGCAGCCGGGCCTTCTGCTCGGCGGAGCCGTGCTGGGAGATCAGGTACGCCACGATGAAGTGCGTGTTGACGATGCCGGAGATCGACATCCAGCCCCGGGAGAGCTGCTCCACGACGAGCGCGTAGGTGAGCAGCGACTCGCCGAGCCCGCCGTACTCCTCGTCGATGGTGAGGCCGAAGAGCCCCATCTCGCGCATCCCGTCGAGGATGTCGGTGGGGTACTCGTCGGCGTGCTCCAGCCGCTGGGCGTGCGGGATGATCTCCTTGTCGGCGAACTCCCGGACGGTTTCCAGGATCGACCGCTGCACATCGGTGAGGCCGGGCGTCTGGGCGAGTCGGGCCATCTCAGCCTCCGGGGATCAGCGCACTACTCATGGGTAACTGAACGCTGGGTCAGTATCGGTCTCCAGGGCCGGCGAGGCCAAGGTGACCAGTCCACACAACCGCTGTGAAAAGGTTCACCGCTGCGGGTAGCGTCCGGCAAGAGGGACTTTCCCGGCACCGGCAGGAGGAGGACAGCCGTGAGCTACCCGCCGCCGTCGGGACCGCCGGGGGACGAGCAGCCGCCGTCACCCTACGAGCCGCCCGGAGACCAGTCGCCGTACGCGCCGCCGCCGGAGCGCTCACCGTACGGGCCGCCGGCCGACGATCCATCGCCGTACGAGCAGCAGGGGCCGCACCAGCCGGCGCACTGGGCGCAGCAGCCGCCGTACCCGCCGCAGGGCCCCTACGGCCAGTACGGCCCGCCGTCCTCGGGACCGGGTCGGGGCACCAACGTGCTGGCGATCCTGTCGCTGGTGTTCGCGTTCGTGTTCCCCCCGGCCGGCGCCGTTCTCGGCCACGTGGCCAAGCGGCAGATCCGCACCAGCGGCGAGGAGGGCGACCAGCTCGCCACCTGGGGGCTGATCCTCGGCTACGTCTTCACCGGGATCACCGTGCTGGCCTGCTGCGGCTGGCTGGCCCTGCTCATCGTCGGCAACAGCGGCGACAGCGGCGGCTACTGACCGGTCCGAGGTGGACCCGTCAGCGGAACCGGGCCTCGCGGACGCTGTTGCCGCCGTCCACCACCAGCATCTGACCGGTGATGTACGAGGCGGCCGGCGAGCAGAGGAAGCTGATCGCGGCGGCGACCTCGTCCGGAGTGCCCGGTCGACCGACCGGGGTGCCCAGCCCCTGCTTGATCTCCGCCATGGTGGACGCCGCGGTGTAGATGGTGCCCGGCGCCACCGCGTTGACGGTCACCCCGTCGGCGATCATCTCCATGGCCAACGCCCGGGTCAGCCCGACCACGCCGGCCTTGGCCGCCGCGTACGCGGCCTCCGTGGGCAGGGCGTTGACCGGGCCGGCGGTGGCCGCCAGGTTGACGATCCGCCCCCAGCCCCGCTCGGCCATCCCGCTGATGAACGCGCGGCTGCACAGGAAGGCGGTGGACAGGTTGCGGTCGATCTCGCCCTTCCACTCGTCGTAGCTGAGCTGCGCGACCGGCCGCAGGACCTCCGGGCTGGCCCGGCTGGCGAGGCCGGCGTTGTTGACCAGCACCTCGACGTCGCCCAACTGCTCGGCGACCGCGTCGGCCAGCGCGCCGACCTCGGACTCGTCGGTCAGGTCCGCGACGAAACCGGTCACCCCCAGCTCGGTGGCGCGCTCGTGGATGCGCCGGGTCGTGGAGACGATGGCCACCCGGGCTCCCAGATCGGCGAGCCGGCGGGCCGTGGCGTACCCGATGCCGTCCGCGCTGCCCGCCCCCGTCACCAGGGCGACGCGCCCGTCGAGCCGCATGGTCACCGGGTCGGCGAGCGCCACCGGCTCGTCGGGGCCGGGAGTTCCGGCCGGTGTGGCCGCACGGCCGCGTCGGGCCACGCCCGGGCGGCTCGCGTCCCGTCTCGGTCGACTACCGGATCGGTCCGCGGCGCGCGCCTCGATTGCCATGCCTGGATCCTGCCCGTTGCGACCGGCCCGGGCAACGCGGCACCCGGTAGCGGGGGCATCGGGTTTCGCCTGCCCTGACTACCCTGACGGGCGCACCCGACCTGACGGAGAGTTCGCATGACCAATCCCCCACCGCCCGGCGGCTGGACCGATCCCACGTGGTCGGGCCCGCAGTCGAGCCCACCGGTGGACCCGACCCTGGTGGCCGGCTCGCCGGTACCCACCCAACCCGGGCCGCCCGACCCGTACGCGCCTGTCGACCCGTACGCCGGCGGGCAGTTGCCGCCGGGTCAGCCCGTGCCCGGATACGCGCCGCAGGGGTATGCGCCGCCCGGGTACGCCGCGCCCGGCTATCCGCCGCAGCACCCCGGGTACGGCTACCCGGCGCCGCCGAAGACCAACGGCATGGCCATCGCGGCGTTCGTGCTGTCCCTGATCGGCATCACGTCCTGCATCACCGCGCCGGTCGGCGCGATCCTCGGCCACGTGGCCCGCAAGCAGATCCGGGCCACCGGCGAGAGCGGTGAGGGCATGGCGAAGGCAGCCATCATCATCGGCTGGATCTTCACCGGACTACTGGTGCTGCTGATCGCCTTCTACGTCGCCGCGATCGTCTTCGCGATCGCGACGGGCGACAGCGGCACCAGCACCAGCAGCTACTGATCGGTGGGCGAGCCGGCGTGGCGCCGGTTGTCGGGGCGGGACGACGGCCGGCGGCGGTCGTCCCGGCCCGCCGCGCTCACTCCGCCGGTGGGGTGAACGACGAGGTACGGAACATCCCGGCCGCCCGGCCCTTGGCGGCGATCACCAGCGCCATCTTGCGGGACGCCTCGTCGATCATCTCGTCGCCGAGCATCACGGCGCCGAGCCGGCCGCCGGCCTCCGAGGTGTAGTGCTGGTAGGCGTCGAGGATCAGTTCGGCGTGGTCGTAGTCGGCCTGCGCCGGCTGGTAGACCTCGTTGGCGGCGTCGATCTGGCCCGGGTGCAGCACCCACTTGCCGTCGAAGCCCAGCGCCGCCGAACGCTTGGCCACCTCGCGGAAGCCGTCCACGTCCCGGATCTGCAGGAACGGGCCGTCGATGGCCTGCTTGTCGTGCATCCGCGCCGCCATCAGGATCCGCATCAGGATGTAGTGGTACGGGTCGCCCGGGTAGTCCGGGATCAGCGCGCCGACGACCAGCGACCTCATGTTGATCGAGGCCATGAAGTCGGCCGGCCCGAAGATGATGGTCTCCACCCGGGGCGAGGCGGCGGCGATCGCGTCCACGTTGACCAGACCGGCGGCGTTCTCGATCTGCGCCTCGATGCCGATGCGGCCGACCTCCAGGCCGAGCGTCTTCTCGATCTGGGTGAGCGTCAGGTCCAGCCACTGCACCTGGGCGGCGGTCTGCACCTTCGGCAGCATGATGCAGTCCAGGTTCGCCCCGGCGCCCTCGACGACCTCGATGACGTCCCGGTAGGTCCACGGGGTGGTCAGGTCGTTGACCCGGACCACCCGGGTCTTGCCGGCCCAGTCACCCTCGTTGAGCGCGGCCACGATGTTCTTGCGCGCGTCCGGCTTGGCCAGCGGGGCGACGGCATCCTCCAGGTCGAGGAAGACCTGGTCGGCCGGGAGCCCCTGCGCCTTGCCGAGCATCTTGACGCTGGAACCCGGTACGGCGAGGCAGGACCGGCGGGGACGACCGACTGCGGCCATGGATGCGCTCCTTCCAGCGTCCGGCGGGCACGCCGACGCCACCTGACGACAGATCCGAGAAACTTAACGATCCCAAAGGGCGTGGTGACGCCACGGTAACCTCGCGCCATGACCGGGGTGAATGGACCTGTGGAAGATCTCACTGGGCGTCGACTCGTGGTGGTGACCGGGGCCAGCTCCGGCATCGGACTGGCCGCCGCCGTGAACCTGGCCTGCCGTGGTGACCGGGTGGTGCTGGTCGGCCGGGATCCGGCCCGACTGCAGGCCGCGGCGGAACGCGTGCGGGAGAATTCGGGTGAGCGTCCGGAGCTGTTCCGGGCGGACTTCGCGGTGCTCGACGACGTACGCCGGCTCGCCGAACGGCTGCGCGACGCGTACGACCGGATCGACGTGCTGGTCAACAACGCGGGCGCGATCGCGCTGCAACCGCTCACCACCGTCGACGGCTTCGAGCTGTCGATCCAGGCCAACCACCTGGCCCCGTTCCTGCTGACCAACCTGCTCGCCGACCGGGTCGGCCGGATGGTGGTCACGGCCTCCGGCGCGCACCGCAGCGGCATGCTGGACCCGGACGACCTGAACAAGCCACTGCGCCGCTACCGGCCGATGGTCGCGTACGGCACCAGCAAGCAGGCGAACATCCTGTTCACCGCGGAGGCGGCCCGCCGCTGGCCGGGCGTCCCGGCACACAGTTTCCACCCGGGGGTGGTGCGCACCCGGTTCGCCAACGACAGCCGGCTGGTCGCCCTCGGCATGCGGTTCCTGCCGTTCCGCAGCCCCGAGAAGGGCGCCGAGACCCTGGTGTGGCTCGCCAACCAGGACCCGGCGCGGCTGGTCCAGGGGGGCTACTACGCCGACCGTCGGCTGCGTCGGCCGTACCGGAAGGCCGCCGACCCACAGCTCGCCGCGCGGCTCTGGACGGCGAGCGCCAAGGCCGTCGGCATCGCCGAATAGCGTGGCCACATGCTGAATCTGGTGGCGGTGGTCGACTATCCCGCCGGAGCCGAGGCTGCCGGGCAGCGGTACGAGGACGAGGTGCTGGCCCTGCTCGGGCGGCACGGTGGCCGGCTGGAACGCCGGCTGCGCGGCAGCGACGGGCGGGCCGAGGTGCACCTGATCCGGTTCGACGCACGGGCGGGGTACGAATCGTTCCTCGCCGACCCGGAGCGGGCCGCGCTGCGCGCCGCCCTCGGCGAATCCGCCCCGACCACCCGTGTCATCGAGGTGCGCGAGAGCTAGCCGCTAGCTCGCTCAGTCGGTCAGCGGGGCGGCGTCGGCGGGCAGCGGGGTGGGCGGCGGTGTGGCGCGGCGGCCGGCCCGGGCGCCGCCGAGCACCACCACCGCGACTCCGACCAGCAGCAGCGCCAGCCCCAGCAGCGCGTACGGGCGGGGCATCTGACCCAGCCAGGCCCAACCGAGCAGAGCCGCGCCGGGCACCTCCAGCAGGATCAGCACGCTCACGGTTGTCGCCGGGATCCGGTGCAGGGCGTAGTTGAACATCGAGTGGCCGAGCAGTTGGGCGCCGGCCACCAGGGCCAGGATGGCCAGCCAGGTCCGCCCGTCGAAGCCGACGGTCCGGACGCCGCCGAGCAGGCAGACGACCAGCAGGATCAGCGCGCAGATCCCGTAGCAGATGGTGGTGTACGTGGTGGTGCTGATGCTGGCCCGGGCCCGCTCGCCGAAGGCGGTGTAGACGGCGGCGAACAGGCCACCGGTCACCGCCAGCAGGTCACCGAGGACGGCCCGCCCGGAGATGCCGACGTCCGCGCCGGTGGCGATCGCCGCGCCGACGACCGCCACCGCGATGCCGATCCAGACCACCCGGGGCAGCCGGCGGCCCTGGAAGCGGGCGATCAGCCCCTGCCAGACGGGCTGGGTGGCGACCAGGGCGGTGGCCGTGGCGACCGACGTGAGCTGCGCGCTCGGCATCCAGGTGGCGAAGTGCGCGGCCAACGCGACCCCGGAGAGCACGCAGAACAACCCCTCCCGGCGACCCACGCCCATGGTCAGGCGGCGGAACTCGGCGCGGCGCCGGGCCAGCGAGAAGGGGCCCAGGACGACCACCGCGAGCAGGTTGCGCCAGAACGCGATGGCCAGGGCGGGAGCGGCGGCGTAGGCGATCAACGGCGCGGACGACGACACGGCGACCACGGCCAGGCCGACAGCGCCGGTGGTCAGCGGATCCAGAGGCGGGCGGGGTGAAGGAGAGGGCACGGGAAGCAATCCTCACACGGTCGTGAAGCACACGGACCGTCAGCGCTCCGTTACGATCACGCGGGTCCGCGCCGGCGACCCCTCGACCGCCCGGAGGCGCTCCTCCCATGCCCAGCTACCAGGCGGTGCTGTTCGACTTCTTCGGCACGCTGACCCGTTCGGTGCAGCGCGGTGCCGCGCACCTGGGCACCGCCGAGCTGCTCGGATGCCCCACCGACACGCTGACCGAGGTGCTGAACCGTACGTACTACGAACGGGCCACCGGCCGGCTCGGCAACGCCGAGGCGACCCTGCGCTGGGTGTGCGCCCAGGCGGGCGTACACCCCAGCGACCACGCGCTGCGCGCGGCCGTGGCGTCCCGGCACCGGGCGGTGCGCGCGGACACCCGGCTGCGGGGCGACGCGGTGCCCGTGCTGGCGGCACTGCGCCAGCGTGGTCTGCGCACCGGTGTGATCAGCGACTGTACACACGAACTGCCGGCCTTCCTGCCGCAGCTCGCGATCGCTCCACTGCTCGACGTGCGGGTCTTCTCCGTGCAGGTCGGACTGTGCAAACCGGATCCGGCGCTCTATCTGACCGCCTGCCAGCGGCTCGGGCTGGCACCGGATGACTGCCTGTACGTGGGCGACGGCGGCAGCCAGGAGCTGACCGGCGCCGAGCGCGCCGGGATGACCGCCGTCCGGCTCGCCGCGCCCGACCTCGGCGAGCACATGGTGTTCAACGCCGACCGGGACTGGCGCGGTCCGAAGCTCGGCACGCTGCGCGAGGTGCTCGACGTCGTCGACGCCCAGGTCGTCGGCGCCGGGGCCGGCTGAGGTGTCGGGCCGGGCGTCGGGTCAGCGGCGGCGAACCCGGTGCAGGCGGAACGGCTTGCGGGTGGCCCGGACCGCCGGAGTGTCCCGGGGCACCTCGGCCTGCGCGTCGGCCGGCAGGTCGGTGCCGGCCAGCGGGTCGCCCGCCGGCGCGAGCCGGTTCACCGCGCAGCCGTCGGCGGCCCACCGGGCCACCAGGTCGGCGGTCGGGCCGGGCGCGTTGAGCCGCTTGCCCGCGACCAGCGGCGCGGTGGTGTCCCACGCCTCGGTGCCCGGCTGGACCCGGGTCACCCGGGCGGGCCAGGTGACGATCCGGCCGCCGTGGTCGCCGCGCAGCGTGACCTGCGCCTCGGTCGCGTCGGCCAGCCCCGGTGCGGCCTGCTCGCCGGGCCCGCTGACCACGTACAACGCGCCCTCCAGCGGAGCGCACCAGAGCGCGAGCGCCGGGCCGCCGGGCACGCTGACCCAGGCCACGGCGGCCTTCTTCATCGCCTCGTCGACCAGTGGCGTGCCACGGGGGCCATCGTCGTCCGTCACATCCGCATTCTCCCGCATGGGCACCTCCGCGCCGGTCAGCCCACGAAGGGTGGCACGGCGATCTCGCCCTTGGCCACCGGCACCACCTGGCCGGCCACGGTCGCGCCGACCGCCACGCCGTTCGCCGCGGTGACCGTGCAGGACAGCGCCGACGGACGGTTCATCTCCACACCCTGGCTCACCGCGTAGCGGGACATCCCCTCCCCGGGCAGCAGGCCGCTGGCCACCAGCCAGACGCCGAGGCCGAGCGCCGCCGAGCCGGTCGCCGGGTCCTCCGGTACGCCGAGGCCCGGCACGAAGACCCGGGCGTGCGCGGTTTGCGTGGTGCCGTCCCAGGAGAAGACGCTGACGTGCGCCACCCCGTACCGCTCCGCCGCCGCCGGGTTCACCCGTGCCCGGGCGACCGACTCCGGCCGCACCGGCAGGTACGGGAACTCCAGCCCGCAGCCGGCGACCCGTGGCGCGGGCCCGGCGTAGTCGTCCGCGACCAGCCCCGCGATCTCCAGCAGCGGCTCCGGGTCCAGTTCGGGGCCGAGGGTGGCGGCGCCACCGGTCAGCGTCGCGCCGGACTCGGTCACCTCGATCGGCAGCACTCCGGCACCGCACTCCTGGGTGATCTGCCCCACATCGAACATCCCGCGCCGACGGGCGGTGACCGCCGCGCCGACGCTGGGATGCCCGGCGAACGGCAACTCCTCGACCGGGGTGAAGATCCGGGCCCGGTAGGTGGCGCCGAACTGGGTCGGGGGCAGCACGAACACCGTCTCGGAGAGGTTGAACTCCAGCGCGAGCGCCTGCATCTGCTCGGTGGCCAACGCCTCCGCGCCGAACACCACGGCCAGCGGGTTGCCGGCGAACGGGCGGTCGGTGAAGACGTCCACGATCTCGTAGGCCAAGGTCGACATGTTGATAAACACTAGGCGCTTAGGCTGGTGCCCGTGAGCACGCCGACCCGGGTCTACATCGCCCGCCTCGCCGGAGTCGCCGTCTTCGACCCGAACGGTGACCAGGTGGGCCGGGTTCGTGACGCCGTGGCCCGGCTGCGGGCGACCAAACGTCCCCCGGAGGTCGTGGGCCTCGTCGCCGAGATGCCGATGCGTCGGCGGATCTTCCTGTCCATCAACCGGATCACCTCCATCGACGCGGACGCGGTCGTGCTCGGCTCCGGCACCCTCAACCTGCGGCGCTTCGAGAAGCGCCCGAACGAGCTGTTGGTGCTCCAGGAGTTGCTGGACCGACGGGTGCAGCTCGACCCGGGCGGGCAGCCCGGGGCGGTGGTGGACGTCGCCATGGAGTGCAGCCGGGGCGGTGAGTGGTCACTCACCCGGGTCGCGGTCCGCGAGCAGACCGGCCGGCTCAGCCGTCGCGGCCACCTGCACCAGGTGGAGTGGGACCGGGTGCGCGGGCTCAGCGGCATCGCCGACAACCGGGGTACGGCGAACCTGCTCGCCGTCCTGGAGGACATGCGCCCGGCCGACCTGGCCAACGCCCTGCAGGACCTGCCCGACGCGCGGCGCAACGAGGTCGCGGCGGCGCTGGACGACGAGCGCCTCGCCGACGTGCTCAGTGAGCTGCCCGAGCACGACCAGGTGGAGATCCTCGCCGCGCTGGACCGGGAACGGGCCGCCGACGTACTGGAGGAGATGGACCCGGACGACGCCGCGGACCTGCTCAACGAGCTGCCCCCGCCGGAGCAGGACGTGCTGCTGGACCTGATGGAGCCCGACGAGGCCGACCCGGTGCGCCAACTGCTCAAGTACACGCCCGGCACGGCCGGCAGCGTGATGACCTCGGAGCCGGTCATCCTGCCGCCGGACGCCACGGTCGCCGAGGCGCTGGCCCGGATCCGGGAGCCGCAGCTCTCCCCCGCCGTCGCCGCCCAGGTCTTCGTGACCCGAGCCCCGCAGAACACCCCGACCGGCCGCTACCTGGGCATGGTCCACTTCCAGTCGCTGCTGCGCGAGCCCCCGGCCGACCTGCTGGGGAAGGTGGTGGTCAACGACATCGATCCGCTGCGCCCGACCACCCCGCTGCCGGAGATCACCCGCCGGATGGCCACCTACGACCTGGTCGCCATGCCGGTGATCGACCGGAACAACCGGCTGGTCGGCGCCGTGACGGTGGACGACGTGCTGGACCACTCGCTGCCACGGGACTGGCGGGACCGTGACGCCCTGGGAGCGGCAGGCGCCACCGACCATGTGTTGGACGGCTCGGATGGCTGACCAGCGGCGGACCGAACGGCTCGACCAGCCACGTGAGCCGCGGGGGATCAAGCTGCCCCGGTTCGACGCGGAGGCGTTCGGCAGGTGGTCCGAGGGCATCGCCCGCGGCATGGGCACCGCGAACTTCATCGTCGTCATGACGGTGGTGATCGCGATCTGGTTCGGGTGGAACACCCTCGCCCCCGCACACCTGCGCTTCGACCCGTACACCTTCACGTTCCTCACCCTGGTGCTGTCGTTGCAGGCCAGCTACGCGGCGCCGTTGATCCTGCTGGCGCAGAACCGGCAGGCGGACCGGGACCGGCTGGCGCTGGAGGAGGACCGGCGGCGGGCCACGGCGCAGAAGGCGGACACCGAGTACCTGGCGCGGGAGATCGCCTCGCTGCGGATCGCGCTGGGCGAGGTCGCCACCCGGGACTTCCTCCGCTCCGAGCTGACCCGGCTGGCCGAGGAGCTGGACGAGGCGGGGCAGCGCCGCCAGCGGTTGGAGCGCCGCCAGCAGGAGAGGGACAGCCGGCAGGAGAGGCGCGGCCAGCGGCCGACCGACGGCGCAGGGCTGGGTGAGCCCCGCGACGACCTGGACGGCGACTTCACCCACGGCTCCCGGCCGGACGGCGTCGCGCCCCGCCCGCAGGACGGCTGACCGGGGGGCCGCGTCCGGCCATCGATTCGCTCACACCGTTCCCGGGCAACGGCCGGAGCGGATGCCCCGCGACGTAGCATTGCGGGCATGTCAGCACCCGTCAGCACCGTCGAGGACGCGATCCAGGCCGCCCTGGCCACCGTCAACGACCCGGAGATCCGCCGGCCCATCACCGAGCTGGGCATGGTCCGCTCCGCCACGATCGGTGCCAGCGGCGTCGTACGGGTCGAGCTGCTGCTCACCGTCGCCGGCTGCCCCCTCAAGGACAAGCTGCGCACCGACATCACGGCCGCCGTCGCCGCGGTGCCCGGGGTGACCGGGGTGGAGATCGACTTTGGTGTGATGAGCCCGGAGCAGCGGCAGTCGTTGCAGTCGCAGCTGCGCGGCGGGGGCGCCAGCGAGGAGCCGGTCATCCCGTTCGCCCAGCCCGGCTCGCGGACCCGCGTGTACGCGGTGGCCAGCGGCAAGGGCGGCGTCGGCAAGTCCAGCGTGACGGTCAACCTGGCGGCGGCACTGGCCGCCCGCGGGCTCTCCGTGGGCGTGGTCGACGCGGACATCTACGGCCACTCGGTGCCCCGGATGCTCGGCGCGGACGGCCGGCCGACCCGGGTCGAAGACATGATCATGCCGCCGCAGTCGCACGGCGTGAAGGTGATCTCCATCGGCATGTTCACCTCCGGCAACGCCGCCGTGGTGTGGCGCGGCCCGATGCTGCACCGGGCGTTGCAGCAGTTCCTGGCCGACGTCTACTGGGGCGACCTGGACGTGCTCCTGCTCGACCTCCCCCCGGGCACCGGCGACGTGGCCATCTCGCTGGCCCAGTTGCTGCCCAACTCGGAGATCCTGGTGGTCACCACCCCGCAGGCCGCCGCCGCCGAGGTGGCGGAGCGGGCCGGTGCCATCGCCCTGCAGACCCACCAGCGGGTGGTCGGCGTCATCGAGAACATGTCCTGGCTGGAGCTGCCGGACGGCTCCCGCATGGAGATCTTCGGTGCGGGCGGCGGCGCGACGGTCGCCGAGTCGCTGAGCCGGACCATCGGCGCACAGGTGCCGCTGCTGGGGCAGATCCCGCTGGACACCCGCGTCCGGGAGGCCGGCGACGCCGGCAACCCGATCGTGCTGGCCGAGCCGGAGTCGCCGGCTGCGCAGGCGCTCGGCAAGATCGCCGACCGGCTGGCGCTGCGTCGCGAGTCGCTGCTCGGCAAGCCGCTCGGCCTCAAGCCCGCCGGGCGCTGAGCACCCGGTCCACCGTTCGCCCGCCGGCCCCTGGGTCGGCGGGCTACGTGCCGGTCACGTGACGGGCGGGTTCCGACGGGTCGATCAGGTGGCGTCGTCGTAGCTGGCCCGGGGGGCCGGCGCCGACGGGGTGCCGGTGGCCGTGCCGGACCGGGTGCCGTTCGAGCGTGGGTCCGCGGCGTTGGCCACGTCCTTCAGCTCGTCGTGCACACCGCCGACGTCCGCGCGCAGGTTGTCGTAGACGCCCTGCAACGGCTTGCGGATCGCGGCCTCGTCCTCCTCGCTGAGGAGGTGCTTGCGGATGAAGGCCTTCGGGTGCAGATCCTCCAGCTGGATGTCGGTGCCCAACTCCCGGCTCAGGTCACCGGTCGCGTTGCGGGCCATGTTGCGCAGGTTGCGCACCAGCCGCAGGCCGTCCGTGATGACTGCGGGCAGCCGGTCACCGAAGATCAACAGCGCCAGGAGCAGCAGCGCACCGATCTCCCACCAGTTCAGGTTGTCGAGCATCCCGCGGGCCTCCTCTCGGCGTCAGCAGCAAGACTACGCACGCCGAACGGCTTTCGGGCAGGGGGTGACCCGCCGCTCACTTCGCATCCGCGGCCAGTGTGACCGACGTGTTCTGCCGGTCGGCGCCGCGCCGGAACTCCACGGTCACCACCGAGCCGGGCGCGAACTTGCGGACCAGGGCGATCAGGTCCGTCGGTTCGGTCATCGGCCGGCCGTTGAGCTTGGTGATCACATCACCGACCCGCAACCCGGCCCCCGCCGCCGGCCCGGACGGCTCCACCGCGGCCAGCCGTACGCCGCCGCCGGCACCCACGCCCGGGCCGCCGACCTGCGCGCCGATCACCGTCCGCCGGGCCTTGCCGGTGCCGATGATGTCCTGGGTCACCCGCTTGGCCTGGTTGATGGGGATGGCGAAGGCGAGCCCGATGTTGCCGGCCTCCTGCCCCTCGGCGACCAACGACTTGATGGTGGAGTTGACCCCGACCACCCGCCCGGCGCCGTCGACCAGCGGGCCACCGGAGTTGCCGTGGTTGACGGCGGCGTCGGTCTGGATCGCCGCGTAGTAGCGCACCGGACCGCCCGGCTCCCCGGCCTGCATCGTCCGGTCCAGCGCGCTCACGATGCCGGCCGTGACCGTGTTGGCCAGCGAGAGCGGCGAGCCCATGGCGAGCACCGGATCGCCGACGGCCAGCGCGTCGGAGTCGCCGAACTCGACCGGCCGCAGCCCCGTCCGGCTCACCTTGATCACCGCGATGTCGGACTCCGGGTCCTGACCGACCAGGGTCGCGGGGGCCGAGGTGCCGTCGTTGAAGATCACCGAGGCCTTGCCGCTGCCACCGGCCACCACATGGTCGTTGGTGATCACGTGACCGTCGGCGCTAGCGATGAAGCCGGAGCCCTCACTCGTCCCGCCGAGGCTGCTCACCCGCACGGTCACCACGCTGGGCAGCACCCGTTCGGCGACCCCGGCCAGGGACTCCGGCTTGCGCTGGGCCAGCGCGGGCGCCTGCGCCGGCTCCCCGCCGAGCACCGTCCCGGCGGCGCCACCGCGTACCGCGAACGCGTAGCCCAGCGCGCCACCGAGCGTGCCGGCCAGCAGCGCGGTGATCACCGGGATGAGCAGCAGGTGGCGCAACGTCGGCCGGCCCGGTGCGTCCGGGTCGGTGACCGCCTCGGGCTCGGTGCCGGTGACCACCACCCCGGGCACCACCACCGCGGCCGGTGCCGCCGGGTCCCGCCACGGATCGGCGAGCGCGTCCGACCACCAGGGCGAGGCCGCGGCCGGGCTCGGCGGCGTGGTCGATGCCGGCCAGGCGGCCGGCTGCTGCGTGGTCGATGCCGGCCAGGCGGCCGGCTGCGCGGCGATCGGCGGACCGGCCACCGGGGTCGCCCCCGGCAGGCTCCCGGCCGTCGATGCGTTGCCGGGCGACGCCGCGGGCGCGCTGCCGGCCGCCGGCGCGGTCGGCGACCCCGCCGGCGGGGTCCCTGCCCCGGACGGGGCCGCCGGAGTCTCACCGCCCCGGCGCCAGTCCCAGCCGTCGGTCACGTAGGTGCCTCCCAGTCCGTCCCCGGATCCCGCGCCGCGTCGCCCGGCCACGGACCGGCGCGGTCGCGGCTGACGGGATACCGCCTCCAGGATTGCACGGATGCGCGCGGTGGAGTCAGCGGTTGCCTCCGGTGATCACGAGGGGCGGAGGCGCGGCTGCGCCCCGCAGCGGTCGCCTCTACGCTCACAGTGCCAACCCGCCCCCGCACCACGCACCGTCCCGGAGGTGCCCCATCGCCACGGTCGCCGGTTCCGGCGGTTCGACGACCCAGGCTCAGCAGTTCGCCGAGTCGTACGTGACCGAGGATCTCGTCCTACGTACCGCCCGCAGCCTGGCCCACGAGGTGGGCCTCGACGCGGTCACCCCCGGCGCGGGAGCGGCACTGCGGCTGCTGGCCGCGGCCGGCAACGCCCGGGCGGTGGTGGAGATCGGCACCGGCACCGGTGTGAGCGGTGTCTGGCTGCTGCGCGGCATGCGCGCCGACGGCGTGCTCACCACCATCGACGTGGAGGTGGAGCACCAGCGGATCGCCCGGCGGATCTTCACCGAGGCGGGCTTCGCCGCCGGCCGCACCCGGATCATCACTGGTCGCGCGCTGGACGTGCTGCCCCGGCTCGCCGACGGTGCGTACGACCTGGTCTTCGTGGACGCCGAGGCGACCGGCTTCCACGCCTGCGTGGAGGCCGCGCTGCGACTGCTGCGCCCCGGGGGTGTGCTGGCGCTCAACGGCATGCTGGCCGGCGGCCGGATCGCTGACCCGGCCGCCCGCGACGCGGAGACGGTGACCGTCCGCGAGACGATCAAGGCGGTGCGGGAGTCGGAGCACTGGATTCCCGCGCTGCTCCCGGTCGGCCACGGGGTGCTCGCGGCGGTGAAGTGCTGACCCCGGTCAGTTGACGCTGGCCAGCCACCGCAGCAGCGAGCGCACGCCCCAGCCGGTCGCGCCGCGGCTGACCTCGGCGTGGTCGCCGTCCGCCCACGACGGTGCCGACATGTCCAGGTGCAGCCAGCGGTCCCGCAGCTCGCCGGTGAACTCGCGCAGGTAGAGCGCGGCCAGCACCGACCCGGCGCCCTGCGTCGGCGCGCTGTACAGGTCGGCGACCTCGCTGCCCAGGTACTCGACGTAGTCGGTGTGCAGCGGCATCCGCCAGGCCGCCTCGCCGGCCGCCTCGGCCGCGGCCAGCACGTCGGCGGCCAGCCTGTCGTTCTCGCTGTACAGGGCGGCGGTGCGCTTGCCCAGTGCCACCGCGTTGGCACCGGTGAGGGTCGCCAGGTCGAGCAGCAGGTCCGGCGCGAGCTGGTCCACCGCGTACGCCAGCGCGTCGGCGAGGACCAGCCGGCCCTCGGCGTCGGAGTTGGTCGTCTCGCTGGTCGTCCCGCCGTAGTGCCGGATGACGTCGCCGGGACGGAACGCCGACCCGCTCACCATGTTCTCGGCGAGCGGGGCCAGCGTGGTGATCCGGACGGGCAGCCGCAACGCGGCGGCACCGAGGGTGGCGGCGACGACGGCCGCCGCGCCGGCCATGTCCTTGCGCATCAGCTTCATCGCCGGCACCGGCTTGATCGAGATGCCGCCGGTGTCGAACGTGATGCCCTTACCGATCAGCACCACGTGGGTACGCGCGCCGGCCGGACGCCAGTCCAGCTCGACGAGGCGTGGGCCGCTGGCCGAGCCACCGCCCACGGCGAGGATCCCGCCGAAGCCCTCGGCGGCCAGCTCTGCCGGACCACGCACCCGCAGGTGCAGGTCGGGCAGGTCCGCCGCGGCGGAGGCCACCTGGTCGGCGAACCACTCCGGGTTCTTCACCGAGGACGGGGTGTTGGTCAGGTCGCGGGCGAGGTGGGTCATCGCGGCGGTCGTCCGGGCCGTGGCGACGGTGGTCTCCTGCGCGGCCGGGTCGGCAAGCAGCAGATCGACCTCGCTGAGCGCGGGCGCGTCTCCGGCCTCGGTCAGGCGGAACCGGTACGAGGCGAGCAGCAGGCCCTCGGTCAGCCCGCGGACGGCGGCCTGGCTCACGTCGGCCGGCAGCGCAATAGTGATGTGCGTCTCATCCGCGGCGGAGCGGGCCAGAGCGGCCCCAGCGGTCCGCCAGGCCGCCTCCCCACCGTCACCGATGCCGAGCAGCACCAGCCGGCCGGGGGTACGCCCGGGGCGCAACTGGGTGCGGATCTCTCCGGCTCGACCGTTCAGCCGGGCGACCGGGGCCAGCGCGGCGGCCTCCTCGGCGGTGCCGTCCGGAGGCGCCACGGCGGTGGGCACCGTCTCGGCCGGGGCGTCGCCGCCGGCTGCCGGATCGGCGGGACGGACGGGCAGGACGAGGACGTCGAGCCGGTCGGGCTCGGCGATCGGGCGGATGGCGAGCACGCGGAACCGTACCTCCAGAAAAGTGTCGCGGAGCGGGACCCGACCCGCCTGTCCGCAGCGATGAAGACCCTGAGCCACCGGCGATGCCGGTGGCTCAGGGACTGAGGAACGGTCCGGGCGGTGCACACCGCCCGGACCACTCCTCGCTCAGCCGGCGGCTGCCTTCAACGCGTCACCGAGCGCGTTGGCCTCGTCGGGAGTCATCTCGACGACGAGCCGGCCACCGCCCTCCAGCGGGACCCGCATGACGATGCCCCGACCCTCCTTGGTGACTTCCAGCGGACCGTCGCCTGTCCGCGGCTTCATCGCCGCCATGTTGTCTCCCCTCAGACCTACACCAGGGTCGGTGGGTTGCCCCACAGCCACTTCGTCACGACCACCCGCAACGCTCGCGGGGGTGTCGACCAACGATTTTCCCTGATGAACACCGCCGGACCCAAACCGGAGCAGCATTGATGTAACAGCATCTAGCTTATCTTGAGAAGGCCTGTCACAATGTGCGGTCATGCAGGCACGGTCGGCACTCTTCGACCTGTACGGCGACCACCTCCGACCGAGGGGTGGCCGGGCACCGGTCGCCGCCCTGGTCAAGCTGCTGGCGCCGTTGGGAATCGCGCCGCCGGCCGTTCGCACCGCCGTGTCCCGGATGGTGCGTCAGGGCTGGCTCGACCCGCTCCGGTTGGCGTCCGGACCGGGATATTCGATCACACCGAAAGCCGCCCGACGACTGGACGAGGCGGCAGCCCGGATCTACCGCACCGGCCGGGTCAGCTGGGACGGGCGGTTCGATCTGCTCGTCCTGGAGGCGCCGGGCTCCCGGCGGGACCGGCAGCGACTCGCCGCGAACCTCAGCTTCCTCGGCTACGGCACGCTCGACGAGCAGACCTGGGTGGCCACCCGGCCCGCCGAGGACGTCGACCTGCTGCTCGCCGAGGCCGGCGTCCGGTTCGAGCGGTTCACCGCCTCACACTTCTCCGGCACCCCGGGGGCGATGGGCGTGGTCCGCCGGGCCTGGAACCTGACCGAGATCGGTCGCGCCTACGAACGGTTCGTCGCCGACCAGCGCCCGCTGCTCAGCGCGGTCACCGTGCGCAGCACCGACGAGGAGGCGTACGCGGCCCGGTTCCGGCTCGTGCACGCGTGGCGTACCTTCCTGTTCCGGGACCCGCAGCTACCTCCGGCGCTGCTGCCCGAGCGCTGGCCCGGCACCGCCGCGGCCAGTTTCTTCGACCGGCACGCGGCCCGCCTGCGTCCGGCCGCCGACCGTTACGTCGAGCAGTGCCTCGACGCCGGTAGCCGCATCGTCCGACAGAAGGGTCGTTAGAACGTGACCGAACCGTTGCTCGTCGACCGGACCGATGCCGTCGTCACCCTCACGCTGAACCGGCCGAAGGCCATGAACGCGCTCGACGTGGCGCTCAAGGAGGCCCTGCGGGACGCGCTGGCCGAGCTGGAGACCGACCGGTCCTGCCGAGCTGTCGTGCTGGCCGGAGCGGGCGGGGCGTTCAGCGCCGGCCAGGACCTGCGCGAGCACGTGGCGACGCTGGAGAGCACCACGGGCAACCCGCTGGACACGGTGCGGGCGCACTACAACCCGATCGCGGCCCGGCTGGCCAACCTGCCCAAGCCCGTGGTGGCGGCCGTCCGCGGGATGGCCGCCGGGGCGGGCGCGTCGCTGGCCTTCCTCGCCGACATCCGGATCGGCGGACCGACCACGAGCTTCCTGATGGCCTTCGCCAAGGTGGGCCTCGCCGCCGACACCGGCGCCTCCTGGACGCTGCCCCGGCTGGTCGGCCACGCCAAGGCGGTGGAACTGCTGATGCTGGCCGAGCCGGTCCGCGCCGAGGAGGCGTGCCGGCTGGGGCTGCTCAACAAGCTGACCGACGACGACGAGAAGGTGCTGCCGGCCGCGCAGGAACTCGCCGCCCGGCTCGCCGCCGGCCCGACCGTCGCGTACGGCGCGATCAAGCGGCAGCTCTCCATCGCCGACGCCGGCACCCTCGCCGACGCGCTGGCCGCCGAGGCGCAGGCGCAGGCGATCTGCGGTGCGACGACCGACCACCGGGCGGCCACCCTCGCCTTCGTCGGCAAGCAGAAACCGGTCTTCGAGGGACACTGAACGCGATTCGCACCCCGTCCTGACCGTCCTCGAACATGGGCCGCCTAGCGTCTGCCCACATGAGCGATCGTGAAGCGGTGGCGCACCTGCTGCGCCGGGCCACCTTCGGGCCCACCGCCGACGAGGTGGACGCGGCCGAACGCGCCGGACCGGCGGCGGCCCTGGACAACCTGCTCACCCCGGTCCGCCCCGACCGGGGTGCGGCGGCCACCCCGCCGCCGGCACTGGGTACGGACCCGTACGCCCGCTTGACCGGCGAGTCCACCCGCGAGCAGCGGCAGCAGGCCAACGCCGAGCGCCGGGAACAGCTCCAGCGGCTGACCCTCTGGTGGCTGGACCGGATGGTGGCCGCCGAGGACGGGCTGACCGAGAAGCTCCTCTTCTTCTGGCACGGACACTGGGCAACCAGCGCGCAGAAGGTCAGATCCGCCCACCTGATGCTGGGTCAGTTGGAGACGCTGCGCCGCCACGGGCGCGGGCCACTGGGGCCGCTGATCGCCGCGATGGTGCGCGACCCGGCCCTGATCCTCTGGCTGGACGGGCAGAAGAACACCCGCAAGGCGCCGAACGAGAACCTGGCCCGCGAGCTGATGGAGCTGTTCACCCTCGGCATCGGCGGATACACCGAGGCCGACGTGAAGGCCGGTGCCCGGGCGCTGACCGGCTGGGTGGTGGACCGGCGCAGCGGCGTCGCCCGCTTCGAGACCCGCCGGCACGACCCCGGGGAGAAGACCATCCTCGGGCGCAGTGGCCGGTTCGACGCCGACGCGTACGCCGGGCTGCTGGCCGCTCAACCCGCCGCGGTGGCGTTCGTGGCCCGGCGGCTCTGGTTCCGCTACGCCGGCACCGAGGTCCCGGCGCCGGTCGACCTGGCCGGCGCGGACACCGTCACCACCCTGCGCGCGCTCTTCTCGTCGACGGCTTTCGTGGCGACCCGGGGAACCCTCGTCAAGCAACCGGTGGAGTGGATGGTCGGCGCGCTGCGGCAGCTCGGCATCCGACCCTCCGCTCTGAACGAGCAGCAACGGAAACAACTGCTGGCTGGCCTGAACGCGCTGGACCAGGTGCCGCTGCGACCGCCCAGCGTGGGTGGCTGGCCGGCCGGCGCCGCCTGGCTGACCACCTCGTCGTTGCAGGCCCGGCTCCGGATGGCCGGGATGCTGGCCGCCACCACGGCACCGGCGGTGCTGGCCCGGCTGACCGCCGCGCCCGCCGCCGGCCGCCCGGACGCCCTGGCCCGCCTGCTGGTCGTGGACGGCTGGGGTGCCCGGACCCGGGCGGCCCTGACGCCCCTGGCCGGCGAGCCCCGCAAGCTCCTGGCCGCCGGCCTGGTCAGCCCCGAGTACACCGTCAGCTGAGCGGAGGAGTCGACCGATGGACACCCTGACCCGACGGAGGTTCCTGCTCACCAGTGGGGTGGTCGGCGCGGGCGCGCTGGCCGCCGGGGCTGGCGCGTACAGCCTGCGGGACCTGCTGGACACCGCCGGTGACCGCGATCCGCAGTCCCGCACGCTGGTGCTGGTCACCCTCTATGGCGGCAACGACGGTCTGAACACCGTCATCCCGGACGGCGACCCGGCCTACCGGGCGGCCCGCCCGGAGCTGGCGTACCCGGATGGCGAGGTGCGGCGGTTGGACGACGACTTCGGCCTCAACCCGGCACTGGTCGGCCTGCACCAGCGCTGGTCCGGCGGTGGGCTGGCGGTCGTGCGCGGGGTCGGCTACCCGAAGCCCGACCGCAGTCACTTCCGGTCGATGGACATCTGGCACACCGCGCAGCCTGACCGCCCGGGCAACACCGGCTGGCTGGGTCGCTGGCTGGACCTGGCGGGCGGGGATCCCCGGCTGGCGGTCTCCTTCGAACCGGCGCTTCCGCCGCTGCTGGCGGGTGCGCGCAGCGCAGGCGCGGCGGTGCCCGTGACGGACCGGAAAGCGGCCCGGGGGTTGCCCGCCGAGACGCTGGCCGCGCTCGCCGCCGCCGAGGCGGGTGAGTCCGCCGCCCGGGGCCGGGCCGCCGCCTGCTTCGCCGACCTGCGATCCGTCGACGAGATGATCCGCCAGGTGCGTGACTCCGCCGACGGGGACGCGGCGGACCCGGACGGCGAGCAGGCACCGGCGACGGCCACCGGCGGGGCCCGGACGCCGTTGGACGCGCAGTTGGATCTGGTCGCGCAGTGTGTGGAGGCCGGCGTGTCCACCCGGGTCTTCTCGGTGTCGCTGGGTGGCTTCGACACGCACGCCGACGAGAAGCAGTTGCAGGCCGTCCTGCTGGGTCAGCTGGATCGGGCGCTGACCGGGTTCGCCGACCGGATGAGCCGGACCGAGGCGGGGCGGAAGGTCGTGGTGGCGGTCTACTCGGAGTTCGGCCGCCGGGTCCGGGCCAACGCCTCGGACGGAACCGACCACGGCACCGCGTCGGACATGCTGCTGCTGGGGGCCGGGGTGCGCGGCGGCTGGCACGGAGCGGCACCCAGCCTCACCGACCTCGACGACGGCGACCTGAAATACACCACCGACTTCCGGGACGTCTACGCCACGCTGCTGGAGCGGGTGCTGGACACCGATCCGGGCCCGGTGCTCGCCGACTGGCGGGGACGGTTGGCCGGGTTGTTCTAGTCGTCCTCTTCCGGGTCCTGGTTGGCCTCGGCACCCAGGACGAACGCCTGCATGGCCAGCTCGTCCCCGGACGGCGACACGAAGGCGGGCAGCTCGCGCGGCCCCAGCTCCTGCACGTAGGACCAGAACAGCCGGACCGCCTCGGCCGGCGTGCCGGCCTCGATGGGCAGGTCGAGGCTGACCAGCCAGGTACGCCGCGCCGGGGGCGGGCCGAGCCGGTCGGCCAGCGCCCGGAAGGCGGCCGGATCCAGCGCGGTGACCGGCCCGTCGAGCGTCAGCCGCTCGGCCGGCACCGGCTCGTCGAAGGCCCGCCGGGTGTACGCCACGACGAGCGTCCCGGGCTCGTTCGGGGACTGGGGGTCGTCGGGGTCTTCCCGGTGCCGCCGGCCCGGGGCGGTGACCCGGCCGAGCGCCACCAGCCGCAGCGGCGCGTCGGCCAGCACGGCCACCCGGTCACCGGGGCCCGGCCGGCCGACGTCGGTCAGCCCGGTCAACTCCAGCGCGTCGTGGTGCACGAGCCGCTCGGCCTCGTACCGCTCGGCCGGCAGCAGCACGGCCCAGGTGCCCGTCCGGTCGGCGTGGCCGGCCTCGCCGGCCCGGTGCGCGGTCTCGGTCGTCATGCCTGCAATCCCATCACGCCACCGCCGGGAGCGTGACGTGGCAGCCGACGATGTGATCGTCGACCATGCCGGTGGCCTGCATGAGCGCGTACGCGGTGGTCGGGCCGACGAATCGGAAGCCGCGCTTCTTGAGCGCCTTGGCCATCGCCGTCGACTCGGGGGTGATCGCCGCGAGCTCGGCGAACGAGGCGGGGCGGGCCGGTCGGGGCGCCGGGGCGAACGACCAGAGCAGTGCCGAGAGCCCGTCGGGCAGGTCCAGCGCCGCGCGGGCGTTGGCGATCGCCGCCTCGATCTTGGCCCGGTTGCGGACGATGCCGGCGTCGGCGAGCAGCCGGGTCACGTCGGCGTCGTCGTAGCCTGCGACGGTCGGGATCCGGAACTCGTCGAAGGCCAGCCGGAACGCCGGACGCTTGCGCAGGATGGTCAGCCAGGACAGGCCGGACTGGAACGCCTCCAGGGTCATCCGCTCGTAGAGCGCGTCGTCGCCGCGCAGCGGCCGCCCCCACTCGGTGTCGTGGTAGACGGCGTAGTCCGGGGTGCTCGCCCCCCAGGCGCAGCGGGGCAGCCCGTCGGCGCCGATCACCAGGTCAGTCACCTCGTACACGCTAGGGCATCCCACCGACACGCCACCGGGGTCAGGGCAGCCGGCCCTGCTCGACGAGACGGGCGAACCTCTTCAGCGCCTGGGTGAGGCTGACCTTGGAACCGGGCCAGAGCACCGGCCACGCCAGCTGACCGACCCGGCCGCCCGGCAGGTGGAACCACTCGTGCCAGACCACCTGGGTGCGGTCCCGGTCCATCTGGGTGCAGCGCAGCACACCCGGGCCGCGAAGGAGCTGGCCGCAGTGCACCACGCCGATCTCGTACGGCTCGTCGACCCGGACGACCCGCATCTCGTCGCGCAGCACGGCCGGGCCGAGGGTGGTCACCGCCTCGATCCGGCTGCCCTCGCGGCCGTCGCCCTCGACCACCCGCACGCGGGTGAACGGGATCCAGTCGGACTGGCGCTCCCAGGCCAGCAGTGCGGCGAAGACCCGCCGCGCCGGTGCTTCGACGATCACCGTGGCGGTCACCTCGCCGGCACCCGGTTGCGCCGCCTCGTGAAGATCGTCGGAGCCCTCCGGGCCGGTCACCCGCTCTCCGACCGCACCACCGCGCCGTGCTGGGCGCCGTCGCCGGCCGGCTCCCCGACGATCGGCGCCACGCCGTCGGAATCCGCGGGAGAGGACGTGGCATCAGGCAGCGGGTCGGTGCCGGCGGAGCCGGCATGGGCCGTGGTGGGCTCACCGGTGGCCGGCGCCACGCCGTCGGAATCCGCAGGAGACGAGGTGGCGTCGGGAAGGACGCCGGTGCCGGCCGAGCCGACCGGGGTCGCGTCCTCGCCGGTCGTCGCCGCGCCGGCGGACTGCTCACGGGCCTGGCGCAGCGCCTCGGCGTCGGTGGTGCGTCCCTCGCGCAACGCGGTGACCTCCGCCTCCAGCACGCCGATCAACTCGGCCTTGTAGCCGATGTCGTAGGCGGCTCGGCGCATCGCCTGATCGACCTGCGCCATCCGGTACCCGCGCAGCGCGGTGTCGAAACGAACCTCGCCCACATCGGATTCCCGCAACGGCCGGCTGCCGGGCAGCGGCACGGCCTGCGAGTCCGGCTCGGCCGGCACCAGGCCGGGATCGCGGCCGCTGACCAGCACCGTCACGCCGAAGATCACCGCCGCGACGGTCAATGCCACGACCAGGAGGAGCAGAAGCTGACCCATGCACTGATCGTGGCATGGCGGCCGGCCGTGAGCGAGCCCACCACCCCGATCACGATCGGCCTCGACGCCCGACCGGCACACCCGTCGGCGGACCGGCTAGCGTCGGACCGGCCGGCGCTCGCGGCGACGGTGCGGATTCTCAGGAGGCGGGCATGGCCGGGTCGCTTCGGCTGGGTGGGCGGACGTTCGCCCCCGGCGAGCTGGTGGTGATGGCGATCGTCAACCGCACCCCGGACTCGTTCTTCGACCGGGGCGCCACCTTCGCGGCGGACAGCGCGTTGCGCGCGGTCGAGCGGGCGGTGGACGAGGGCGCGGCGATCATCGACATCGGCGGGGTGAAGGCCGGGCCGGGCGTCGAGGTGGACGCCGCCGAGGAGATCCGGCGCACGGTGGACACCATCGCCGCCGTACGCGACGCGTTCCCGGACGTGGTCATCTCCATCGACACCTGGCGTGCCGAGGTGGCGGTGGAGGCCGTGGCGGCCGGCGCCGACCTGCTCAACGACACCTGGTCGGGTGCCGACCCCGCGCTGGCCAGGGTGGCCGCGCAGACCGGCGCCGGGCTGGTCTGCTCACACGCGGGCGGGTTGGTTCCGCGGACCCGACCGCACCGGGCCGCCTTCGACGACGTGGTCGCCGACGTGGTCGCGACGGTGACCGGGCTCGCCGAGCGCGCGGTGGCGGCGGGGGTACGCCCCGACGGGATCCTCATCGACCCGGCGCACGACTTCGGCAAGAACACCCGGCACTCCCTGGAGATCACCCGTCGGCTGGACGAGCTGACCGGCACGGGTTGGCCGCTGCTGGTGGCGCTCTCCAACAAGGACTTCATCGGCGAGACGCTGGACCTGCCGGTGATCGAGCGGTTGGAGGGGACGCTGGCCGCGACCGCGATCTCCGCCTGGCTGGGCGCCCGGGTGTTCCGGGCCCACCAGGTCGGGCCGACCCGCCGGGTGCTGGACATGGTGGCCTCGATCCGCGGTGACCGACCGCCCGCGGTGGCCCGACGGGGCCTGGCCTGACCGGTCGTCGCCGCAACGGGCCGCGAACGGCCGGGCGGACCGGCACGATCGCCGGAGGCCGCGCCGGTCACGTCCAGCGCAGGATGTTCCTACGCCAGGCATAGAGGATGCCGAGTGCGAGCACCGCCACGAAGATCGCCATCTCCACCACCGTGACCAGGCCGAATCCCGGCCGGTCGAAGACCACGGCCCAGGGGAAGAGGAACACCGCCTCGACGGCGAACAGGACGTACAGGTAGGCGTAGACGTAGTAGCGGATCTGCATCTGCGCCCAGTCCGCCCCGACCGGGTCGAGCCCGCACTCGTAGCTGGTCCGCTTGCCGACCGGATCAGCCGGACGGGCAGGACGTAACACCCGGTTGGCCGAGAACGCCGTAATGAAGAACAGAACGCTGGCGAGCAGCAGGAGCCCGAGCGTGGCGTACGAGCCCAGGTATCCGGTCACGTCCGGAGCCTACCGCCCGCCCGGAAAGGCCGTATCGAACACGTTACGGATTTGTTTCCGGCTGGGACTAGTGCACCAGGGCAACTGTTATCGAGTATTGGACTCTCACCATGTCACCGGAGGACAGATGGCCAGCGTGAAGGCAACGCCCGGTCACCGGGCTGCGGGGTGGCGTCCCACTCCGCTGCTGGCGACCTCGCTCGCGCTCGGCCTGCTCGCGGCACTCGCCGTGGGGCCGGCCTGGGCCAGCGCCGCGCTGCCCGAGGCCACCCCGGTCGCGGGGGTGACCGACCCGGCGACGGAGCCCGAGCCGGACCCGGAGACGACCCCGGCGGAGGAGCCCACCCCGACCGACGACCCGGGTGGTGATCCCGAGCCGACCGACCCGGCACCGGAGACCACCGCGCCCCCGCCGGAGACGACGCCCCCGGCCCCGGTGACCACCACGCCGGACGTGCCACCGGCACCGACCACCACCGCTCCCGGGCCGGGCGCCACCAGCCGCCCACCCACCCCCCGGCCGCCGGTGCCCCCGGTCCGCCCACCGGCGCCGGGCCCGGAGGCGCCGCCGCCGAACCCGCTCGGCGTGCAGGTCACCACCGAGGACGTCACCGTCACCGGCGCGTACTGGAACGCGGCCAGCACGATCACCACGCTGCGGGTCACGGTGACCAACACCGGCATCGCCGCCCAGCGGATCCGACTGTCGTACCGGCTCCCCGAGGGGCTGACCGACGCCGGGACGAAGGGATGCGCCACCACCGGCCTCCGCGCGTACCGCTGCGGGGCCTGGACGACCGCGCCGGGCGCCCGGTTCAGCAGCCTGCTCCGGCTGCGGGTCGCCGGCAACGCCTGGCGGCAGATGCCGCTCAGCGGATCCGTGCAGGTGGCCGCGGAAGCGCCGGGAGTGGCCGGCGAGGCGACCGACGACCAGGGCTTCGCGGTGCTCTTCCCGCCCGGCCCGCCGGTTTCGGGGATCTCGCTCGACGCCGACGAGGTGGCCTTCGACATCAGCGGCGCACCGAGCACCCTCACGGTCCGGCTGGGCAACACCGGCGAGGCGGACGCGGCCGGCCAGGTCGAGGTGGTCCTGCCGGCCGGCGTGAGCGTGCCGACCCCACCGGCCGGCTGCGTGGCGGTCGACACCACCCGCACCCGCTGCGACGCCGGCTCCGTGGCGGCGGGCAGGACCGTCGAGCTGCGGCTGCCGGTCGAGGCGACGCCGCAGGCCCAGCGGGAGGCGCCGCTGTCCGGTGCCGTGATCGGCCAGCTCGACCCGCGCAGAGGCCCGACCCGGCAGGTCCAGATGAGCTTCCGGATCACCGCGGCGGCCGCGCTTGCCACCCCGGTCGTCTCACCGCCCGCGCCGACCGGCTCCCAGGGCGTGCTGTCCGGAGGGGGTGCCTCCCACGACGGCCCGATGACCTCCGTGGAACGCACCGCGGCCATCCTGATCGGGGTCTCCGCCCTGCTGGTGGTGCTGGCCCTGGTGCTGGCCACCACCTCGCTGCGTCGCCGGCTCAGCGACCGGGTGGCCGGGCCGACCGCCGCGCCCACCGACTGACCAGTGCGACACCCGACGGCCGGCCTACCGGGTGGCCGGCGGGACGTCGACGGTGATCTGGATTACGGCGGGCCGGGTGAAACACCGCAATACTGCCCAATTCCCCGCCGGATCCGGTCCCAGTCGGCGGACCTCCAGGGAGGGTCGGGGGCCCATTCGACGTAGGCTCTCAGATGAGGAACGACAGCGGACCGGACCGGCCTGGGGCGGTGCGTTGCAGCGTTGCGTCAAGGAGGTCCCGTGGCCGGGCAAGGCGAGGTCACCATGATGTTCAGCCGGCCGCGCGACCGCGCGCAGCGAAGCGAGGTGCAGGCGTGAGCGCGAGGAGTGAGCCGGTTTTGCGAGCCCCGCAGTCGCGAACGAAGGTGGCACAGTGACCAAGCAGATCCGTCAACTCGACCGGGTGGTCATCCGGTTCGCCGGTGACTCCGGCGACGGCATGCAGCTGACCGGCGACCGGTTCACCTCGGAGACGGCGCAGCTCGGCAACGACATCTCCACGCTGCCCAACTTCCCCGCCGAGATCCGCGCTCCCGCCGGCACCCTGCCCGGCGTGTCGAGCTTCCAGGTGCACTTCGCCGACTACGACATCCTCACCCCGGGCGACGCGCCCAACGTGCTGGTGGCGATGAACCCGGCGGCGCTCAAGGCCAACCTGGCCGACCTGCCGCGCGGCGCGGACATCATCGTCAACACCGACGAGTTCACCAAGCGCAGCCTGGCCAAGGTCGGCTACCAGACCAGCCCGCTCGAAGACGGCTCGCTGGCCGGCTACGTCGTGCACCCGGTGGCGCTGACCTCGATGACGGTCGGCGCGCTCGCCACCCACGAGGTGTCCAAGAAGGACGCCGAGCGGTCGAAGAACATGTTCGCCCTCGGCCTGCTCTCCTGGATGTACTCCCGGCCGTACGAGTCGACGCTGCGCTTCCTGGAGCGCAAGTTCGCGGCGCGCCCGGAGCTGGTGGCGGCGAACGTGGCCGCCTTCCGGGCCGGGTGGAACTTCGGCGAGACCACCGAGGACTTCGCGGTCCGCTACGAGGTCAAGCCGGCGAAGATGCAGCCGGGCACCTACCGCAACATCACCGGCAACGCGGCACTCTCGCTGGGCCTGGTCGCCGCCGGGGTCCGCTCCGGGCTGCCGGTCTTCCTCGGGGCGTACCCGATCACGCCGGCGTCGGACATCCTGCACGAGCTGAGCAAGCACAAGCGTTTCGGCGTGCTCACCATGCAGGCGGAGGACGAGATCGCCGCGGTCGGCGCCGCGCTGGGGGCGTCGTACGGCGGCTCGCTCGGTGTGACCACCACCAGTGGTCCGGGTGTGGCGCTCAAGAGCGAGACGATCTCCCTGGCGGTGGCGCTGGAGCTGCCGCTGGTGATCGTGGACGTGCAGCGCGCCGGCCCGTCCACGGGCATGCCGACCAAGACCGAGCAGGCCGACCTCAACATGGCGCTCTACGGCCGGCACGGCGAGGCGCCCGTCGCCGTGATCGCGCCCCGGTCACCGTCGGACTGCTTCTTCGCCGCGCTGGAGGCGGCGCGGATCGCGCTGACCTACCGCACACCGGTCATCCTGCTGTCGGACAACTACGTCGCCAACGGCTCCGAGCCCTGGCTGCTGCCCGACGTCGAGTCCCTGCCGGACCTGCGGGTGGAGTTCGCCTCCGAGCCCAACGGCGAGGACGGCACCACCTTCCTGCCCTACCTGCGCGACCCGGAGACGCTGGCCCGACCGTGGGCGATCCCGGGCACGGCGGGCCTGGAGCACCGGATCGGCGGGCTGGAGAAGGCCGACAAGACCGGCGACATCTCCTACGACCCGGCCAACCACGACTTCATGGTGCGCACCCGGGCTGCCCGGATCGAGACCATCCCGGTGCCGGACATCGAGGTGGAGGACCCGGACGGCGACGCCCGGGTGCTGGTGCTCGGCTGGGGCTCGACGTACGGCCCGATCGGTGCGGCGTGCCGGGGGCTCCGTCAGCGTGGCCTGTCCATCGCCCAGGCGCACCTGCGGCACCTGGCCCCGATGCCGGCCAACCTCGGTGAGGTGCTGCGCTCCTACGACCGGGTGGTCATTCCGGAGATGAACCTGGGCCAGCTCGCCCACGTCATCCGGGCCCGCTACCTGGTCGACGCGATCAGCTACAACCAGGTCCGCGGCCTGCCGTTCACGTCCACGGAGCTGGAGACGACGCTGGAAGAGGTGCTGAAGAATGTCTGAGCCCGTCGCCCTCAAGCTGACCGCCAAGGACTTCAAGTCCGACCAGGAGGTCCGCTGGTGCCCCGGCTGCGGTGACTACGCCATCCTGGCCGCCATCCAGCAGTTCATGCCCGAGTTGAACATCCCCCGGGAGCGGACGGTCTTCGTCTCCGGGATCGGCTGCTCGTCCCGCTTCCCGTACTACATGAACACGTACGGGATGCACTCGATCCACGGTCGCGCCCCGGCGATCGCGACCGGCCTGTCGGTGTCCCGGCCGGACCTGTCGGTCTGGGTGGTCACCGGCGACGGCGACGCGCTCTCCATCGGCGGCAACCACCTGATCCACGCGTTGCGGCGCAACGTCAACCTCAAGATCCTGCTGTTCAACAACCGGATCTACGGTCTGACCAAGGGTCAGTACTCGCCCACCTCCGAGGTCGGCAAGGTCACCAAGTCGACCCCGGCCGGCTCGGCGGACGCCCCGTTCAACCCGCTCTCGCTCGCCCTCGGCGCGGAGGCCAGTTTCGTCGGCCGGACCATCGACTCGGACCGCAAGCACCTCCAGTCGGTGCTGCGGGCCGCCGCCGAGCACGAGGGTTCGGCGTTCGTGGAGATCTACCAGAACTGCAACATCTTCAACGACGGGGCGTTCGACCAGCTCAAGGATCCGGGCACCCGGGACGACTACCTGATCCGCCTGGAGCACGGGCAGCCGATCACCTTCGGCACCGATGGGCGGTTCTGCGTGGTGCACCCGCCGGGCGGGTTCGGCCTGGAGGTCCGGGAGACCAGTTCGGTCCGCCCGGAGGAGATCGTCGTGCACGACGCGACGGTGGCCGACCCGGCGTACGCCTTCGCGCTGTCCCGGCTGCCCGGTCTGGACCTGCGCAACACCCCGATCGGGGTCTTCCGCTCGGTGGACCGGCCCTCGTACGACAGCGTGGTGCAGAGCCAGCTCGCCGCCGCCAAGGCGAAGGTCACGGAGACTCCCGAGCAGCAGCTTGCCGGCCTGTTGGGCAGCGGCGACACCTGGACGATCATCTGACCCGTACGGCATGACGAGAGCGGCCGTCCCCTGGTGGGGGCGGCCGCTCTCGTCGTGTGTGCTGCTACTCAGCGCTGGGCGGAGGCGGGCAGCCAAAGGTTGTCGATCTCCTTCTCGGCCGCCGCGAGGCTCGCCTCGTGCAGCGGGATCAGGTCGGCCATCGCCGGAACCTCGGGGGCGAGGGTCAGCTCGGTGGTGATGAAGCGCGGCTCCAGGCCGGTCATCGAGAGGCCGTGCGGGAGCCATGGCTCGGCGTGGTCCCAGCCATTGCGGGGCGCGCCCTCGCCGTAGCCGCCACCTCGGGTGGCCAGCACGACGAACTCCCGTCCACCGAGCAGGCCCTGCTGGCCGGCCGGGTCGTAGGCCAACCCGGGCAGGATCAGGTGGTCCACCCAGGCCTTGACGCTGCTCGGTGGGCCGTAGTTGTAGAGCGGCAGCCCGAGCAGCACCACGTCGGCCTGCTGCACCTCGCGGACCAGCCGCTCGCTGAGCTCCCACGACTCGCGCTGCGCCGGGGTGTGCTGGTCGGTTGGCGTCATCCGGGCCAGGCCACTCGCCGCGTCCAGGTGCGGCAGCGGCTCGGCGCCCAGGTCACGGTAGGTCACCACGCCGTCCGGGTGGGCGGCCCGCCAGGTGGCGACCGCGCGGGCGGTGAGCCGGCGGCTGACCGACCAGTCGCCGCGGATGCTCGAATCGATATGCAGCAGGTTCATCATTACCCCTCCAAGGATCGTCTGTGTAGCACCAACCATTTATAGCAGGCCGATGTTTCGTCGACTGGGTAGACTGGGTCACATGTCCGCCCAGCCGCTCGTCCCGTCGGAGCACCGCTCGGGCGCGCTACTGGACCATCTGGCCCGGCGCATGCGGCTGCGATCGGAGTCGGTGCTGGCGCCACTCGGCCTGCGGCCACGGCATCTGGTTGCGCTCACCGTGCTGCGCGACGGCGACGGAATCAGCCAACAGGCGCTCGCCAGCACCCTGGAGATGGACAGCACCAACATCGTGGGGCTGCTGAACGACCTGGAGGCGAAGCAGCTGATCGAGCGGCGGCGCTCGCCCGAGGACCGTCGCCGGCACGTCGTCGAGCTGACCGAGGACGGGGCGAAACGCCTCAACGAGGCCGAATGTGCCCTCGCCGGTGCCGAGGACGAGGTGTTGGGAGCACTGGAGCCCGCCGACAGGGAGAGGCTCTACCTACTGCTTCGGCAGGCCGCCACCGGGACGACGGTCATCTGCAGCACGGCGATTCACGAGGACGACACGTCCTCCGACACCTGCTGACGCCGCCGGGGGCGGCTCAGACCGTGGCGGCAGACTGGGGACGGTCGTCGCGGACGTGCACCAGCATGTCGCCGGTCTCGATGATCGCGCCGGCCCGGTCGGCCAGAGTGACCACCTTGCCCCGCCGGACCAGGGCGATCACCAGCGAGTCCAGTTCCCGAGGGGAGCGACCCACCTCGTCCCGCTCCGCCGAACGCATCGCCAGCGCCATTCCCTGACCCGGGGTGAGCAGGTCCTCCACCACGTCGATGAGCGGCGGCGCCGAGGTGGAGAGGCCGAGCAGCCGGCCGGCGGTGGCGGAGGAGACGATCACGTGGTGGGCACCGCTCTGCTTGAGCAGCGGGGCGTTCTCGGCCTCCCGGGCGGCCGCGATGATCCGGACCTGCCCGGCGGTGACCTGCCGCACGGTCAGCGCCACCAGCACCGAGGCGTCGTCGCTGTCGGTCGCGATGATCACGGCCTTCGCCGTCCGGACGTGCGCCTCCTCCAGGACCGACGACCGGGTCGCCGAACCCTCGATGGCGACCAGCCCGGCGGAGGTGGCCTGCCGCAGGGCGGGGCCGCTGCGTTCCACCACCACGATTCTCGACCGGTCCAGACCGTTCTCCATGAGAGCGGAGACCGCGCTACGGCCCTTGGTGCCGTAGCCGCAGATGATGACGTGGTCCTTCACGGTTCTCCTCCACCGCGACAGGCGACGGCCGGTCCGGTACTGCTCGGTCAGGACTTCCAGGGTGGTGCCGACCAGGATGATCAGGAAGAGCACCCGGGCGGGGGTGACGAAGAGGACGTTGACCAGACGCGCCGACTGTGCGGCGGGCGTGATGTCACCGTATCCGGTGGTGGAGAGGGACACGACCGCGTAGTAGAAGCAGTCGAGCAGCGTGAGCCCGTCCTCGTTGACGTCGCGGTAGCCGTCCCGGTCGAGGTAGACCGCGGCCACCACGGCGAAGACCAGACCCAGGGCGGCGGCCAGCCGGATGCTCAGGGCGCTCAGCGGGCCCCGGCGCTGCGCGGGAAAATGGATCACCGTCGAACCTGCTCCACGACCGTCGCCTGCACGACCACAACATAGCGGGTACGCCGCTCACCGCACGTCCGGGTGGCGCACGGACGTGCGCCCGCCGCGCCAAGTCGCCCCAGGGGTCGGCCCGGACGGCCCCAAGCGGGCATGATGGGGCTGTCCCTGGACGACGACCGCGAGAGTGAGGCCCGCATGTCGTTGCTGCGACGAGTGATCGGCGGGGTGCTGCGCCGCCACCGCCAGCGTCAGGGCCGCACGCTGCGCGAGGTGGCCCAGTCGGCCGACGTCTCCGTGCCCTACCTCTCCGAGGTCGAGCGGGGGCGCAAGGAAGCCTCCTCGGAGGTGCTCGCGGCGATCTGCCGGGCGCTCGGCATCAGCCTCTCCGACCTGCTCGGTGAGGCCCGTGACGACATGCGCCGGGTCGAGCCCCGCCTGCCGGCCGCCCCGCGGGCGATGTTGACCAGGCTGGAGCGGGTCGAGGTGACGCGGCATGACAGCGGTAACGCGACGCTGCTGGTGGGCCCGCGTTCCGGTGGGCTGGTCCTGCACCGCGGGCCGGGAATGGGCGAGCCGGTCCTGAGCGCGCGGCAACTGACCGCCGCGTAGCCCGCCTCTTTCTGCCGTCGGCGGATCTGCCGGCGGCAGAACCCCTGGGCCGGGCACCGCCGCCGGACGCACGCTGGAGGGGCCGGTCCCCCGGGCGGTCCCGCCGCCCGCCGGCACGGCGGAAGGTGGCGGCGAATGATCGGGTACGGCGTGCGGATGCTGGACGGCGGGCAGCCGTCCTTGGGTGACCAGGTGTTCGAACGGCTGCTGCGGGAGCGGATCGTCTTCCTGGGCACGGAGGTGACCGAGGAGTCGGCCAACCAGATCTGCGCGCAGATCCTGCTGCTCGCCGCCGAGGACGCCGATCGGGACATCCACCTCTACATCAACTCGCCGGGCGGCTCGGTGACCGCCGGGATGGCGGTCTACGACACGATGCGCTACGTCCGCAACGACGTGGCGACGCTGGCGCTCGGGTTCGCCGGCTCGATGGGGCAGTTCCTGCTCTGCGCCGGCGCGGCCGGCAAGCGGTACGCGCTGCCCCACTCGCGGATCATGATGCACCAGCCGTCGGGTGGGATGGGCGGTACCGCCTCGGACATCACGATCCAGGCGGAGAACATGCTGCACGTGAAGCGGACCATGCAGGAGCTGATCGCCCAGCACAGTGGACGGACCCTGGACGAGATCCAGCGGGACTGGGACCGGGACCGCTGGTTCACGGCCGAGCAGGCCCGCGAGTACGGCCTCATCGACCAGGTGCTCAGCCGGGCCGAGCAGCTACCGGCGG